>NZ_JACWIJ010000001.1 GCF_017811175.1 Melaminivora jejuensis
ACGGACGACCAGGGCCGCGACATCCTGTCGGCGCTGATCTATGGCGCGCGCATCTCGCTGATCGTCGGCCTGGCCTCGGTGCTGATCTCGGTGGTGATCGGCGTGGCGCTGGCCTGTGGGCCGGCTTTGCCGGCGGCTGGGTGGACGCCGTGCTGATGCGCCTGTGCGACGTGATGCTGTCCTTCCCGGCCATCCTGATCGCCCTGCTGATCGCCGGCGTGGGCCGGGCGATGTTCCCAACGCGCCCGAGTCGCTGGCCTTCGGCGTGCTGATCCTGTCGATCTCGCTCACCGGCTGGGTGCAGTACGCGCGCACCGTGCGCGGCAGCACCCTGGTCGAGCGCAGCAAGGAATACGTGCAGGCCGCGCGCGTCACGGGCGTGCCCGCCTTTCGCATCATGCGCCGGCATGTGCTGCCCAACGTGCTCGGGCCGGTCATGGTGCTGGCCACCATCCAGGTGGCCACGGCCATCATCACCGAGGCCACGCTGTCCTTCCTGGGCGTGGGCGCGCCGCCGACCTCGCCCTCGCTGGGCACCCTGATCCGCATCGGCAACGACTACCTGTTCTCCGGCGAGTGGTGGATCACCGTGTTCCCGGGCGTCATGCTGGTCTTGATCGCGCTGTCGGTGAACCTGCTGGGCGACTGGCTGCGCGACGCGCTCAATCCCCGCCTGCGCTGAAACCGGGCGAATGCTGTATGTCCTTACTTGAAGTCAAGAACCTGATCGTCGAATTCCCCAGCCGGCGCGGCACACTGCGCGCCCTGGACGACGTGAGCTTTGCCATCGCCCCGGGCGAAATCCTGGGCGTGGTGGGCGAGTCCGGCGCCGGCAAGTCACTCACCGGCGCGTCCATCATCGGCTTGCTGGAGCCGCCCGGGCGCGTGGCTGGCGGGCAAATCTTGCTGGAGGGCCAGCGCATCGACCACTTGGGCCATGAGCAGATGCGCCACATCCGTGGCCGGCGCATCGGCGCGATCTTTCAGGATCCGCTGACCTCGTTGAACCCGCTCTATACCGTCGGCCAGCAGCTCACCGAGACCATACGCACGCATCTGCCGGTGAGCGCCCCGAGGCGCGCGAGCGCGCCGTGCAGCTCTTGCGGGACACCGGCATCCCGGCGGCCGAGCAGCGTATCGACACTACCCGCCCAGTTTTCCGGCGGGATGCGCCAGCGCGTGGTCATCGCCCTGGCGCTGGCGCCGAGCCGCAGCTGATCGTGGCCGATGAGCGACCACGGCGCTGGACGTGTCCATCCAGGCGCAGATCATTCCAACTGCTGAGAACATCTGCAAGAGCGCGGCGCGCGCCGTCATGCTGATCACGCACGACATGGGCGTGATTGCCGAGACTGCGACCGCGTGGCCGTGATGTATGCCGGGCGCGTGGCGAGATCGGCCGGTACACGAGGTCATCAACCACCCGGCGCACCCCTACACCGCCGGCCTCATGGCCTCCATCCCCGACATGGACAGCGAGCGCGAGCGGCTCAACCAGATCGACGGCGCATGCCGCGCCTGAACGCCATCGCGCGGCTGCGCTTCAATCCGCGCTGCCGAGGTCTTCGAGCGCTGGCGGTCGAGCGCCCGACTGATGCCCGCCGGCGCCACCCAGGCGCGTGCTGGCTGCACGCCGCGACGCAAGGAGGCCGCATGAACGAATCGCATAGCCTGCCGGCATTGGCTCTTCCCCCTCTGGGGGAAGGCTGGGATGGGGGCCGGTTTGATGGATCCAACGGTATGGGTGGCGGCGCCGGCCTCATCCAACCTTCCCAGGGGAAGAGGGAGCAGAGGAGAGCGTTGGTGCAGGCGCGCGACCTGGCGCGCACCTTCGATGTCTCGCCGCCTGGCTCAACCGGTGCTGGAGGGCAAGCCGCGCCTGCTGCTGCACGCCGTCGATGGCGTGAGCTTCGACATCGAGCGCGGCAAGACGCTGGGCTGGTGGGCGAGTCGGGCTGTGGCAAAAGCACCGTGGCGCGCCTGCTGGTGGGCCTGTACGCACCCACGCGCGGCGGCTTTGCTTCGACGGGCAGGATGCGCACGCGGCGTTCAAGGGGCGCGATGCCCGCGCCATGCGCCGGCGATCCAGATGATTTTTCAAGACCCCTATGCCAGCCTGAACCCGCGCTGGCTGGTACGCGACATCATCGCCGAGCCGCTGCGCGAGCACGGCATCCTGACCGACAAGGCGGCACTTGCCCAGCGCGTGGGCGAGCTGCTGCAGTCCGTGGGCCTGTCGCCGCTGGACGCGGCCAAGTACCCGCACCAGTTTCGGGCGGGCAGCGCCAGCGCATCTCGATCGCCCGGGCGCTGGCACCGAGCCTGAGTTCCTGGTCTGCGACGAGCCGACCTCGGCGCTCGACGTGTCCGTGCAGGCCCAGGTGCTGAACATCATGAAAGACCTGCAGCGCCAGCAGGGCCTGACCTATCTGTTCATCAGCCACAACCTGGCGGTGGTGCGGCATGTGAGCGACCAGGTCGGCGTGATGTACTGGGTCGCCTGGTGAGCTGGCCGACAAGGCCACGCTGTTTGCCGCGCCGCGCACCCCTACACACGCATGTTGCTCGACGCCATCCCAAGATGCACGACACGGGCCGGGCGCGCACGCCGGTGCAGGGCGAGGTGCCCAACCCTTTGAATCCGCGCCGGGCTGTGCCTTCAACCCGCGCTGCCCTGGGCAACGAGCGCTGCCGCGTCGAGCGGCCCGAGTTGCTCGACGCCGGCGACGGCACGCGCGTGGCCTGCCATGCGGTGCAGGAGGGGCGCATCGACCCGGCAGGGCCGTGAATTTGCATGAAAAATGCCGCAAAGCGTTGCTGGGCAAGCGGAGATAGCTATGCAAATGAGAGTTGCAATGTCCAGGTGGCTGCGTGTTTTTGCGCTCTTTCCCCTGCTGGGGGAAGGCCGGGATGGGAGCCGCGCCCGCAGTGAGCGCAGCGCCCGAACTGGCCCCCACCCCAGCCCTTCCCCAGAGGGGGAGGGAGCACCGAAGCAATACCCGGCCCAGCGCGCCACGGGCCATCCCAGCCCTCTCCCAAGGGGGGAGCGGGCAGACGAGTTGGCGCAGCTTGCGTGCGCCGACGGTGCCTCCAGACCTTTCCCAGCGAGCAAGAGCGCGCCCGGTTCCGACTCCCTCTCCGCGTGCGGGAGAGGGTGGGGGTGAGGGGGCCTGCTGCGGGCGCTGCGGCCCTCGCCCTGTCCCTCCTGCTGGCCGGCTGTGGCGGCTCCGGCCCGGTGCAGCCGCTGCCGCCCGCTGATGCGGCCTACCAGCTGACCATCCTGCACCTCAACGACCACCACTCCAACCTGCAGCCGCGCGCCGCCACGGTGCAGCTCGACGACGGCGCGGGCCGGCGCATCCCTGTCGCCATGGAGGTCGGCGGCTTTGCCCGCGTGGCCGGCGCCCTGGATGAACTGGCCGCCGCTGCCGGCCCCAATGTGCTCAAGCTGCACGCCGGCGACGCGCTGACCGGCACGCTGTACTTCGAGCGCGCCGGCAGCGCCGGCGAGGCCGATGCAGCCCTCATGGACGTGGCCTGCTTCGATGCCTTCACCCTGGGCAACCACGAGTTCGACAAGGGCGACAGCACGCTCAAGGGCTTCTGGATCGCCTGGCCGCAGGCCGCTGCCCGGTGCCGGTGCTCAGTGCCAATACCCGCTTCGGCGCTGCGTCCGCGCTGCACGAGAGCCGCGCGCCCGGCATGGTGCAGCCCTCGGTGGTGCTGCGCCGTAGCGGGCAGGACATCGGCATAGTCGGCGTCACCGTGGCCTACAAGACCCGGGTGTCCTCGGCGCCCGACCCGGCACGCAGTTCGAGGACGAGGCCACAGCGGTGCAGCGCGAGATCGACCGCCTCAGCGCGCGCGGCATCGACAAGATCATCGTCCTGAGCCACGTCGGCCACGAGGCCGAGCTGCGCCTGGCCGAGCGCCTGCGCGGCGTCGATGTCATGTCGGCGGCGACTCGCACACCCTGCTGGGGCCGCCGGCCATGGCCCAGGCCGGACTGGGCACGCCCACGGGCGCGTACCCGGCGCGCACGCGCAATGCCGACGGCCAGCCGGTCTGCGTGGTGCAGGCGGCCGAGTTCTCGCAGGTGCTGGGCGAGCTGCGCGTGCGCTTCGACGCGCGCGGCAACGTGCTCGATTGCAGCGGTACGGCGCATGTGCTGGTGGGCGAGACCATGCGCGTCGATGGCCAGCCGCCCGCGCCGGCGCTGGCGCAGCAGCTGGCCGCCAGCCGCGCAGCCACGGGCTTTCTGCGCGTGACCAGCCCTCCGCCGCTGCCCTGGCGGCGCTGGCGCCCTTCGAGGCGCGCGTGGCCGACTTTGCCCGCACGCCGGTCGCCGTGGTGCCCGAGGAGCTGTGCGCGCGCCGCGTGCCGGGCGGGCCGGGCAGTCTGGATCATGGCCGCTCCAGCGCCGCCTGCAACGCCCTGGGCCACGTCGATCAGCATGGCGGCGACATCCAGCAGCTCGTCGCCCAGGCCTATCTGGACGTGGCGCGGCTGCGCTATGGCGGGGCTGACGTGGCGCTGCAGCACGGCGGCGGTGTGCGCACGCCGCTGCTGGGCACGGTGACTGCCGAGCAGATCATCGGCGTGCTGCCTTTGGCAACACGCTGTGGCGTCTGGACGTGAGCGGGGCCGAGCTCAAGGGGATGCTGGAAGACGGCATCGAGGCCGTCTGGGGGCCGGGTGGCTCCACTGGGCCGTACCCCTACGCCGCCGGGCTGCGCTTTGCCGTCGATGTGACGCGCCCGCGTGGCGCGCGCATCAGCGAGCTGCAGCTCCACGACCCGGCCAGCGACCGCTGGGGCGCGCTGGACGAGAAGCGCATGTACCGCCTGTTCGTGCCGCAGTACACGGCACGCGGTGGCGACCGCAACCTGACCCTGGCCGGCGTGCCGCCCGAGCGTCGGCTGGACATCGGCGTGCTCGACGCCGACCTGCTGCTGGACTGGATCGCGCTGCAGCCGCGCGATACTGCACCGGCCTGCCGTTGCTGGCGCGCCGGCCCACCAGCCGCTACAGCACGCAGCAGTTCACCGACCATTGACCCCACAGGAAAGGAATCGACCATGAGCCAGAACTTCAACCTGAGCAGCCCGGACATCGTGGACGGCGCGAGCATAGACGCGCGTTTCGAGTTCAACGATTTCGGCTGCGGTGGCGAGAACCGCTCGCCCGTGCTGCGCTGGTCGGGTGCGCCCGAGGGTGCCAAGAGTTTTGCCGTGACCTGCTACGACCCGGATGCGCCCACCGGCTCGGGCTTTTGGCATTGGTACGTGATCGACCTGCCGGCTGACACGACCGAGCTGGCCGCCGACGCCGGCGCCAAGGGCGGGGCGAATCTGCCAGCCGGCGCGCGCCACATCCGCAACGACTATGGCCAATACGCCTGGGGCGGCATGTGCCCGCCGCCGGGCGACAAACCGCACCGCTACATCTTCACCGTCCATGCCCTGTCGGTGGCGCGCATCGACGTGCCGGATGACGCGCCGGCGGCGCTGGCCGGCTTCATGGTCAACATGAACACCTTGGCCAAGGCCAGCTTCACGGCGACCTACGGTCGCCCGGCCTGAGGCACTGCCTTCCCCAGTGGGGAGGGAGAAAAGCCCCCGCTCAGGTATAGCGCTTGGCCCGCAGGTTGTTCTTCATCTGCTGCAAGAGTGGCTGCAGCGGCTCACCGATGCGCAGCGCCACGCGCGTGGCCAGCACATCAATGACCAGCAGGTGCAGCAGGCGCGACACCATGGGGCTGTAGCGGTCGTAGCCCTCGGGGTGGTCGGCGGCCAGGTGGATCTGGCACGAATGCGCCAGGGGCGAGCCGCTGGCCGTGATGGCAATCGTCGTCGCGCCGCGCCGGCGCGCGATGTCGGCGGCGTCCATCAGGTCGCGCGTACGCCCCGAATTGCTGATGATGACCGCGCAGTCGCCCGGCTGCAGCAGCGTCGCACTCATGACCTGCATGTGCCCGTCACTGGCGCTGAGGCTGGTGATGCCTAAGCGAAAGAACTTGTGCTGCGCGTCCTGCGCCACGATGCCGGAGTTGCCCGCGCCATAGAACTCGATGCGCCGCCCGGTCTGCCAGGTGGCGGCAATCGCTTCGGCGGCGCGATCCAGCGCCTGGACGCTTGCGGCATTGCGGTACTGCAGAAAGGCCGCAACGGCGTTATCCACCACCTTGACCAGCACCTCGCCCGTGCCGTCATCGGCGTCCACGCTGCGGTGGATGAAGGGCACGCCCTCGCTCACGCTGCCGGCCAGGCGCAGCTTGAAGTCCGCCAGGCCGCCATAGCCCATGCTGCGGCAAAGCGCACCACAGTAGGCTTGCTGACCTGGGCGCGCGCGGCCAGCTCGCGCACCGGCAGGCGGGCAAAGGCGCGCGATCCTGCAGTACCAGGCGTGCCACGCGCTGCTCGGCCGGCGCCAGCGAGGGCAGCGAGGCGGTGATGCGCTCTAGCATTCCTCGGCCCAGGTATTGCCGTCGCGCGCCACCAGGGCGCTGGCTGCGCCCGGCCCCCAGGTGCCGGCGGCGTAGGGGCGCGGGCCGTCGCCGCGCGCGTTCTGCTCGTCCCAAAATTCCATGATCGGCTCGACCCAGCGCCACGCGGCTTCCTGCTCGTCGGCGCGCACGAACAGGTTCAGCCGCCCGTCGATCACGTCCAGCAGCAGGCGCTCGTAGGCGCCCACGCGCTTGGCGCCAAAGCGCTGGTCAAAGTCTAGATCCAGCGTCACCGGCGTCAGGGCCGGCGCCTCGCGGGCCGGGCTGGGCCTGGCTGCGGCACCAGCGCCGGTGCGCCGGTCGTTGGCGGCGGCGGCGAACAGGTGCAGCTCCAGTCCATCGCGCGGCTGCAGGTGGATGACCAGCCGGTTGGCGCCGCACGCGAGCGGCGTGCGGTAGATGGCGTGCGGCGTGGGCCGCAGGTGGATGGCGATGTGCGCCTCGTGCGCCGCCAGGCGCTTGCCGGTGCGCAGGTAGAAGGGCACGCCCGCCAGCGCCAGTTGGCGATGCCGGTGCGCAGGGCGACGAAGGTCTCGGTCATGCTGTGCGCTGCCACGCCGTCCTCGGCGCGGTAGCCGGGCACCGGCTGGCCGGCCCGCTGCCCGGCGGCGTACTGGCCGCGCACCACGTCGTGCGCCAGCCGCTCGGGCGTCCAGGGCTGCAGCGAGCGCAGCACTTTGAGCTTTTCGTCGCGGATGGCGTCGGCGTGCGCGTTGATGGGCGGCTCCATGGCGATGGCGCACAGCAGTTGCAGCGCGTGGTTTTGCACCATGTCGCGCAACGCGCCGGTCTGGTCGTAGAAGGCGCCGCGCTTTTCCACGCCGAGCTGCTCGGCGATGGTGATCTCGATGCTGGCGATGGTCTCGCGCCGCCACCAGGGCTCGAACAGGGCGTTGCCAAAGCGCAGCGCCAGCAGGTTCTGCACGGCCGGCTTGCCCAGGTAGTGGTCGATGCGAAAGATCTGCTGCTCGCCGAACACGGCGCGCACGCGGGCGTTGATGTCCTGGTTGGACGCCAGGTCATGGCCCAGGGGCTTTTCCAGTACCACCCGGGTGCGGGGCGTGGCCAGGCCGGCGGCGCCCAGTTGCTCGCAGGCGGTGGTGAACAGTTGCGGTGCCGTGGCCAGGTACATGACCACCACGTCCGCCGATCGCTCGGCCAGGCGCGCGCGCAGCAGGGCGTAGTCGCCGGGCTGGCTCAAGTCCATGCGCTGGTAGTGCAGCAGGGGGGCGAAGCGGGCGAATTCGGCCTCGCTGGGGCGCTTGTCGGGCTCCACGGCGGCCAGGCGCTGGCCGATCAGCGCACGGTATCCGTCATCCGACAACTCGTCGCGCGCCACGCCGATGATGCGCCCGCCCTCGGGCAGCGTGCCATGGCGGTGCGCCTGCGCCAGCGCGGGCAGCAACTTGCGCCAGGCCAGATCGCCCGTGCCGCCGAACAGAACCAGATCAAAGCTCATGGCGCCGAATGTTATCGAGTTTCACCCCCGGCGCCGGCTGGCAGGCGGGCCGGCTGCACGCGCATACACTGTTTGCGCTCTTGCCGCGCGCACCTGCCGATGGCAAGCCGACGCTGAACGAGCAACGCCAAACGCCCAACGCCAAACGACATACGAGAGGTCTGTGTATGAACCAGCTTGATGCCCTGCGCCAGTTCACCACCGTGGTGGCCGATACGGGAGATTTTCGCCAGCTCGCGCAATTCCAGCCGCAGGATGCGACCACCAATCCCTCGCTGATTCTCAAGGCGGTGCAAAAGCCCGAGTACGCGCCACTTTTGACGCAGGCCGTGGCGCAGGGCAGCGGCCAGCACATCGACGCGCTGATGGATCGGCTGATCGTGCGCTTTGGCTGCGAGATCCTGCAGCTCATCCCCGGGCGCGTGTCCACCGAGGTCGATGCCCGCCTGTCGTTCGACACCGATGCCACCGTGGCGCGTGCCGAGCGCCTGATCGAGCTGTACCAGGCCGAGGGCGTGGACACGGCGCGCGTGCTGATCAAGGTCGCCGCCACCTGGGAGGGCATCGAGGCCGCGCGGCTGCTGGAGCGCCGGGGCATCCACACCAATCTGACGCTGCTGTTTTCCTTCGCCCAGGCCGTGGCCTGCGGGCAGGCCGGGGTGCAGCTGATCTCGCCCTTCGTGGGCCGCATCTACGACTGGTACAAAAAACAGGCCGGCAGCAACTGGGACGAGGCTGCCATGGCCGGTGCCAACGACCCCGGCGTGCAAAGCGTGCGCGCCATCTACCAGCACTACAAGCACTTTGGCATCGCCACCGAAGTCATGGGCGCGAGTTTCCGCAACGTCGGCCAGATCATCGCCCTGGCCGGCTGCGACCTCTTGACCATCGCGCCCGAGCTGATGGCGCAGCTGCAATCGAGCACCGCGCCGCTGGAGCGCGCGCTCGACCCGGCACAGGCGCGCGCGCTGCAGCTGCAGCCCGTGCAGTACGACCAGCCGGCCTTCCGCTACGCGCTCAACCAGGACGCCATGGCCACGGAAAAATTGGCCGAGGGCATCCGCGCCTTCGCCGCCGATGCGGCCAAGCTGGAGCAGCTGCTGCAGGCGCAGGCCGGCGCATGAGCAGCCCCGGGGCCGACTGGCGCGACACGCGCACGCGCTGCGACCGCACGCCGGCCTGGGCCGGCTGCAGGCGCACTGGGCGCAGGCCGGGCGCTGTTTTGACCTGCGCGCTGCCTTTGCCGCCGGCGGCGCGGCGCGCGTGGCGCATTTCAGCCAGCAGGCGCCGCATGTGTATGCCGATCTGTCCAAGAACCTGATCGAGCGGGACACGGAAGCCCTGCTGCTGCAACTGGCGCGCGAGTGCGGGGTCGAGGAGTACCGCCGCGCCCTGTTCGCCGGCGCTGCCATCAACCACACCGAAGGCCGCGCGGTCATGCATTGGTTGTTGCGAAATCCACCGCAAAGCCATGCTGGGCAAGCGCTGTCAGCTATGAAAAGCGCAGCAATCGCCGAGGCCGATGCGCAAGTCCACAGCGTGCTGGAGCACATGCTGGCGCTGGCCGAGCAGGTACGCGCCGACGGTGCCATCACCGACATCGTGAACATCGGCATCGGCGGCTCGGATCTGGGGCCGTCCATGGCCGTCAAGGCGCTCGATGACCTGCGCCATCCGGGCAAGCGGCTGCACTTCATCAGCAACGTCGATGGCATGGAGCTGGGCAGCTTGCTGCGCGGGCTGCGGCCCGGCAGCACGCTGTTCCTGATCGCCTCCAAGACCTTCACCACCGCCGAGACCATGACCAACGCCCACGCGGCGCGGGCCTGGTTTCTGGCGCAGGGCGGCAGCGCGGCGCAGCTTTCGCGGCACTTCTGGGCGCTGACGACCAACCTGGACGCCGCCGCCGAGTTCGGCATCGCCACCACGCTGGGTTTCTGGACTGGGTGGCGGGCGCTATTCGCTGTGGTCGGCCATCGGCCTGCCGATTGCCATTGCCATCGGGGCTGAGGGTTTTCGGGCGTTGCTGGCCGGCGCGCACGCCATGGACGAGCACTTTCGCACCGCGCCGCTGGAGCGCAACCTGCCCGTGCGCTTGGGCGTGCTGGACGTGTGGTATCGCAACTTCCACGGTTTTGGCAGCCGCTGCATCGCGCCCTACAGCCACGGCCTGCGCCGGCTGCCGGCCTATTTGCAGCAGCTGGAGATGGAGAGCAACGGCAAGGGCGTGGACGCCGCCGGTGCGCCGCTGCCCTATGCCACGGCGCCGGTCATCTGGGGCGAGCCGGGCACCAATGGCCAGCACGCCTTTTTCCAGATGCTGCACCAGGGCCGGATGTCATCCCGGTGGAGTTCATTGCCCTGTGCCGCCCCGGGCGCGATCTGCCCGGGCAGCACCCGCGCCTGCTGGCCAATGCGCTGGCGCAGGCGCAGGCGCTGATGCTCGGGCGCGATGCGCTGCAGGACGGGCATCGGCACTTCGGCGGCAACCGGCCCAGCACCTTCTTGCTGCTGGAGGCGCTCACGCCCGAGGCGCTGGGTGCGCTGATTGCCCTGTACGAGCACCGGGTGTTCGTCTGCGGGGCGGTCTGGGGCATCAACAGCTTCGACCAATGGGGCGTGGAGCTGGGCAAGGTGCTGGCGCAGGGCCTGGAGCCGCGCCTGGCCAGCGGCGATACGGCGGGGCTGGATGCATCCACCGCCGCGCTGCTGCAACAACTGCGCTGAGCCGGCGCCTGTCTTTCTCCCCCACCCCACCCTCTGCCGCGCGCGGGAGAGGGAGCGAACCGGCACCATGACCCGCCGGCCCCCATTCCCGCCTTCCCCCACAGGGGAAGGAGCAAAAAAACCCCGCCGGTCTTGCAACCTGCGGGGTTTCCTTTTTGCCGCAAAGGGCAGGGGGCGAGCGGCCACCCGGGCCGCTCAGGCCGGCATCACATGCCCATGCCGCCCATGCCACCCATGCCGCCCATGTCGGGCATACCGCCGCCGGCGGCTTCTTCCTTCGGTGCCTCGGCGACCATGGCCTCGGTCGTCAGCAGCAGCGAAGCCACGGACGCGGCGTTCTGCAGCGCCGTGCGGGTCACCTTGGTCGGATCCAGGATGCCCATCTCCAGCATGTCGCCGTAGGTGTCGTTGGAGGCGTTGTAGCCAAAGTTGCCCGCGCCTTCCAGCACCTTGTTCACGACCACCGAAGGCTCGCCGCCGCCGTTGGCCACGATCTCGCGCAGGGGCGATTCGATGGCTTTGAGCACCAGCTTGATGCCGGCGTCCTGCTCGGCGTTGTCGCCCTTCAGATCACCGATGGCCTGGCGTGCGCGCAGCAGCGCCACGCCGCCGCCGGCCACGATGCCTTCTTCCACAGCAGCGCGGGTGGCGTGCAGGGCGTCTTCCACGCGGGCCTTCTTTTCCTTCATCTCGACCTCGGTAGCAGCACCCACCTTGATCACGGCCACGCCGCCAGCCAGCTTGGCCACGCGCTCTTGGAGCTTTTCGCGGTCGTAGTCGCTGGTGGCTTCCTCGATCTGCACGCGGATCTGCTTGACGCGCGCCTGGATGTCGTCGGCGTTGCCGGCACCGTCGATGATGATGGTGTTTTCCTTGCCCACTTCGATGGTCTTGGCCTGGCCCAGGTCGGCCAGCGTCACCTTCTCCAGCGACAGGCCCACTTCCTCGGCGATGACCTTGCCGCCGGTGAGGATGGCGATGTCTTCCAGCATGGCCTTGCGGCGGTCGCCGAAGCCCGGCGCCTTGACGGCGACGACCTTCAGGATGCCGCGGATGGTGTTGACCACCAGGGTCGCCAGGGCTTCGCCCTCGACTTCCTCGGCAATGATCAGCAGCGGACGGCCGGCCTTGGCGACTTGCTCCAGCGTGGGCAGCAGGTCACGGATGTTGCTGATCTTCTTGTCGAACAGCAGCACGAAGGGGTTGTCCAGATTGGCGGACTGCTTCTCGGGGTTGTTGATGAAGTAGGGCGACAGGTAGCCACGGTCGAACTGCATACCCTCGACCACGTCCAGCTCGTTGTCCAGGCTCTTGCCGTCCTCGACGGTGATCACGCCTTCCTTGCCGACCTTGTCCATGGCGTCGGCAATGATCTTGCCCACCGACTCGTCGGCGTTGGCCGAGATCGAGCCGACCTGGGCGATTTCCTTGGAAGTCGTGGTGGCCTTGGACTGCTTCTTGAGCTGCTCGACCAGGGCGACGACCGCCTTGTCGATGCCGCGCTTCAAGTCCATCGGGTTCAGGCCGGCGGCCACGTACTTGGTGCCTTCGCGCACGATGGCCTGGGCCAGCACGGTGGCGGTGGTCGTGCCGTCACCGGCGATGTCGTTGGTCTTGGAAGCCACTTCCTTCACGAGCTGCGCGCCCATGTTCTGCAGCTTGTCCTTGAGCTCGATTTCCTTGGCCACGGACACGCCGTCCTTGGTCACCGTGGGGGCGCCGAAGGAGCGCTCCAGCACCACGTTGCGGCCCTTGGGGCCAAGGGTCACTTTCACGGCGTTGGCCAGGATGTTCACACCCTCGACCATGCGGGCGCGGGCTTCGCCGCCGAACACTACGTCTTTTGCTGCCATTTTTCTATTCCTGAATTTGGTTCAAATCGGCTGCAAACCCTTGCTGGGCAAGCGTGAGCAGCTATGAAAATTGATGCGGTGTGCGCTGGGGAGAATTACTTCTCGACCACGGCGAACAGGTCGTCTTCCTTCATGACCAGCAGCTCGTCGCCGTTGATCTTGACGGTCTGGCCGCTGTACTTGCCAAACAGCACGCGGTCGCCGACCTTGACGCTCATGTCCATGCGGTCGCCGTCCTCGTCGAACTTGCCGGGGCCGACGGCGATGACTTCACCCTGATCGGGCTTCTCGGCAGCGTTGTCCGGGATCACGATGCCCGAAGCGGTGGTGGTTTCGCTCTCGATACGCTTGACGATCACGCGATCGTGCAGGGGGCGAAGATTCATGGCTCTCTCCTGTGTGCAAAAAGGTTGGGGTCAAACAAGGCGCCCGCTGGTTGGCGGGCGCTGGGGTCTGGGGTTGCAGCAGGCGGGGCTTGTTAGCACTCATCTGCTTCGAGTGCTAATGATAGGGGCATTTGGCGCGCTTTCAAGAGGCGCTGCGCCCAGGAGAGGGGCTGGACGGGCAGATACCGCCCAATTTTTTGAATCAAATCGGGCTTTTGCCCTTACTGGACAAGCGCTGCCAGCTATGCTTTTTGAGATGCTTTGGCCAGAAAAGCATCGACCAGCGCATAGTGCTGCGGCACGTTGAGCGCCGGGGCGTGGCCGCAGCCCGGCACTTCGACCACCTCCAGCAGGCCGCGCGCGCCCGGGCCGCGCGTGCGCATTTCGGCCACGGTGCCGGGCAGCACCAGGTCGGAGTCCACGCCGCGCAGCAGCAGCACCGGTAGGGCCAGCGCGTCGTAGTGCTGCCAGATCAGGTAGTCGTCGTCATGCGCCGTGAACTGGCGCACCATGGCCGGGTCGTAGTGCGGCGTCAGGCGCCCGTCGGGCAGGCGCCGCGCCGAGGTCTCGGTGAGGTGCTGCCACTGCGCGTCGCTCAGCCAGCCATAGGGCGCATAGACCTGGCGGAAAAAGGCTTCCAACTCAGCCATGGTGGCAAAGCTGGGCGGCTGGCCGGCGTAGGCGCGGATGCGCGCCAGTGCCGCCTCGGCCAGTTGCGGCGCGTTGTCGTTGAGCAGCAGGCTGCGGATGCGCCCGGCCAGTTGCGGCTCGGCCAGGCCGGCGGCGCACAGCGTGCCGATGGCGCCGCCCATGGAGGTGCCGATCCAGTGCGCCTGTCCGATGTCCAGGCGCTCGAACAGCTCGGCGGCCAGACGGGCATAGAAGGCCAGGCAGTACTCCTGGTCGGGCCACGCCGACCACTGGCTCAGGCCGCGCCCCAGGGTGTCCGGGCAGATGACGCGCCAGCGCCCGGCCAGGTGCTGCGCCAGCGGATCCATGTCGCGCCCGGTACGCGCCAGGCCGTGCCAGGCGATGACCACGGGCGCCTGCGGATCGCCCCATTCCGTGTAGTGAATCTCATAGCCGGCGCAGGTGGCGTAGCGCGAACGGGGAGTGCAGGAAGTGCTCATGGTCGAAAGCCTTGGATAGCCGCGAAACAGGTCAGGCGCTGCGCCGGTGCAGGGCCGCCGCGCGCAGCCGCCCCACCACGCCGGTGGGGAAGTAATAGACCGACAGCACGAACAGCAGGCCCAGCCACAGCAGCCAGCGGTCGGGCGAGAGCAGGGTGGACAGCCAGGGCAGGGCGGCGGTGGCCTCGTGCCCCAGGCGCAGCAAGTCCTGCAGATAGCTTTGCGCCACCAGGAACAGCACCGCGCCGATGGCCGCGCCGTAGATCGTGCCCATGCCGCCGATGACGACGATCAAGAGCACGTCCATCATGATCTCGAAGGACAGCGAGGTGTCCGGCCCGTTGTAGCGCAGCCAGATGGCCAGCAGGCAGCCGGCCAGCGTGGCAAACAGGGCGGACAGCACCGATGACAGCGTGCGATAGATGACTACGCGATAGCCGATGGCTTCGGCGCGGAACTCGTTTTCGCGGATCGCCTGCAGCACCCGGCCAAAGGGCGAGTTCACGATGCGCAGCAGCGCCAGCACCAGCGCCAGCGCGACCACGAACAGCAGGTAGTACGAAACCAGCCGCCCGTCGATGGTCACGCCCAGGAAGTCATCCTCGAAGGGCTCGAAACTGGGCGACAGCAGCAGGGGCATCCGGAACGTCAGCCCGTCCTCGCCGCCGGTGAAGTCCGACAACTGCGAGGCCAGCGTCTGGAAGGCCGCCGCCACGGCCAGGGTGATCATGGCAAAGAAGATGGCGCGCACGCGCAGCGAGAACAGGCCCACGGCCAGCGCCAGCGCCAGCGCCAGCGCCAGCGCTCCGAGTGTGCCCACGGCCAGCGCGCCCCAGGTGGCGCCCAGGCGCGTGGTGGCGATGGCGATGCCATAGGCGCCGATGCCGAAGAACATGGTGTGGGCGAAGCTGACGATGCCGGTATAGCCCAGCAGCAGGTCGAAGCTGGCCACCAGTACCACGAACACCAGCACCTTGGCGGCCACGTTGAGCGCCTTGACGCCTGGAAACAGGAAGGGCGCCAGCGCCAGCCCGAAGAAGATCGCCAGCAGCAGCGCCGCCAGCACGCGGCTGCCGGGGCGGTCGCCCGAGAGGATGCGGTTCATCAGCATGGTGTGCAGCCCTTCAGCGGTTGGCCACTGGATACACGCCCTGCGGGCGCCACAGCAGCACCGCGACCATCAGCGCGATGTTGGAAAACAGCGCAGCCTTGGGGAGCAGAAAGCCGGTGTAGTTGGCCATCAGCCCGACCAGCAGCGCGCCGATCAGCGCGCCCGAGGTCGAACCCAGGCCGCCGATGATGATGACGATGAAGATCAGCACGTTGACCTGCGCGCCCATCTGCGGCACCACGCTTTGCTGGTACAGGCCCCACATCACGCCGCCTAGGCCAGCCAGCGCGCTGCCGGCGACGAACACGCCGATGAACAGCCGCTGGACGCGGTAGCCCAGCGATTCGACCATCTCGCGATCCTGCACGCCGGCGCGGATCAGCAGGCCGACCTTGGTGCGCGAGAGCAGCCAGGCCAGCAGGGCGAACACCGCCAGGCCGACCAGCACCGCCACTACGCGGTATTTCTCGACGGCGGCATCGCCCAGCAGCCAGGCGCCCTTCATGCCGTCCGGCAGCGGCAGCGGGATCTGCTGCGGCCCCCAGATGGCCTTGATCAGCTCCTCGCCGATGATCATGCCGCCCATGGTGATCAGGATCTGCTTGAGGTGCTGGCCATAGACCGGGCGCACGATGAAGCGCTCGAAGGCCAGGCCCACGGCGCCGGCCACCAGCATGGCAACGACCATGGCCGGCAGCACCGCCAGCAGGTTGCGCCACAGCTCGGACGAACCCGTCCAGTCGCTCATGGCGCCCAGCACGCTGGTGGCCACGAACGCCCCCAGGGCGATGAACACCCCGTGGCCGAAGTTGAGCACGTCCATCAGGCCGAAGACCAGGGTCAGGCCCGAGGCGATGATGAACACGATCATGCCCATGGCCAGCCCGGCAATGGTCAGCGTCAGCCAGGTCGAGGGCGAGCCGACCAGCGGCAGCGTGACCAGGGCCAGCAGCGGCACCAGGGCCAGGGGTTTCCAGTCGAGGTCGCGGGTGATCATGGGGTTGGCTCCTTCCCCTTGTGGGAGAAAGATTCGGATGCGCCGGGATTCATAAGGCCAGCCCTAGCAGCGCTTGCTGCAGCGCCGCATCGCCCGCCAGCTCGGCCATGCTGCCGGCGTGGACGATGCGGCCGTTGTCCATCACCGCCACGCCATCGCCCAGGCGCTGGGCGAAGCTCAGGTTCTGCTCGACCAGCAGGATGCTGACCCCGCTGGCCTTGAGCTGGGCAAAGGCGTCGATCATGTTGTTGATGATGCTGGGCGCCAGGCCCTTGCTGGGCTCATCGACGATGAGCAGCTCGCGCGGCTCGACGATGGCGCGCGCCACGGCCACCATCTGCTTTTGCCCGCCCGAGAGCTTGCCCGCCGGGTGGTGCCAAAACTTTTCCACGGCTGGAAAGAGCTGGAAGATCCACTGCAGCCGCGCGCTGTCGATGTGCTGGGCGCTGCGTGCGCCGCGTGCCGCCAGAACCAGGTTTTCCTGCACCGTCAGGTCGGCGAAGATGCCCATGTTCTCGGGCACGTAGGCAATGCCCAGTTGCGCGATCCGGGGCGTGGCCAGGCGCGTGATGTCGCGCCCCTGCCATTGCACGCTGCCCTGGGAGGCCCGCCACAGGCCCATGATGGTGCGCAGCGTGGTCGTCTTGCCGGCGCCGTTGCGCCCCAGCAGCATGGTGACCTGGCCGCGTGGCACGGCCAGATCGACCCCGTGCAGGATGTGGTAGGCGCCGATGTGGGTGTGTACGCCCTGCAGCGTCAGCACTGCCTGGGCGCTCATGCCGGCTCCCCCGGTGCGCTCTCGCGCACGCCCAGATAGGCCTGCTGCACCACCGGCGAGGCAATCACCTCGGCGGGCGGGCCATCGGCCACCAGTTGCCCGTTGGTCAGCACGATGATGCGGTCGGCCAGCTCACGCACCACGTCCATCTTGTGCTCGACCAGCAAGATGGTCTTGCTGGCATCTCGCTTGAGCTGGCGGATCAGCTCCAGGATGACCGGCGCCTCGTCGTGGCTCATGCCGGCGGTGGGCTCGTCGAACATGTAGACCTGCGGCTCCAGCGCCATCAGCAGGGCCACTTCGAGCTTGCGCTGGTCGCCATGCGGCAGGCTGGCCACGGGGGCATCGCGGCGCAGGGTCAGCGCCACGCTGTCCACGATGGCCTGGGCGCGCTCGGTCAGCTGGCGGTGGTCGCTCCACACGCTCCACAGGTTCAGGCCACGGCGGTGGCGCCCGTCCTGCGTGGCCTGCACGGCCAGGCGCACGTTCTCCAGCACCGACAGGCCGGGAAACAGGTTGGTCAGCTGGAAGGCCCGCCCCAGCCCGGCGCGGGTGCGCGCCGAGGCCGGCAGGCCCGACAGATCGCGCCCGGCCAGCAGCACCTGCCCGCTGCTGGCCTTGAGCTGGCCCGAGATCAGGTTGAAGTAGGTCGTCTTGCCCGCGCCATTGGGGCCGACGATGGCGGTGAGCGTGCCCGGCGCAAACGCGCAGCTCACGCCATCGACGGCCACATGGCCGCCAAAGCGCACGCTCAGGGATCGGGTTTCCAGCATGGGTTTCGGGCGAGAAACGGATGGTTGGGCTGTGACTCCTTCCCCCTCTGGGGGGAGGAAGCGAGACAACAAGAGCGGGTTTTCAGCGCTGATTGCGGATGGGGATCTGCATCTCTTCGGGCTTGATCTCGCGCACCAGCTCGGGCACGCCCCAGGCAAAGGCCGGGTCGGCCTTGATCTTGAAGTGGTACATGCTCTGCATGGCCTGGTGGTCTTCGCGCCTGAAGGTCATCAAGCCCTTGGGCGTCTCGAAGCTCATGCCCTCCATGGCCTTGATCAGGGTGTTGGCGCGGGTTTCGCCGCCGGTCTTCTTCAGCGCGGCGACGATGGCCATGGCAGCGGAAAAGCCCCCGGCGGTGAAGAAGTCCGGCGGCGACTTGAACTCACGATAGTGCTCGGCCACCAGGGCCTCGTTGACCGGGTTCTTGGGGATGCCGAAATAGTAGTACGTCGCGCCCTCCATGCCGGGGAAGTTCTTGTAGCTGGCCATGGCCGGCAGGATGTTGCCGCCGGTGGCGATCTCGATGCCGTAGCGCTTCAAGTCCAGGTCGGCGATCTTGAACGGGTTGCCCGCGCCGGCCCAGACGATCCAGATGATCTTGCGCCCGGGCTGATCCTTGAGCTTGTCGATCAGGCGCTGGGCGCCGGCGGTGAAGTCGGTGGTGTTGGTGGGCAGGTACTCCTCGTGTACCAGCTTGGCATTCTTGAGCGCGTCCTTGAAGGCTTTCACGCCATCGCGGCCAAAGGCGTAATCCTGCGCCAGTGTGGCGATGGTGACGCCCGGCTTGTCGATGGCCACGGCATTGCTGATGGCGTCCTGGCTGGAGTTGCGCCCGGTGCGGAAGATGTATTTGTTCCACTTGTCGCCGGTGATGGAGTCGGCCACGGCCGGCTCGACCAGCAAAATCTTCTTGTACTCCTCGGCCACCGGCAGCATGGCCAGCGCCACGCCCGAGGAGGTCGGGCCGACCGCCAGATCGGCCTTGTCGTCCGAGTAGGCCGCCGCCAGCAGGCTCTTGCCCAGGTCGGGCTTGCCCTGATCGTCCTTTTCCAGCACCACCAGCTTCTTGCCGTTGACGGCCATGGTGCCGCCAGTGGCGTAGTTCAAGCCCATCATCAGGCCGGTCTGGGTCTGTTTGCCGTAGGCCTCCAGCGGCCCGGTCTTGCTGTAGATGTGGGCGATGCGGATCTCGGACTGGGCCAGGGCGGAGGTGGACAGCGCGGCGGTGGCTGCGAGGGCGGCCAGGGCCACCAGGGAGCGGCGATACATGGCGAAGGTCTCCTGTTGTGAATTTGTGAGTGAAGTAAATGGACAAGCTATTGCACAAGCCGTGCCAGTTCTGAATGGCTGTGCGTTGTGCGTTGTGCGGTATGGGTTCTGCGAATGCTCACGCCAAGCGCTCAATTCGAAAAAATGGCCTGATGGCCCGCCCTCATTCTTGTATCTGTCCGGATTTCAGGCAAAAAACTGCCTGGAATCCAGGCAGTTGCTCGATCAATGATCAGGGTTTTCCAGTATCACGCTACCCAGTCTCTCGTACAGCTTGGCACGCGAGATGCCCAGGGTGCGCGCCGTGGCCAGCTTGTTGCCGCCGTGGGCGCGCAGGGCGGCGGTGATGGCGCGCCGCTCCAGCTCGGCGATCTGCTGCGGCAGCGGGCGCAGCAGCAGTGCCTCGCTGTCCGCTGCCTGGGCGGTGCTGGCGGCGTCCGGCGCGCCGTGCGGTGCATCATCCAGCGGGGCGGCGGCAACTGGCTCGCTGCCGGCCTCGCGCAGCACGCGCGCCAGTTGCGCGGCATCCAGGCTTTGGCGGTCGCTGCGCATGGCGGCCTGTTCCAGCACGTTGCGCAGTTCGCGGATGTTGCCGCGCCAGGGCTGGCCTGCCAGCAGAGCCAGGGCATCGGGCAGCAGCTCGGGCGGGGCGTCGCCGCCCCGCAGCGCCAGCTCCTCGCCCAGTGCCTCGACCAGCGCCGGGATGTCGCCGCGCCGCTCGCGCAGCGGCGGCACGCGAATCGGCAGCACGTGCAGGCGGTAGAACAGGTCTTCGCGAAAGCGCCCGGCGCGCACCAGGGCGGGCAGGTCACGCGAGGTCGCGGCCAGCACGCGCACGTCGAAGGGCACCAGCCGGTTGCTGCCCAGCGGCTCGATCTCGCCCTCCTGCAGCGCCCGCAGCAGCTTGGCCTGCAGGTGGATGGACATGTCGCCGATCTCGTCCAGGAACAGCGTGCCGCCGTCGGCCAGCTTGAACTTGCCGTCGCGCCCGCGCCGGTCGGCGCCGGTGTAGGCGCCGGGAGCGACGCCGAAGAACTCGGCCTCCAGCAGCGTCTCGGGGATGGCGGCGATGTTGACGCTGACAAACGGCCCGCCGGCGCGGCTGGAAGCGGCATGGATGGCGTGCGCCAGCAGCTCCTTGCCGGTGCCGGTCTCGCCCAGCAGCAGCACCGGGCTGCTGGAGCCGGCGGCGCGGCGTGCCTGGCGCTTGACCTCGGCCGCCGCCGGGCTGGTGCCGATGAAGCTGGCGAAGGTGTACTTGGCCCGGCGCTGGCCGTGGCCGGCGCTGTTGGCCAGGGGGTGGCTGCGCCGTGCGGCCAGTTCGCGCCGGGCGTCGTCCAGATCCTGCTGCATCTGCGCGAATTTGCTGATGAGCGGGCGCAGCGTGGTCTGCGGGTGCTCGAAGAAGACCATGCCGATGGCGCCGATGATGCCGCCCGCCTCGTCGCGCAGCGGGATGCGGCTGACCACGAAGGTGCCGGCGCGGTTGGTGAGCAGGTCGATCAGCTCGGGCTGGCCGGTCTCCAGCACGCGGCGCATCTGCGTGCCGGGGATGGCGTCCTCGACCATGTGGCCGAGGAAGTCATCGACCGACTGCAGGCCCAGCGCCGGCAGAAAGCGCTGGTAGCTGTCGTTGACCCAGACGATGCGCCCGCTCCTGTCGATCAGGAACATGCCCTGGCTGATGCTGGAAAACAGCTCGAACATGGAGCGTGCGGCCAGCGCGTGGATGCCCTGGGCGTCCAGGGGCAGGGTACTCGATGACGTGGACAGTGGTGGGGTGGGGGCCGAGGCAGGCATTGGACAATCGTAGCGCCCGGCCCCTGGCCGGGGCCATGAGGCTGGTTGTGCGTTGTGCGTCGGAGCTCTGGGCTGTTCGCGCACAACGCACAACGCTCATGGCACAACCATTGGGGCGACGTCTGCCTGCCGGATGCCTTGGGCGCTCGCCCGGCCCAGGTTCAGACCCAGGAAGTGATCCAGGATGTGGAAATGGTCGTCGTGGAACTGGTCCTCCAGCGCTGCCAGCGCCGCCACGTCCACCCACTGCGCGGCGCTGGCGTCGTCGCCGCCGCGCACTTCGGGCAGGGCGGCGTCCCCCAGATCGAAGCAATGCACATGGCTGATGACGCGCCCGCGCTGGCTGCGTTCGGGGTGGTCGAACACGGCCACGTCGCGCAGCGCGGCGCGCAGCGTGGCCTCGGGCAGGGTGCAGTGCGTCTCCTCGGCCAGCTCGCGCAGGCAGGACTGCCACAGCGTCTCGCGCGGCTCGATGAAGCCGCCGGGCAGGGCCAGCAGTCCCCGGCCCGGCGCCTGGGCGCGGCGGATCAGCAGCACCTTGCCCTGGCACAGCAGCAGCGCATCAACGGTCACGAAAACCGGCGGATAGGGCGCGCAGGCCCACTCGGAGCGGTACTCGCGCAGCATCTGCCACTCGCGCTGCAGCTCGGCGTAGGCCGGCGTATGGGCAGCGGCGCGCAGCCGGGCCTGGGTGGGCGGGGGCAGGTCGGGCAGCAGCGGGGCGAGGGCTGCGTCCAACGCGGCATCCAGCTCGGCGGGTGGGTGCGTGGTGCCCGGCGCTGGAGGCGGCAGGGCGCCCAGCCAGGCATCGCGGATGCGTGTGGCGTCCATGCCGCCCTGGCGCGGCAGGCTGACCAGCTGCCAGTCCGGGAACCAATCCAGATAGCTGCTGCTGGCGTCCTTGAAATGACCGACCAGGGCGATGCGCGCACCGGCCCCGGCGTGCGGCGCCACGGCGGCGCGCACGGCGTCGGCCCAGCGTGTCTGGTCGTAGTAGTCGCGCACCGGCAGCACGTACAGGCGCTGGGCGCCGGCCTCGGGGGCGGCGCCCAGCAGCATGGCGGCGCGCTCCTGCCAGGTGAAGGGGTTGCGCGGCGTGCGTGCCTGGTGCGCCGAGCCGGCAATCACCAGCACCCGCCGCGCCTGGGCCAGGGCGTGGCGCAGCAGGGCAACGTGGCCGCTGTGTACGGGCTGGAAGCGGCCAATCAGGAGAGCCAGATCGAACATGGGTGATGGAGGTTCAGCTAGGGATCTGCGCAGTATGAAGCGGCTGCGGCGTGGCGGCTGGAGCCTGGTTTCTGCGGGCGCTGTGGAGTCTGGGCCTTCCTACAATGCCCCGATGGCCCGCAAGCAACTCCCCATCGGCATCCAGACCCTGGCCAAGATCCGTGCCAAGGACTGCTACTACGTGGACAAGACGCCGATTGCGCTGCGGCTGATAGCGCAAGGCTCGTACTTTTTCCTGTCGCGTCCGAGGCGCTTCGGCAAGAGCCTGTTCCTGGACACGCTCAAGGAGCTGTTCGAGGGTAACCGGGCGCTGTTCGAGGGGTTGCACGCCGAGCAGCACTGGGATTGGTCAGTCAAGTACCCGGTGCTGCGCTTCAGCTTTGGCGGTGGCATGGTGCAGGATGCTGCCGACCTGCAATCACGCCTGGACTCGCACCTCAAGCGCTATGAGGACGAAACCGGCTGCCCGCGCACCGACAGCAGCCACGCCGAGCGCTTTCGCAGCCTGATCCACCATCTGGCCGAGCAGACCGGCCAGCGCGTGGTGGTGCTGATCGACGAATACGACAAGCCCATCCTCGACCGCATCGAAGACCAGGACGTGGCGCTGCAGCTGCGCGAGGTGCTCAAGGACTTTTATTCCGTCATCAAGGACAGCGACGCGCACATCCGCTTTGCCTTGCTGACCGGTGTATCCAAGTTCAGCAAGGTGAGCATCTTCTCGGGCCTGAACAACCTGGAAGACATCACCATCAGCCCCGAGTACAGCAGCATCTGCGGCTACACCGACCACGATGTGGACACCGTCTTTGCGCCCGAGCTGCCCGGCCTGGATCGAGGCGAGATCCGGCGCTGGTACAACGGCTACAGCTGGCGCGGCGAGTCGGTCTACAACCCCTTCGATGTGCTGCTGCTGTTTCGCAACCGCCAGTTCCAGCCCTACTGGTTCGAGACCGGCACGCCCACCTTTTTGGTCAAGCTGCTCACGCGGCGGCGCCAGTTCACGCCCGCGCTGGAAAACGTCTTCGAGTCGGCCACGCTGCTGTCGAGCTTCGAGGTGGACAACATCGCCACCGAAGCGCTGCTGTTCCAGGCCGGCTACCTCACCATCACCGGCGAGCGCTACCGCCCCGGGCGGCTGGCGCTGCAGCTGTCCTATCCCAACCTGGAAGTCAAGACCAGCCTGAACAACAGCCTGCTGGGCGCACTGTGCGGCGCCACCGAAGTGCCCGAGCGCTACATCAACCCGGTCTATGACCTGCTCGAAGCGGGCGACCTCGCGGGGCTGCAGCAACTGCTGCACAGCTTCTTTGCCAGCATCCCGCACGACTGGTACCGGGGCAACCCCATCGCCCAATACGAGGGCTACTGGGCCAGCGTCTTCTACAGCTACTTTGCTGCGCTGGGGCTGGACATGGTGCTGGAGGACGCCACCAACCAAGACCGCATCGACATGGCGCTGCGCTGGCTGGGGCAGACCTGGCTGTTCGAGTTCAAGGTCGTGGAGCTGGTGCCTGAAGGGCGGGCCATCGAGCAGCTGCAACAGAAAAACTACGCCGACAAATACCGCGCCAGCGGGCCGGTGCATCTGGTGGGCGTGGAGTTCAGCCGCGAGAGCCGCAACATCGTGGCATTCGATACGCTGACCGTGGGTAGCTGAGGCGCTTGCTTCCTCTGCCTCTTGAGGGTGCGTCTTCACCCCCTCATCCTTTGAGGAGCACCTCTTCCCCCCCTCCCCCCCTGGGGGAGGGCTGGGGTGGGGGCCAGCGACGCTGGCCGCACGGCATGGCGCGCCAGAACCAGCCGGCCCCCATCCCGGCCTTCCCCCAGCGGGGGAAGGAGCCAGGACAGCGCACGCCTGCATCGGGCGCGGCGCACGGCATCACACCGCCTGCATCAGCCCCGCAAAACTCCTGTTTTGATAGCTGCCAGCGCTTGACCAGCAAGGGTTTGCAGCCGATTTGACCTGAAGAATCAGCAAAAAAACACTGCAAAACCCCGCCTCCAGACCCCAGGCCGCCCCAAAACCGTCCGAAGCAGCCTGTTTCCGCCCTGTTTTAACAATCAAATCAGCCTGAAAGCCCCGTCTGGCAAGCGATAGGAGCTATGATTTTTGATGTTCCCCAACAACGGAAGCACATCCAGCATGGATCAGGCCGACCCAACCTCCGCAACTGACAGCACTCAAACGTGCCGCGCCGCCACCGGCATCTGCCAGTCGCGCACGCCCAGGCTGCGCGCTCGCACGCGGATGACCGGGGCCAGTTGCTGGCGCTTGAACTGGCTGCGCGCCAGCAGGCCTTGCACCCGCTGCACCAGGGCGCGGCCCTCCTCGCTGCGCTGCTGCTGTACTACGAAGTCGCGTGCGGCGGCGTATTGCTCGGCGGGCAGCAGCGGGCCTTCTATGAGGAATTTCAGCACCTCGTCGAGCACCGGGTACGGCGGCAGGCTGTCGTCGTCGCGCTGCCCCGGCGCCAGTTCTGCCGAGGGCGGCTTGTCGATCACGACCTGCGGCACCAGCTCGCGTCCGGCGTGGGCGTTCAGGTGGCGGGCCAGCGCGAAGACCTCGGTCTTGTACAGATCGCCCAGCAGGCTCAGGCCACCGTTGGTGTCGCCGTACAGCGTGCAGTAGCCGACGGCGACTTCGGACTTGTTGCCGGTGGTCAGCAGCAGATGGCCGAAGGCGTTGGAATACTCCATCAGTGCCGTGCCACGGATGCGCGCCTGCAGGTTTTCCAGCGTCAGGCCGGCCAGCGGCTGGCCGAAACTGGCCGCAAACTGCTGGCCATAGGCAGCTACCAGATCGGCAATCGGGTGGCTGATCAGTTCGATGCCCAGGTTGCGGCACAGCGCCACCGAGTCATCCACCGAGCCGGTCGTGGAAAAGCGCGAGGGCATGGTGATGCCGACGACCTTGTCCGGCCCCAGCGCCTCGGCGGCCAGGGCCAGGGTCAGGGCGCTGTCCAGCCCGCCCGAGCTGCCGACCACGACGCGCGCAAAGCCGCAGCGGCGCGCATAGTCCCGCAGGCCCAGGATGAGCTGGCGGCGATAGAACTCCATCACAGGCAGGCCCTCGCCAGGCACTGGCGCCAGCGCCTCGCCCTGCGCGCCGTGCAGGCCGCCAGCAGCGTTCAGTACCAGCGCAGGCTCGTCCTGCTCGAAGCGCCGGGCCTCGAAGACCACGCCGGCGCCGGGCAGGGCAGCCAGCGAGCCGCCGTCATAGACCAGCCCGTCGTGCCCGCCCACTTGGTTGACGCTGATGAGCGCCGCCGCGCACTGCTGCGCCACCCGTGCCAGGGCAGCATGGCGCTGGCTGCGCCGGCACAGGTGGCTGCTGCGTGCGTCGAGGTGCAGTACCAGATCGGGCGCGGCGGCGGCCACGCGGGCCAGGGGAGAGGCGGGATCGGCTGGCTCGGCAATGTCGCCAATGCCGGCCTCGGCGCCGATCAACAGGCCAATGCGGGTCTGGCCTATCTGCAGCAGCCGTGTGCCATCCGGCCCGGATGCAAGGTGGCGGCGCTCGTCGAAATCGCCGCTGGTCAGCACCTGCCGGCTGCAGGCCAGGCGCAGTTCGCCGCCGTGCAGCACCAGCAGGCTGTCGTGCAGCAGGGTGCCGGCCTGGCTGGCGTGGTCGATGCGGGTGGGCGTGCCCAGCACCCAGTGCAGCCCGGGCAGGGCGGCGCTTTCGCGGCGCAGCGCATCCAGCGCCGCCTCGACCCGATCCATGAAGCCGGCTTGGCCCAGCAGGTCGGCTGGGTAGTAGCCGGTCAGCGCCATCTGCGAAAAAACGATCAGCCCGCTGCCCTGGGCAGCGGCCCGCCGGGCAGCTTCGGCCATGCGGGCGGCGTTGCCTTCGAGGTCGCCCAGGGTCGGATTGAGCTGGGCCAGGGTGATGCGGAGCATGGGGCAATCCTTGGTGTTTGCTAGTTTTTCAGTAGCTGGAAGCGCTGATCAGCAAAGGGTTTGGGTGCTATTTTCCATGTTTTGCCAAACAAAAAAGGCAGGTGTTGCAGCACCTGCCTTTCGCTTATGGCTGCGCGCCAAGCTATCTGCTATCTGAGCGCCTTGCGTGCCGCCCCCACACCCAGCAGGGCCAGCACCACGAACAGCACCGCCAGCGCCACGAAGACGAAGAACAGCAGCTTGGCGATGCCTGCCGAGCCGGCGGCAATGCCGGTGAAGCCGAACGCTCCAGCGATCAGCGAGATGATGGCAAAAATGATGGCGTATTTCAGCATGGCGAGGCTCCTTGCAGCGTGGCGGTGAACTGGGCTTTTGGGGTGGAAAAAGCCTGCAGCCACGATAGCAAGAGGCCTCTGCGCAGCGGCGTCGGCGCACTCTCAGGCCAGGCGTAGGAGAAGAGCGCCGCTCCAGATGGCTATGCGCCACCTCCCCAGGCCGTTACAGACCCGCTGCCTGGCGCAGCGCCGCAGCGCGATCCGTGCGCTCCCAGGTGAACTCGGGCTCCTCGCGGCCGAAGTGGCCGTAGGCGGCAGTCTTGGCGTAGATCGGGCGCAGCAGATCGAGCATCTGGATGATGCCCTTGGGGCGCAGGTCGAAGTGCTCGTGTACCAGCGCGGCGATCTGCTCGTCGGGGATGACGCCCGTGCCTTCCGTATAGACCGTGATGTTCATGGGCCGCGCCACGCCGATGGCATAGGCCACCTGGATCTCGCACTGGCGCGCCAGGCCGGCAGCGACGATGTTCTTGGCCACGTAGCGCGCGGCATACGCTGCCGAGCGATCGACCTTGGTCGGATCCTTGCCCGAGAACGCGCCGCCGCCGTGCGGGCAGGCGCCGCCGTAGGTGTCCACGATGATCTTGCGCCCGGTGAGGCCGCAGTCGCCCTGCGGGCCGCCGATGACGAAGCGCCCCGTCGGGTTGATCAGGTATTTGGTGTCCTGCAGCCACTCCTGGGGCAGCACCGGCTTGATGATCTCCTCGACCACGGCTTCGATGAAGCTGGCCTTCATGGTCGTGGCGTTTTCGCTCTGATCCGGACTGTGCTGGGTGGACAGCACCACGGTGTCGATGGAGTGCGGCTTGCCATCGACGTAGCGCATGGTCACCTGGCTCTTGGCGTCGGGGCGCAGGAAGGGCAGGCGGCCGTCCTTGCGCAGTTGCGCCTGGCGCTCGACCAGGCGGTGCGCGTAGTAGATGGGCGCAGGCATCAGCTCGGGCGTCTCGTCGCAGGCATAGCCGAACATCAGACCCTGGTCGCCGGCGCCGGTGTTCAGGTGGTCGTCGCTGGCGTGATCGACGCCCTGGGCGATGTCGTTGCTTTGCTTGTCATAGGCCACCAGCACCGCGCAGCCCTTGTAATCGATGCCGTACTCGGTGTTGTCGTAGCCGATGCGCCGGATGGTGTCGCGCGCCACCTGGATGTAGTCCACGTGGGCGTTGGTGGTGATCTCGCCGGCCAGCACGACGAGGCCGGTGTTGGTCAGCGTCTCGGCGGCCACGCGCGAGCGCGGGTCTTGCGCAAGGATTGCGTCCAGGATGGCGTCCGAGATCTGGTCGGCCACCTTGTCGGGGTGGCCTTCGGAGACCGATTCGGACGTGAAGAGGAAGTCGTTCGCCATTTGAATAAACTCCGGTGTTTGGCAGCAGCTTTCTTGGGCGTTGCCCAAGGCCTTTGCGGGAGCCTCGTGGCGAACGCTTTAGCAGTTGTGTTTAACGTCGCCCTGCAAGTTGCTCATTTAACTCGGCGACAGCCCGCCATTTTAATGCCATCCGTCTTCCGCCTTCTCGCGAGGCTGCCCTTGCCCCTGCTGCACGCGCTGGGCGCCGTCCTGGGGTGGCTGGTCTTTGCCGCTTCGCCGACCTACCGGCGCCGCTTTGTGGCCAATGCCCGGCAGGCCGGCTATGGCCTGGCCCAAGTCCATGCCGCCGTAGCGCACGCCGGGCAGATGCTGGCCGAGACACCCCGGCTGTGGCTGCACCCGCGCCTGCCGCGCTGCGACATGCGCGGCAGCCAGGTCGTCGAGCAGGCCTATGGCGAGGGGCGCGGCATCGTCTTTCTGACGCCGCACATCGGCTGCTTCGAGTTGTCGGTGCAGCACGCGGCGCGCCAGTGGTCGGCGCAGCACGGCCCCATCACCGTCCTGTACCGCCCGGCGCGCCAGGCCTGGTTGGCGCAGCTCATGCAGACCGTGCGCAACCGCCCGGGCATCGCCGCCGTGCCCACCAGCCTGCAGGGTGTGCGCCAGATGATCAAAGCGCTGCGCCGCGGTGAGGCCGTAGGCCTGCTGCCCGACCAGGTGCCGCCCGAGGGCCAGGGCCTGTGGTCGCCCTTCTTTGGCCGGCCCGCCTACACCATGACGCTGGCCGCACGCCTGGTGCAGCAGACCGGCGCGGCGGTGGTGTTGGCGCGCTGCGAGCGCCTGGGCTGGGCGCGCGGCTATCGGCTGCACCTGCAGGGCCTGGGCGAGCCGCTGTCTGCCGATCTGCCCCAGGCGGTGCGTCAGATCAACGCCGCCATGGAGCAGCAGATCCGCGCCTGCCCGCAGCAGTATCTGTGGGGTTACGCGCGCTACAAGCAGCCGCGCGCCGAGGCGCCGCCGCTGGCGCAGGCGGGCGCATGATGGCGCGCCTGGGCATTGCCCTCCTGAACCTGCTCGGGCGCCTGCCGCTGCCCGTGCTGCGCGCGCTGGGCGCGGGCATTGGCCGGGCGCTGTTCGTGCTGGCCGCACCGCGCCGGCGGGTGGCGCTGCGCAACCTGCAGCTGTGCTTTCCCGAAGTGCCTGCACACCAGCGCCGGCTCTGGGCGCGCCAGTCCTTCGAGGTGTTTTGCCAGACCTTCCTGGATCGCGGCTGGCTGTGGTCAGGCTCCGAGGCGCTGGTCAGGAGCCGTGTGAAGCTGAGCGGTGCGCTGCACGAACTCGATGGCGATACGCCAACCATCGTCTTCGCGCCGCACTTCTACAGCATGGACGCCGGCGGCCTGGCGCTGCCGCTGCACACCACGCGCGAGTTCACCTCCATCTTTGCCACGCATCCCAATCCGGTGTTGGATCAGTGGTTCATGGCCGGGCGCCAGCGCTTTGGCAAGGTGCGGATGCTCAACCGCGCCGATGGCGTCAAGCCCATCATCAACTGCGTGCGCAAGGGCGGCCTGCTGTATCTGCTGCCCGACATGGACTACGGGCCGGACGACTCGGTCTTCGTGCCTTTTTTTGCCGTGCCGGACGCGGCGACCATCCCGTCGCTGTCGCGCTTTGCCCGGCTGGGCCGCGCCAAGGTGGTCGCCCTGTACAGCCGCATGACGCCGCAGGGCTACGAGGCGGTGCTGACCCCGGCCTGGGAGCACTTCCCGACCGACGACCCCATTGCCGACACGGCGCGCATGAACCGCGAGCTGGAGGCGGCGATCCGCACCATGCCGGCGCAGTATTACTGGGTACATCGGCGCTTCAAGACCCGGCCCCAGGGGCAGGCGCCGCTGTATTGAAATTCAGGTCAAATCGGCTTCAAACCCTTGTTGGGCAAGCGCTGGCAGCTATCAAAAAAGAGTGGGGTATCACTCCTGCAACAGGCCGGCCAGCGCCTGGCGCACCAGCTCGGGCTGCTCATGCACAAGCCAGTGGCTGGCGCCCGGCACGGGCTGTACCTGCAGGCGCGGCACCCAGGCGTCCAGGCCATCGAGCAGGGCCGGCAGCAGGGCCGGGTCTTCCAGGCCCCACAGCACCCGCGTCGGCACGCGCACCGTGAGCAGTTCGGGCGGCAGTTGCAGCGGCGGCGCATCCGTTGCCGGCGGGCGCAGCGGGCTGGCGCGGTAGTAGTTGCACGGGCCACTCAGGCCGGCGCTCCACAGGGCGTGGTAGCGCTGGCGCAGCGCCGGCGTCAGCCACTCGGGCCGGCTGCCGTCGGGGCGGGCCAGAAAGCCCTCCAGCCGGCGAAAGCCGTCCTCGGCCAGCAGCGCCTCGGCGTCCGGGCGGCACAGAAAGTGCATGTAGCGGCTGGCCTGCTGCTGCGCCGGGTTGGTCTGCAGCTCGCGCGCAAAGGCGCCGGGTGGGGCGCGTTCACGATCATCAGGCGCTGCAGCAGCTCGGGCTGTAGGGCGGCCAGGTTCCAGGCCAGCGCGCCGCCCCAGTCGTGGGCGATCACGGCGGCGGCGCTGCCACCGGCGCCGGTCTCGGCCCGGATCAGCGCGGCGATGTCCTGCACCAGCAGCCGGGCGCGGTAGTCGGCCACCTCGGGCGGGGCGCTGGAGGGCGCATAGCCGCGCAGGAACGGCGCCACGCAGCGCCAGCCGCCGTGGGCCGCTTCGGCAAAGTGCGCCAGCAACTCGTCCCAGATGAAGGCACCCTCGGGAAAGCCGTGCAGGAACAGCAGCAAGGGCTGGCCGGCCTCGCCGGCGCTGCGGTAGTGCAGCTCGATGCCGTGCGGCAGGTGGTGGACGAGTTGCCGGATCTCCATGGCTGGCCTTTCGTTTTGCTACGTTTTAGATAGCTGATGGCGCTTGCTGGGCAAGGCTTCAGGGCTGATTTGTCTCTGAGTCCCGGCCCTCTGCCCCGGGTGCTGCCGCAGCTGTATCCGCCCCCACTGCGCCAGATTGGGGCGACGGCTCGGGATGCGCCCACTGCCACAGCAGTTGCGCCACCTCGTCCACGCCTTGGCGCTTGAGGGCCGAGAACATGCGCACCTCGCCGCCGCCGGCCTGCAGCCGGGCGATGGACAGCGCCTTGGCCTGCTCGGCGCGCGTGAGCTTGTCGGCCTTGGTCAGCAGCACCAGGAATTTCAGGCCGTCCTCGACGCGCGGGCGCACGGCGTCGAGCAGCGCCTCGTCCAGCTCGGTCAGGCCCAGGCGCGGGTCGCACAGCAGCACGATGGCCGTCAGGCTGCTGCGCTGCATCAGATAGTTCAGCATCACGCGCTGCCAGCGCAGCTTGTCCTCGCGCGAGACGGCGGCGTAGCCGTAGCCGGGCAGGTCGGCCAGCACGGCATCCATCTGGCCCTGGCGGCCCAGGGCGAACAGGTTGATGTGCTGCGTGCGCCCGGGCTTCTTGGAGGCAAAGGCCAACTGGCGCTGCTGTGTCAGCGTGTTGATGCAGGTGGACTTGCCGGCGTTGGAGCGGCCCACAAAGGCGATCTCGGGCACGTCGATGGCCGGCAACTGGTGCAATTGGGCAGCGGTGGTCAGAAAGCGCGCCGTGTGCATCCAGCCCAGGGCGGCTTTGGCATCGGGCAGGGGCGCGGCGGGCGCGGCGTGGGGATGGGTCATCAGGGGCGGGGCAGGTCTCGGGCCGGAAGGCGGGCCAGGGCGGCGGCGCAGGGCTGCGCCAGCGTGCATTGTAGAATCGTGGGGTTTTGCGCCCTTCTCCACAAGAATCAGTCCACGATATGAAGTTGCTCGCCTCCCTGCTGACGGCTGCCGCGCTTGCAGTCCCCGCCCTCTCGGCCGTTGCTGCGGACGCAGCGCCCAAGGCACCGGCCAAGCCCGATCTGGTCCAGGGTGAGACCAAGTACAGCACGGTGTGCGTAGCCTGCCACGCCGAAGACGGCAACTCCACCATTGCCGCCAATCCCAAGCTGGCCCAGCAGCACCCCGAATACCTGGTCAAGCAGCTGCAGGAGTTCAAGTCCGGCAAGCGCGCCGACGCCGTGATGCAGGGCTTTGCCTCCATGCTCAGCGACGACGAGATGCGCAACATCGCCTGGTGGCTGGCCTCCAAGCCGGCCAAGGAAGGCTTTGCCAAGGACAAGGACTCGGTCGCCCTGGGCGAGCGCATCTACCGCGGCGGCATCCAGGAGCGCGGCATCGCCGCCTGCGCCGGCTGCCACAGCCCCAACGGCGCCGGCATCCCGGCGCAGTACCCGCGCCTGTCGGGCCAGCACGCCGACTACACCATCAAGCAGCTCAATGATTTCCGCGACGCCAAGCGCGGCAACAGCGCGCAGATGATCGACGTGGCTGCCAAGATGAACGACCGCGAGATCCGCGCGGTATCCGACTACATCTCCGGCCTGCGCTGAACACTGCGGCGCCCGGCCAGCCGCTGGATTCTCGCCAGCCGAGTAGGGCTGCAGCCCCCGGCGGCGGGAACCTCCGGCCGATAATCCGACCCAAGACGGGCGGGCCCATCTGACACGGATGGCCCGCCCTTTTTGCACGTCGGCAGCCCTTTCCCTGCAGCCCGCCCTTTCTTCCTGTGTCCATGCCCGACTCTTCCATCGCAGCGCCCGCCCCGCCGCGTGCGCCGCGCGCGCAGGCCCTGCGCCCCCTGACCGAGCTGCTGGCCTCGATGCGCTTTGCCATCGCGCTCCTGACGGTGATCTGCATCGCCTCGGTCATCGGCACGGTGATGAAGCAGCACGAGCCGGTCAACAACTACGTCAACCAGTTCGGCCCGTTCTGGGCCGAGCTGTTCCTGGCGCTCAAGCTCAACGCCGTCTATAGCGCCTGGTGGTTCCTGCTGATCCTGGCCTTCCTGGTCATCAGCACCTCGCTGTGCATCGCCCGGCACACGCCCAAGTACCTGGCCGACATCCGCAACTACAAGGAAAACATCCGCGAGAAAAGCCTGCAGGCCTTCGGCATGAAGGCCAGCGGCGCGCTGGCCGGCGAGGCGCCGCAGGCCGCCGCCCAGCGCATCGGCGAGCTGCTGGTGCGCCGGGGCTGGAAGGTGCGCGTGCAGGAGCGCCCGGGCGCTGCCGGCGCCGGCTTCATGGTGGCCGCCAAGGCCGGCGCGGCCAACAAGATCGGCTACATCGCCGCGCACAGCGCCATCGTGCTGATCTGCCTGGGCGGCCTGCTCGACGGCGACCTGATCGTGCGCGCGCAGATGCTGCTGGGCGGCAAGACGCCCTACACCGGCGGCGGCCTGATCTCCGAAGTCGCGCCCGAGCACTGGCTGTCGCCCAATAACCCGACGTTTCGCGGCAACCTGGTGGTCAGCGAGGGCACGCAGTCCAGCACGGCGGTGCTGAGCCAGTCCGACGGCCTGCTGTTGCAGGAGCTGCCCTTCACGGTGGAGCTGAAGAAATTCATCGTCGAGCACTACTCCACCGGGATGCCCAAGCTGTTTGCCAGCGAGATCGTGGTACACGACAAGGAAACCGGCGCCGCCACGCCGGCGCGCATCGAGGTCAACCACCCGTTCAACTACCGGGGCGTGGAGATCTACCAGTCCAGCTTCGACGATGGCGGCTCGCAGGTGCGCCTGCGTGCGCGGCCTCTGGTGCCGGGCGCCGCGCCCTTCGACATCGAGGGCGTGATCGGCGGCTCGGCGCAGCTGGCCGCCGGCAAGCTGCCCGAGGCCATGACGCTGGAGTTCTCCGCCTTGCGCGTGCTCAACGTGGAAAACATGGGCGAGGAGGGCAACACTTCCGGCGCCGACGTGCGCCGCGTCGATCTGCGCGGCTCCATCGAGTCGCGCCTGGGCGCGGGCAACAAGACGGTGACCCGCCGCGAGTTGCGCAACGTCGGCCCCAGCATCAGCTACAAGCTGCGCGACGCCGCCGGCCAGGCGCGCGAGTTCAACAACTACATGCTGCCCATCGACATGGGCGACGGCCAGTTGCCGGTGTATCTGCTGGGCGTGCGCGAGACGCCGGCCGAGCCCTTCCGCTACCTGCGCGTGCCCATCGACAGCGAGGGCGGCATGGAAGGCTTTTTGCGCCTGCGCCTGGCGCTGGCCGATCCGCTGCTGCGCGAAGCCGCCGTGCGCCGCTACGCCGCCATGGCCGTCGATGCCAGCCGGCCCGACCTGGCCGAGCAACTGGCGATCTCGGCCACGCGCGCGCTGGCGCTGTTTGCCGGCACCGAGGTCGATGCCCGGGGCCGGGGCAACGGCGGTCTGCAGGCGGTGTCGCAATTCATCGAAAGCAATGTGCCCGAGGCCGAGCGCGAGCGTGCCGGCGAGGTGCTGGTGCGCATCCTCAACGGCGCGCTGTTCGAGCTGGCCCAGCTCACGCGCACCCAGGCCGGCCTGGCGCCCCTGCCGCTGGACGAGGGCACACGCAGCTTCATGGCGCAGGCCGTGCTGTCCCTGAGCGACGCCCAGGCCTATCCAGCGCCGGTGGTGCTGGAGCTGGCGGACTTCAACCAGGTGCAGGCCAGCGTCTTCCAGGTGGCCAGAGCACCCGGCAAGAACGTGGTCTATCTGGGCTGCGCCCTGCTGATCCTGGGCGTGTTCGCCATGCTGTACGTGCGCGACCGGCGCCTGTGGGTCTGGCTGGCACCGCAAGGCGGCGGCGCGCAGGCCACCATGGCCATGTCCAGCAACCGCAAGGCGCTGGACAACGGCCGCGAATTTGCCCAACTGACCACGCACATCCTTGGCACACCCGTTGACGGAGGCTCCCCGCGATGAACACCGCCACCACCACGACCACCACCCCGGCCACTGCCTACACCCTGGGCGGGGGCTATTTCGCGCGGCGCAACTGGCTGGACTGGCTGTTCGCCCTGGCCGTGGCCGTCGGCGGCCTGTTCGCCCTGCAGCGCTACGGCGTACACATGGATGTCTATGAGAAAGGCATCTTGCTGGCCTCCATCCCGTCGCTGGTCTGGCTGGGCTGGTTCTGGCGGCCACTGCTGTGGCTGATGCTGGCCGTGGCCGGGCTGTCGCTGGCGGCCATCGGGCTGTACCAGGGCGATGCCGGCGGCGATCTGGCGCGCGCCGACAGCGTTTTCCTGCTGAAATATTTCCTGTCCAGCCAATCGGCCATCTTGTGGATGAGCGTGCTGTTCTTCATGAGCACGGTTTTTTACTGGATCGGCATGTTCGCCGGCGGCGAGCGTCAGACCATGATGCGCATCGGCTCGCGCGTGGCCTGGGTGGCCATCGGCCTGGCGCTGATCGGCACCATGGTGCGCTGGTACGAGAGCTACCAGATCGCGCCCGACATCGGCCACATCCCGGTCAGCAACCTGTACGAAGTCTTCATCATGTTCTGCTGGATGACGGCGATCTTTTACCTGTACTACGAGGAGCAGTACGCCACGCGCGCGCTGGGCGCCTTCGTAATGCTGGTGGTGAGCGCCGCCGTGGGCTTTCTGCTGTGGTACACGGTGGTGCGCGAGGCGCACGAGATCCAGCCGCTGGTGCCGGCCCTCAAGAGCTGGTGGATGAAGCTGCACGTGCCGGCCAACTTCATTGGCTATGGCACCTTTGCGCTGGCCGCCATGGTGGCCTTTGCCTACCTGATCAAGCAGCAGGCCGCCGAGACGCGTTGGTACAAGCTCGCGCCGCTGTGGCTGCTGGGCATCGTGTTGTGCTTCGAGCCGCTGGCTTTTCGCCAGGAGGTGGACGGGCGCAGCAGCTACTGGATGGTGTACTTCGGCATCTCGGCGCTGATCGTGGGCGCCATCCTCTTTGGCCGCCGGCGCATCGCCGCACAGCTGCCGGCGCTGGAAGTGCTGGACGACGTGATGTACAAGTCCATCGCCGTGGGCTTTGCCTTCTTCACCATCGCCACCGTGCTGGGCGCGCTGTGGGCCGCCGAGGCCTGGGGCGGCTACTGGAGCTGGGATCCCAAGGAGACCTGGGCGCTGATCGTCTGGCTGAACTACGCCGCCTGGCTGCACATGCGCCTGATGAAGGGCCTGCGCGGCACCATGTCGGCCTGGTGGGCGCTGGGCGGGCTGGCGGTGACGACCTTTGCCTTCCTGGGCGTGAACATGTTCCTGTCGGGCCTGCACAGCTACGGCACACTCTGAATTTGATAGCTGTTAGCGCTTGCCTGGCAAGGCTTTGAGGCCGATTTCATTCAAAAAAGGAGTCTGCGCCATGAGTTTTCGCATCCGCACTGGCGCCGACGGCTTCGTCCATCCCCGCAGCAGCGACATCACGCCGCGCGCCCTGCAGGCCGACCGGCGTGCGCTGCTGCGGCACCTGGCCAGTGGCGCTGCCGGCGCCGCGCTGGCCGCCTGGGCCGGGCGCAGCGCCCTGGCCGAGCAGGCGCTGTATCCGGCCCCTGGGCGGCAGTCGGCGCTGCCGGCGCACCGCAGCGCCGTGGCTGGCGCGGCGACCATGGAAAAAGTCACCAGCTACCGCGACGCCACGACCTACAACAATTTCTACGAGTTCGGCACCGGCAAGGGTGACCCGGCGCAGAACGCTGCCACGCTCAAGACCCGGCCCTGGACGGTGGCCGTCGAAGGCCTGGTCAACAAGCCGCGCAGCTTCGACATCGACGAGCTGCTCAAGCTCGCGCCGCAGCAAGAGCGCATCTACCGCCTGCGCTGCGTCGAGGGCTGGTCGATGGTCATCCCCTGGGTCGGCTATTCGCTGGCCGAGCTGATCCGCCGCGTCGAGCCGCAGGGCAGCGCCAGATATGTCGAATTCGTCACCCTGGCCGACAAGGCCGTGATGCCCGGCGTCAACTCGCGCATCCTGGACTGGCCCTACACCGAGGGCCTGCGCCTGGACGAAGCCCTGCACCCGCTGACCCTGCTGGCCTTTGGCATGTATGGCGAAGTGCTGCCGCAGCAAAACGGCGCGCCGGTGCGCCTGGTCGTGCCCTGGAAGTACGGCTTCAAGAGTGCCAAGAGCATCGTGAAGATCCGCTTCACCGAGCACGAGCCGGCCACCGCCTGGAACAAGGCGGCGAAGAATGAATACGGCTTTTATTCCAACGTCAACCCGGACGTGCCGCACCCGCGCTGGAGCCAGGCCAGCGAGCGGCGCATCGGCGAGGACGGCCTGTTCGCCAAAAAGCGCAGGACGCTGCCGTTCAACGGCTACGAGGCGCAGGTCGGCCAGCTCTATGCCGGCATGGATCTGAAGAAGTTCTACTGATGGCCACGGCGCGCCAGGCTGCCGCCCGCTCCTGGCTGCTGCGCCCGTGGGTCAAGCCGCTGGCGTTCGCGCTATGCCTGCTGCCGCTGGCTTGGCTGCTGTTTGCCGCTGCCACTGATCGCCTGGGCGCCAACCCGGCCGAGGCGCTGATCCGCGCCCTGGGCGACTGGACGCTGCGCCTGCTGTGCCTGACGCTGGCCATCACGCCGCTGCGCCTGGCGCTGGGCCAGCCGGCGCTGGCGCGCTTTCGGCGCATGTTGGGGCTGTTCACCTTCTTCTATGCCGCGCTGCACCTGCTGGCCTATGCCGGCTTCGACATGGGGCTGGACATGGACGAGATGGCCCGCGACATCGGCCAGCGCCCCTTCATCGTGGTCGGCCTCAAGGCCTTTGCCTTGCTGCTGGTGCTGGCTGCGACATCGACCGCCGCCGCCATGCGCTGGCTGGGCGGGCGGCGCTGGCAGCTGCTGCACCGCAGCGTCTATCTGGCAGCGGTGCTGGCGCTGCTGCACTTGTGGCTGATGCGCGCTGGCAAGAACGATTTTGCCGAAGTGCTGGCCTATGGCGCCATCGTGGCCGCCCTGCTGCTGGCGCGCTGGCCCCTCAGGCGCCGACCGCCTTCAGGCCGGGCGCAGCTGGCGCGTCTGCGGGTCGATCATGCCCGTAGGCACCTGGTAGGCGCGCTCGTCGAACAGATCGACGCCGCAGGCCAGGCCATCGAGCCAGTCGTAGAAGTCGCTGATGGCCTTGGCGCCCAGGATGGGTGCGCCGTGCTGCGGCACGATCATGGCCACGTCGAGCTTGCGCACCATGCGCGTCCACAGCCGCAGGATCTTGTTGGACACCATGTAGCGCTTGTGAAAGCCTTCCATGCGCGCGATGTGCGGCCCCAGCTCGGTCACCGGCACGCGCGCCTCGGCGCCGTTGGTCATGGACACGCCCAGGTCGCCCGTGAACAGGATGCGGCTGACCGGGTCGTAGAAGTGGAAGTTGCCCTCCGAGTGCATGAAGTGCGCCGGCAGCAGCACCAGCTCATGGCGCCCCAGCGGCAGGCGCCCGCCGCCGTCGGGTACGGCGATCATGCGGTTGTCCGTCTTGCCGACCTTGGTGAAGTGCGGCACGAAGCGCTCCCAGATGCGCGAGATGACCAGTTGCGCCGAGGTGCTGGTCAGCCAGCGATCCAGCGAAGCGATGATGTCCGGGTCGGCGTGCGAGGCGATCAGGTACGAGAGCTTGTGCGGCGAGAAGTGCCGCGACATGCCCATGAACAGCTCGTTGAAGGCCAGTATCCCGCCGGGTCGATGATGGCGCCAGTGCCGTCATCGACGATCAGGAACTGGTTGGCCTGCACGGCCACGCCATCCTCGTCAATCAGATCGGAGAACATCAGGCAGGCGTGGTTGCTGTCTCGGTACAGTTCCAGGGGGGCGTGGACATGGGCGTCTTCCGGGAGCCAAAAGGGCAATAGTAGCTTTGCGGGATGGTTATTGCTTGAGAGGCGTCAAGTCTATAGGCCCCCGCCTGGGCCGGCAGTTGCTCGTTGCGCAGCAGATCGCTGATGCTCTCGCGCCGGCGCACCACCTGCGCGGTGCCGGCAGACACCAGCACTTCCGCCGGGCGCGGACGGCTGTTGTAGGTGCTGCCCATGGCGCTGCAATAGGCCCCGGCGGACAGCACCGCCAGCAGGTCGCCCGGCTGCACGGCGAGCTGGCGCTCGCGCCCCAGCCAGTCGCCGCTCTCGCACACCGGGCCGACCACGTCGTAGGTGACGCCCTGGCGGCCCTCGGCAGCACAGTCCAGCGGCACGATGGCGTGGTACGCCTGGTACATGGCCGGGCGCGGCAGGTCGTTCATGGCGGCATCGACGATGCAGAAATTCTTGTCCTCGCCAGGCTTGAGGTACAGCACCTCGGTCAGGCACACGCCGGCATTGCCCACCAGCGAGCGGCCCGGCTCGATCATCAGCAGCCGATCGCCGTGGCCGCGCGCATCCAGGCGCTGCAGCAGGCGTTGCCACAGCGCATCGGCCGCCGGCGGGGTGTCGCCGTTGTAGTCGATGCCCAGGCCGCCGCCGAAGTCGATGTGCTGGATGGCGATGCCGGCGGCCTCGATGGCGTCCACCAGGTCGAGCATCCGCTCCAGCGCGTCCATGAAGGGCGCCTCCTCGGTAATCTGCGAGCCGATATGGCAGTCGATGCCGACCACGCGCAGGCCGGGCAGCGCCGCAGCGCGCTGGTAGGTGGCCAGCGTGCGCTCGTGGGCGATGCCGAACTTGTTGCCCTTGAGGCCGGTGGAGATGTAGGGGTGTGTCTTGGCGTCCACGTTGGGATTGACGCGGATGCTGACCGGTGCGCGCAGGCCCATGCTGCTTGCGACTTCGCTGAGCACTTCCAGCTCGGCCTCGCTCTCGACGTTGAAGCACTGGATGCCGGCCTCCAGCGCCTGGCGCATCTCGGCGCGCGTCTTGCCCACGCCCGAGAAGATGACGCGGGCCGGGTTGCCGCCGGCAGCCAGCACGCGCGCCAGCTCGCCGCCGGAGACGATGTCGAAGCCGCAGCCCTGGGCGGCGAACAACTGCAGCACGGCCAGCGAGGAGTTGGCCTTCATGGCGTAGCAGATCTGCACGCGCCGCCCGGCAAAGCCGCGTTGGTAGGCGGCGAGTGCTGCCAGCATGTGGGCGCTGGAGTAGACGTACAGCGGCGTGCCGTGCTCGCGCGCCAAGTCGGCCAGGCGGCAGTCCTCCAGGTACAGGGACTGGTTGCGGTAGTGCAGTTGCGGTTGGCCGGGCAGGGGGGAGGGATCATGGTCGGGAGCGGGAAGGAGAAACCAGGGACGGATCGGAGGCCGGATCGACAGGGGCAGCAGGCGTGGCCGGCTGGGCGATGGAGGCGGCTGCCGGCGGGGCGGCGGCACCCTGCTCGGGCAGATACAGCGGGCCGCGCTGGCCGCAGCCCGCAAGGGCGGCCAGGACTGCCAGGGCAGCGAGGGCGGCAGGGAACGAGGTGCTGACTAGAATGCGGCGGCCTGTAAACATCTGCAAATTGTATTGATGACCGACCTGGAATATATGGATCGCGCCGAGGCCCTGCTGCTGGCGCTGGAGCAGGGCTGCGACCGCATCAACGAGGAGACCGATTGCGACCTGGACAGCCAGCGTTCGGGCGGCATGGTCACCATCGCCTTCGAGGGCGGCAGCCAGATCATCGTGAACTTGCAAAAGCCGCTGCAGGAGGTCTGGCTGGCGGCGCGCTCGGGCGGCTACCACTACCGCTTCGATGCGGCCAGCGGGTGCTGGCTCGACACCAAGGCCGGCAGCGAGTTCTTTGCCGATCTGGCGCGCTGCGCCAGCGAGCAGGCCGGGCAGGCGCTGCGTTTCGTACCTGTCTGACAGCCGGTGTCAACTACTTTTTTGATAGCTGACAGCGCTTGTTGGACAAGGGTTTGAGGGCAAAAAGACCTCAAACCCAGTCACGTCGCAGGATCAGTTGCGAAACAAATCCAGGATGCGGCTGCGCTCCTCCGGTGCGGGCGGGGCGACCGGGGCCGGCGCGCCGGCATCCGGCTCGGAGCTTGCGGACTCCAGGCCGACGCTGGCCACGCCGCCGCTACGCGCGTACTCGTTGTAGTACCACTCGCCGCCGATGTTGGTCACGCCTCGGGCACGGGCGGCTCGGTCACCGGCACGCCCTTGAGTGCCTTGTCCATGAAGTTGATCCACACCGGCAGGGATAGGCCGCCGCCGGTCTCGCGGCTGCCCAGGTTGCGCGGCGTGTCGTAGCCGATCCAGGTCACGGCCGCGATGCTCGGCTGAAAGCCGGCGAACCAGGCATCGACCGAGTCGTTGGTAGTGCCCGTCTTGCCGTACAGGTCAGGCCGCTTGAGCGTGGCCTGGGCGCGCGCTGCCGTGCCCGAGCGGGTGATCTCCTGCAGCAGACTGTCCATGATGAAGGCGTTGCGCGCGTCGATGGCGCGCGGGTTGTGCTCCAGCGGCGGCGGCTGGAAGTTGGACAGCACCCGGCCCTTGTGATCCGACACGCGCGTGATCAGGTAGGGATTGACGCGCCAGCCGCCATTGGCAAACACCGAGTAGGCGGTGGCCATCTGCATGGGCGTGACCGAGCCGGCGCCCAGCGCCATGGTCAGATAGGCCGGATGCTTGTCGGCGTCGAAGCCAAAGCGCGTGACCCATTGCTGCGCCGTCTTCGGCCCGACAGCCTGCAGCACGCGGATCGACACCAGGTTCTTGGAGCGCGCCAGGCCGGAGCGCATGGTCATGGGGCCGTCGTACTTGCCGTCGTAGTTCTTGGGCTCCCAGGCTGGCCGCCGGTCACGCCGGAGCCGAAGAACAGCGGTGCGTCGTTGATCACGGTGGCCGGGGTGAAGCCCTTTTCCAGCGCCGCCGAGTAGATGAAGGGCTTGAAGGCCGAGCCCGGCTGGCGCCAGGCCTGGGTGACGTGGTTGAACTTGTTCTTGTCGAAGTCGAAGCCGCCCACCAGCGCGCGGATGGCGCCGGAGCGCGGGTCGATGGCGACGAAGGCCCCCTCGACCTCGGGCAGCTGGGTGATCTCCCAGGTCTTCTTGGGCGTCTGCACCACGCGAATCACGGCGCCGCGGCGCAGCCGGATGTTGGGCGGCGCCTTGTCGACAGGCCGGACTGGGCCGGCTTCAAGCCTTCGCCGGTGATCTCCAGCTTCTCGCCGTCGGCGCGCGCGGCGACGATCTTTTTCGGCCCGGCCTCCAGCACCACGGCGGCGCGCACGTCGCCGTTGTCGGGGTGCGCGGCCAGGGCGTCGTCGATGGCGTCCTCCAGCTCGGCGGCGCTGCGGGGCAGCTCCACGAAGCGCTCCGGGCCACGGTAGTGCTGGCGCCGCTCGTAGTCCATGATGCCCTGGCGCAGGGCGCGGTAGGCCGCTTCCTGCTCGCCGGCATTGAGCGTTGTATAGACGTTCAGGCCGCGTGTGTAGGCCTCGTTGCCGTACTGGGCAAAGATCAGCTGGCGCGCCATCTCGGCCACGTATTCGGCATGGATGCGCGTGCTGTCGCCCGGCGAGCGCAGCCGGATGGGTTCGCGCTTGGCCTCGGCGGCCTCGGCGGCGCTGATGAAGCCGTTGTCGTACATGCGCTCGATGATGTAGAGCTGGCGGCTGCGCGCGCGCTTGGGATTGCTGATGGGGTTGTAGGCCGACGGGGCCTTGGGCAGGCCGGCCAGCATGGCGGCTTCGGCAATGGTGATGGATTTGAGTGGCTTGCCGAAATAGTCTCTGCCGCTGCGGCAAAGCCATAGGCGCGGTTGCCCAGATAGATCTGGTTCATGTAGATCTCGAGGATCTGATTCTTGCTCAATAGATGCTCAAGCTTGAAGGTCAACAGGATTTCGTAAATCTTGCGTGTAATGTTTTCTCTGATGAGAGATAGACGTTGCGCGCCACCTGCATGGTGATGGTCGATGCGCCCTGGCTCTTGACGCGGCCCAGGTTGCCAGCGCGGCGCGCAGCACGCCTTGTAGTCCACCCCGCCGTGCTCGAAAAAGCGCGCGTCCTCGATGGCCAGCACGGCGTCCGTCATGACCTTGGGGATGTCCTCGATGGGTGTCAGGTTGCGCCGCTCCTCACCGAACTCGCCAGCAGCGCGCCCTCGACCGAATAGACCCGCATGGGCAGCTTGGGCTTGTAGTCGGCCAGCTCCGAATGTCGGGCAGGTTGGGGTAGGCCACGGCCAGGCCCAGCGCCACGGCCAGGACGACGCCCAGCACGCCGGCGACGGCCAGGCCCAGCAACCAGGCCAGGGCCAGCAGCGGCAGGCGCAGCCACGGGGCGGCGGCGGGCGGGCTGGCGATCCGGTTTTTTTCCCGGCTTTTTTTCCGGTTGCGCAACCGGCTCTTGATCGGTGGAGGAAGTCATCTGGCTCGTTCTGCGGGGAACCGGCCATTATAAAATCGTGCCTGTGACCAGTTGTGCCCCGGGCCGGCGCAGCGTTTTCGGGTCGGTTTCGGCGCGCACGATGCGTCTGCTTTTGACAACGACCAAGGGCAGTGCGCCGGTGCGGCAAGTTGTTGACGCAACAATCTTGCTGCTAGCATCGCCCGGCAACCTCGATTGCAGCGTTTGCCAAATAGTTACACAGGGGCGTCTTGGTCTCAGTGGGATCGTTATTTCGTCGCAAGGCCGCCCCTCTTCTGGGGTGGACATCAGCTCATCGAGCATCAAGCTGGTGGAGCTCGGACAGGCCGGCGATGGTCGGCTGACGCTGGAGCATTGCGCGATGGAGCCGCTCGAACGCGGCTGGATCAGCGACGGCAACATCGAGAATTCGATGAGGTGGCCGAAGCCATGCGTCGCCTGGTCAAGAAAAGCGGCAGCCGCACGCGCAACGTCGCCCTGGCCCTGCCACCTTCGGCCGTCATCACCAAGCGCATCGCCCTGCCCGGTGGCATGAGCGAGCAGGAGCTGGAGGTGCAGGTCGAGTCCGAGGCCAGCCAGTACATCCCGTTCTCGCTCGATGAGGTCAGCCTGGATTTTTGCGTCATCGGCCCGGCCAAGAACTCCCCGGGCGACGATGAGGTGCTGATCGCCGCCTCGCGCAAGGAGAAGGTGCAGGATCGCCAGGGCCTGGCCGAGGCCGCCGGGCTCAGGCCGGTCATCGTCGATATCGAATCCCACGCCGCGCGCCTGGCGGCGGCCCGCCTGATCCAGGCGCTGCCCGGCGGCAGCCAGGATGCCGTCATTGCCCTGTTCGAGGTCGGCGCGCTTACCACCAGCTTGCAGGTCATCCGCACGACGATGTGCTGTACGAGCGCGACCAAGCCTTCGGCGGCGCCCAGCTGACCCAGCTGCTCATGCGCCAGTATGGCTTTTCGCAGGAAGAGGCGGAAGACAAGAAGCGCAGCGGCGAGCTGCCCGAAGACTATGGCTCGGCTGTGCTGCGTCCCTTCGTGGACAGCCTGGCGCAGGAATTCGCCGGGCGCTGCAGTTCTTCTTCACCAGCACGCCCTTTCACCGGGTCGATCACATCCTGCTGGCCGGCGGCTCGGCGGCCCTGCACGGCCTGCCCGAGCAGGTCATCCAGACCACCGGCTCGGCCTGCAGCGTGGTCAATCCCTTCGACGACATGGAAATCGGCGGCTCCATCCGCCTGAAGAAACTCATGCGCGAAGCGCCCTCCTACCTGACTGCCTGCGGTCTGGCCATGCGGAGGTTCCTGCAGTGATCCTGATCAACCTGCTGCCGCATCGCGAGGCAGCACGCAAACGCCGCCGCGAGACCTTCCAGGTTGTCATGTTCGCCTCCGCCCTGGGCGGCCTGGCGATCGCCGCACTGATCTACCTGTGGTTCCAGGCCACATCGCCGAGCAGCAAGGGCGCAACGAACTGCTGCGCAGCGAGATCAAGCTGCTGGAAGGGCAGATCAAGGAGATCGCCAGCATCGAGGAGGAAATCACCGCCCTGCAGGCGCGCCAGAAGGCGGTGGAAGACCTGCAGGCCGACCGCAACCTGCCAGTCCACATGCTCAACGAACTGGTGGCCCAGCTGCCCGATGCGTGTACATCACCAGTCTCAAGCAGGGCAACGAGGTCGTGACCATGCAGGGCATGGCCCAGTCCAACGAGCGCGTGTCGGAGATGCTGCGCAACTTCTCCGACAACACGCCCTGGTTCACCAAGCCCGAGCTGGTGGAGATCGTTGCCGCCAACGTGTCCCTGACCCCCAAGGATCAGCGCCGCGTGGCTTCCTTCAACCTGCGCTTCAGGCTGGTGCGCAGCGCCAGCAAGCAGGACGCTGCCGGCCAGCCAGCGGCCGCGGCAAGCCGGCTGCCGGTGGCAAGCCGGCCAGCAGTGAGTGACCAGACAGATGGCGACACGCACCGTTCCCAAGCTGGACTTTGCCGATCTGCAGGATCGCCTGCAGCGGCAGTTCCAGAACCTCGACTCCAAGGATCCCTCCCTGTGGCCCATCGTGCCGCGCGTGTTGCTGTGCCTGTTCATCGCAGCCGGCGTGGCCACTTTCTCCTGGTTCTTCAAGCTGACCGACTACGAAGAGGAACTGGCCGCCGAGCGCGCCACCGAGCAGACCCTGCGCACGGACTACCAGAAGAAGCTGGTCAAGGCGTCAGCCTGGACATGCTCAAGAAGCAGCGCGAGCAGGTGCAGCAGTACGTGATCCAGCTGGAAAAGCAGTTGCCCAGCAAGGCCGAGATGTCGGCGCTGCTGTCCGACATCAACCAGGCCGGCCTGGGCCGCAACCTGCAGTTCGAGCTGTTCCGCCCGGATCAGATCGTGGTCAAGGACTACTACGCCGAGCTGCCCATCTCGATCCGCATCATCGGGCGCTACCACGACATCGGCGCCTTCGCCGCCGACGTGGCCAACCTCTCGCGCATCGTCACGCTGAACAACATTTCGCTAGTGCCGGTGGCCAAGGAGGGCGGCGGCAACCTGACGCTGGAGGCCACGGCGCGCACCTTCCGCTACCTCGATCCCGAAGAGATCCAGGCCCAGAAGGACGCCACCAAGAAAAAGAAGGCGGGCGCAAATGACGGGCCAAGAACCGGATGCTGCCGCTGGCAGCCCTGCCGCTGGCGTTGCTGCTGGCGGGTTGCAGCAGTGACGGCCAGGACGACCTGCGCGGCTGGATGCGCAGTTGCGCAGCACCACCAAGCCACGCACCCTGGAGCTCACGAGCCCAAGCAGTTCGTGCCCAGCGACTACGGGGCCGAGGGCAGCTCCGACCCTTCAACCCGCAGAAGCTGACCCAGGCACTGCGCCGGGACTCCTCGCAGTCGGTGGCCAACGTGTCGCTGATAGCGCCCGAGATGGCGCGGCGCAAGCAGCCGCTGGAGGCCTATCCGCTGGATGCCATCAAGATGGTCGGCAGCCTGAACAAGGAAGGCACGCCGACAGCCTGGTCAGCGTGGACAAGCTGCTGTACCAGGTGCGCGTAGGCAATTACCTGGGCAGAACTACGGAAAAATCATGCCATCAACGAAACCTCGATGGATCTGCGCGAGGTGGTGCAGGACTCATCGGGCGACTGGATCGAGCGCCCGACCAAGATCGAACTGCAAGAGGCAAGTGGGGAGAAGAAACAATGATCGGCTCGACAACACGTCTGCATCAGCGCCTGCGGCTTGCCGCCGTCGCCCTGGCCGCCGTCCTGGGGCTGCGGGGGTGCAGGCCCGGCCCAGCATCGAATCGGTCACGGCTTATCTGCAGGGCGGGACGGAGGTGCTGCGCATCGAACTCACCGAGCCCTGACGGAAGCCCCGGCAGGCTTCGCCACCCAAAGTCCGGCGCGCATCGCACTCGACTTCCCCGCGTGGGCAATGCCACCGGGCGCTCGCTGGTGGAGGTCAACCAGGGCAACATCCGGACAGCCAACATCGTGCAGACCGAGGAGCGCGCCCGGGTGGTGCTCAACCTCAGGCAGACCGCGACCTACAGCACCCAGATGCAGGGGCGCACGGTGCTGGTGACGCTGGACGCCGTGGCCGGCACCTCGGCAGCGGCCTCGCCAGCGCCGAGCGCACGGTGTTTGCCGAAGGGCACAACGCCGATGTGCTGGCGCTGCGCGATCTGGACTTCAGGCGCAGCCCCGATGGCGCGGGCCGGGTGGTGGTGGCGCTGGCCAACAACCAGGTCGGCGTCGATCTGCAGCAGCAGGGCAAGGGCTGGTGGTGGAATTCCTGCGCTCCTCGCTGCCCGAAGGGCTGCGCCGCCGCCTCGATGTGTCCGACTTCGGCACGCCCGTGCAGACCATCAGCGCCACGCAGCAGGGCGAGCGTGTGCGCGTGCTCATCGAGCCGACGGGGGAATGGGAGCACAGTGCCTACCAAAGCGACAACCAGTTCGTGGTCGAGGTGCGGCCCAAGAAGATTGACCTGAACAAACTCAGCCAAGGCCCGCGCTACACCGGCGAGAAGCTGTCGCTGAACTTCCAGAACATCGACGTGCGCTCGCTCCTGCAGTCATTGCCGACTTCACCAACTTCAACATCGTCACCTCCGACACCGTGACCGGCGCGCTGACGCTGCGCCTGAAGGACGTGCCCTGGGATCAGGCGCTGCAGATCATCATGGAGGCCAAGGGCCTGGGGATGCGCAAGTCGGGCACCGTGCTGTGGATCGCCCCAAGGACGAGATCGACGAGCGCACCAAGAAGGACTACGAGGCCACCCAGGCCTGCAGCGGCTCGAACCCCTGCGCACCCAGGCCTTCCAGCTCAACTACGCCAAGGCGTCGGACATCGGCCGCGCCTGACGGCCACTTCCGGCGGCAGCGGCGGCGGTGGTGGTGCCACTAGCGCAGCGGGCACTTCGCCGACAGCCTCCACGCCGGGCGCACGCTTTTTGTCGCCACGCGGCAGCGCCATCGACGAGCCGCGCACCAACCAGATCTTCGTGACCGACACCGCTGCCAAGCTCGAAGAAGTGCGCCTGCTGCTGCAGACCCTGGACGTGCCGGTGCGCCAGGTCATGATCGAGGCGCGCATCGTCGAGGCGCGCGACACCTTTGGGCGCTCGCTGGGGGTGCGGCTGGGCGGCGGCGACCTGCGTGCCCAAAGGGGTGGCGACGGCGGCTACAGCATCGGCGGGGCAACCGCCTGCAATTGGCACCGGCTACGACAACGCGACTGGCTCCACTGGCTTCCAGTCCGGGCGGGTATGAACATCAGCGGCGTGAAGCCGGGCGGCAGGAGGGGGAAGGTCCCAGCACCACTGGCACTTTCCTGAACCTGCCGGCAGCCTTGTCCGGAGTGGGCGGGATCGGCTCCTTTGCCCTGTCGATCTTCAGCCCGGCAGCCAATCGCTTCCTGACCCTGGAGTTGTCTGCCATGGAGGCCGATGGCCAGGCAAGATCGTCTCCAGCCCGCGCCTGGTGACGGCCGACCAGGTCAAGGCACTGATCGAGCAGGGCACCGAATATCCGTATGTGGTGATATCCGACAGGGGTGCCAATACGGTCTGGAGGAAGGCGGTGCTCAAGCTGGAGGTGACCCCGCAGATCACCCCGAGGGCAACATCATCATGGACCTGGACATCAGCAAGGACGCCCGGGGCGAGCGCACCGAGCAGGGCCTGGCCATCGATACCAAGCATGTCATCACCCAGGTGCTGGTGGAAAACGGTGGTACCGTGGTGATTGGCGGCATCTTCGAAATGGAAGAAACCTCGCAGGAAGAGAAAATCCCGCTGCTGGGTGATGTTCCGGTAGTGGGCAATCTCTCAAATCCCGCACCAAGGAATCCACCAAGCGGGAATGCTGGTCTTCATCACCCCAAGGTGATTACTGATCGTGGATCTGTGCGTTAATCATAAGGTGAGAACAATGAAAATCATAGGAAAAATTGCAGCGTGCTTATCCTTCACGTTGTTGGCCGCTTGTGGTGCGGCGGCGGAGATCCGGGAGGGTCTGGAAATCTAGTGGTGAGGGAGGTACGTCAGTCAATGCCATCGTCAATGTCCAGACTTTCAAGGGAGAGGGTCAGGGCGCAGCTCCTGTAAATTCCTTTTCTTCTTCAGAACTGGACGCCCATGTCAGGCTACGGTCAAGGACAGGGCTGGCAATCCGATCCGGGGACGGTCGTTACCTTCTCTCAAGAAGGCTCTGCATTGCTGGAGTTCATCCCGGAATCTGCCACTGCCTTGACGAACAAGGATGGGGTTGCCGAGGTTGATGTCAAAGCCAAGGATGCACAGGCTCTAGGCGCAACCCAAATTGTCGCCACTGTGAAAGTCGTGGATAGAACTGGCCAGGAAAGGTGGCAAACAGGACGGCAAAGCGTATCAGTTTCCCCTACAGTGGTTGCTGATCCACAAGCTGCCGCTGCGGCCATCAATTTCAGCAAGGCTAATCCCTCCGACAGCTCCATCGTCATTGCCGGCTCTGGCGGGAATGGCAGGTCGGAGACCGCATTGCTCACCTTTACCGTGGTCGATGGGCAAGGCTCGCCTCTCAAGGGAGTAGTGGTTGACTTCAATGTTGTGCCTGCAGGCAGCGTCAACCTACTTACCACGCAAGGTACTACAAACTCTGCTGGAGAAATTACGGTATCCGTATCTTCGAAGGAAAATCCGGTTTCTGTCATTGTCAATGCTAGGGTGCGAGAACGCAATATCAGCACGCAAATCTGACACCTTGACTGTCACTACGGATATCGCCACACAACGCGG
>NZ_JACWIJ010000002.1:3000000-3277500 GCF_017811175.1 Melaminivora jejuensis
CCACAGCGCGTCATAGTCGGCAAACTCCAGGCCGCGCTGCGCACGCAGCCAGTTCTGGTAGTGGCGGATGCGCGGCTGGCGCTCGGCCCGGGCCGGGGCGCGCGGGGTGGGGCTTGAGGGGGAAGTGTTGTTGTCTCCATCCCTGCAGCGTAGCGCGCCAGGATGCAGCGCACCAGCGGATTGGTGACAGTGGTGGTCGAGCGGCTCTTGGCTCCTGGAAGGTGTTCGGCCTTTGCGCACAGCGCACCATGCACCACCTCCCGCAACGGTGGACAGGCGGCGTTTACTGTGGCGGCTGCTCGCGCACGCTGGTGATGGCATAGCCCTTTCTTTGCAGCTGGCGCCCCGGCTCGGGGATGCCCAGCGCGTCCCAGTGTTCGAGTTTTTCATCCAGCTCCACGCCGCGCGCCTCGTCGCTCCAGTCCACGTTGGTGGCCTCTTGCGGGATGGGCTGGCCCTGGGGCACGGCCAGGTAGGAAACACGCCCTTCGGCCTCGGGCCGGCGATAGATGTCCACGCGCATGGCAAATCCTTGTCTCATGGGTTGCAGGGCGTTCCACTCTAGGTTTGACCACCCGGCGCAGGCGTAGGAGCGCGCCGCTTCGGGCCGCCCGCAGCCCCACAGGCCGTCCGGTGCGTCGCACAATGGCCGCTTTCGCAGCCCTTCGACACCGACACAGTTGCCCGCCATGACCCGAAACGACGACTCTTCCCTGAACTGCGACGTGCTCATCGTCGGTGGCGGCCCCGCCGGGCTGTCGCTGGCGGCCAGCCTGGGTCAGGCTGGCCTGAGCGCCACGCTGCTGGAGCTGCAGGGCCAGGAGCAGCTCGCCGACCCCGCGCCCGATGGCCGCGAGATCGCCCTGACGCACCCCAGCGCCGCCCTGCTGCAGCGCCTGGGCAGCTGGCAGCTGCTGCAGGCGCACGAGGTCGGCCTGCTGCGCGCCGCCGAAGTCCACGACGGCCCGGTCGGTCGCAGCCGGGCGCTGCACCTGCACTCGGGCGGCAGCGGCGTCGAGCACCTGGGCTGGATCGTGCCCAACCACGCCCTGCGCCGCACCGCCTGGCAGGTGGCCAGCGACATGCCCGGCGTGCGCCTGCTGACTGGCGCGCGCGTGCAGCGCGTGGCCACGCACGCCAGCCATGCCGAGGTCGAGTACCGGGACGCCGCGCAGCCCGACGCCCCGGTGCAGACCCTGCGCGCGCCGCTGGTGGTGGCTGCCGACAGCCGCTTTTCCGCCGCGCGCCGCCAGCTGGGCATAGGCGCGGCCATGACCGACTTCGGTCGCACCGTCATCGTCTGCCGGATGCGCTGCGAACTGGCGCATGACCAGGTGGCGCACGAGTGCTTCGACTACGACCGCACCCTGGCCATCCTGCCCCTGCCCGACGATGTGGCGGACGGCGCGCCGCTGTGCTCGGCAGTCATCACCGCCGACAGCGCGCAGGCGCAGGCGCTGCTGGCGCTGGCGCCCGAGGATTTCGCCGCCAGCGTGGCTGCGCAGTTCGACCACCGCCTGGGCCACATGCAGCTGCACGGCCAGCGCCACGCCTATCCGCTGGTGGCCGTCTATGCGCACCGCTTCAGCGGCCCGCGCTGTGCGCTGCTGGGCGATGCGGCCGTGGGGATGCACCCGGTCACGGCGCATGGCTTCAACCTGGGCCTGGCCGGCGTGGCCTCGCTGAGCGCGGCGCTGGCCGACGCCCGTGCGCGCGGCCTGGACATCGGCGCGCCCGAGGTGCTGCAGCGCTACGCCCGCGCCCAGCACCTGCAGGCCTGGCCCATTTTCCAGGGCACCAATGCCATCGTGCGCCTGTACACCGACACCCGGGCGCTGCCGCGCCTGGCGCGCCGCGCGGTGCTGGGCGCGGCCATGCGGCTGCCGCCGCTGCAGGCGGCCATCGTCAGCCAGCTCACCGGCAGGCGCCCGGCCTGGCCTGTGCGCCCGGCGCCGGGCGGCAGATAATCCGAGCGCCATGCCCGACCTGTTCAAGCAACTTGCCGCCTCGCTGTCCCGCGCGCACACGCTGGAGGAGCTGGCGCGCCCGCTGCTGGAGCTGCTGCAGGACGTGACCGGCCTGGAGTCCGCCTACCTGACGACCATCGACCTGGAAGGCGGCCAGCAGCAGGTGCTGTACGCGCGCAACACCCGCACGCAGGCGCTGGACATCCCCGAGGGCCTGTCCGTGCCCTGGCACGACACCCTGTGCAAGCGTGCGCTGGACGAGGGCCGCCCCATCACCGAGGACGTGGCTGCCTGCTGGAGCGACTCGCAGGCCGCCGCAGCCCTGGGCATACAGACCTATGTCAGCGCGCCGGTGCGCCTGTCGGGCGAGCGGCTGTACGGCACGCTGTGCGCCGCCAGCGCCGCCCGGCATAGCCTGACGCCGGCGGCGCAGCAAATGCTGACCCTGTTCGCACGCCTGATCGCCCAGCAGATCGAGCGCGAGCAGCTGCTGGCCGAGCTGATGCAGGCCAACCAGCGCCTGGCCGCCTACGCCAGCACCGATGCGCTGACCGGACTGCCCAACCGCCGCGCCTTCGAGCAGGCGCTGACGCGCCAACTGGCCCAGGCCGCGCGCCAGGGCACGACGGTGCTGGTGGCCTTCGTCGATCTGGATCGCTTCAAGGCCATCAACGACCGCCACGGCCACGATGTGGGCGACCTGTTCCTGATCCATATCGCGCGCCGGCTGGAGGGTGTGCTGCGCGCGCAGGACATGGCCGCGCGCCACGGCGGCGACGAGTTCGTGCTGATGGGCCCGGGGCCGGCGCCGCTGGAGAACGTGGGCGCCGCCGAGGCCGCCTTTGCCCGGCGCATCGCCGTGGCCACGGCGGGCCGCTTCGAGGCCGCCGGCGTGGCCTTCGACTACGCCGGCGCCAGCGTCGGGGCCATCGCCGTCCAGCCCGGCGAGCTGAACGCCACCCAGGCGCTGCAGCACGCCGACCGCGCCATGTACGAGGTCAAGCAGGCGCGGCGCCAGGCCTGAGCGCAGCGTTTCACTGCTTTTTTGATAGCTGCCAGCGCTTGCTGGAAAAGGGTTTGGACCGCTTTTTATATAAAAACTGCCAGGGATCAACAAAATCTCTACCATCGCTGCACTTTTCATGAGACAGGAGTGAGCGACATGGGCTTTTTCCAATGGCAGGAGCGCAGCTCCGAGGTATTGCTCTCGGGCGGCGTCATCGGCCCCGATGAGCGCCTGCCCTGGCCGCAGACCGGCCTGATGGGCGTGCAGCACGTCATCGCCATGTTCGGCTCCACCGTGCTGGCGCCCATTCTGATGGGGTTCGATCCCAATCTGGCGGTGTTCATGAGCGGCATCGGCACGCTGATCTTTTTTCTCATCACCGGCGGCAAGGTGCCCAGCTACCTGGGCTCGTCGTTCGCCTTCATCGGCGTGGTCATCGCCGCCAGCGCCTATGCCGGCAAGGGGCCGAACGAGAACATCGGCCTGGCGCTGGGCGGCATCGTGGCCTGCGGCGCGGTCTATACGCTGGTCGGCGTGGTGGTGCATGTCATCGGCACCGGCTGGATCGAGCGCTTCATGCCGCCGGTGGTCACCGGCGCGGTGGTGGCGGTGATCGGCCTGAACCTGGCCGGCGTGCCCATCAAGAACATGGCGGCCAACAACTTCGAGGCCTGGATGCAGGCGCTGACCTTCGTGTGCGTGGCGCTGGTGGCGGTGTTCACGCGCGGCATGGTGCAGCGCCTCCTGATCCTGGTCGGCCTGATCCTGGCCAGCATCGCCTACGCCGTGCTGACCAACGGCCTGGGCCTGGGCAAGCCCATCGACCTGTCGGGCGTGGCCGCTGCCGCCTGGGTGGGTCTGCCGCAATTCCATGCGCCGGTCTTCAGCGCGCCGGCCATGCTGCTCATCGTCCCGGTGGTCATCATCCTGGTGGCCGAGAACCTGGGCCACATCAAAGCCGTCACGGCCATGACCGGGCGCAACCTCGATCAATACATGGGCCGGGCCTTCATCGGCGACGGCGTGGCCACCATGGTCAGCGGCGCCGCCGGCGGCACGGGCGTGACGACGTATGCCGAGAACATCGGCGTCATGGCGGCCACGCGCATCTACTCGACGGCGGTGTTCCTGGTGGCGGCGCTGATTGCCGTGCTGCTGGGCTTTTCGCCCAAGTTCGGCGCGCTGATCCAGGCCATTCCGCTGCCGGTGATGGGCGGCGTGTCCATCGTGGTCTTTGGCCTGATCGCCATTGCCGGGGCCAAGATCTGGGTGGACAACCGGGTGGACTTCTCGCGCAGCGGCAATCTGTTGGTCGCGGCCATCACGCTGATCCTGGGCACGGGCGAATTCACGCTCAAGTTCGGCGACTTCGCCCTGGGCGGCATTGGCACGGCGACGTTTGGCGCCATCTTGCTCAATGCCGTGCTCAATCGGGACGAGCGGATGCACCCGCCCCGCCGGCCTTGAAACCAAAGAATTCCGCCACCGGCTGCGTCTCCGGCAGCACATAGACCACGCCGTCGTGGCGGCCCAGGGTGGGGGCGATGAAGCGGTCGTAGAACGAGGCCGGCGCATTGATGCAGCCGTAGGAGATGCGGTTGTCGGCAATGCCGGGGCTGGCCAGGCGCTGCAGGCGGCGCTCCGCCGGGTTGGTGGGGCGCACGCGGTGCAGCGAGATGGCGTCGTCGTAATGCACCCAGACGATGTCCTCGCCGGCCATGTTCACGCCCGGCTCGGACACGAAGCGCCCCGCCGGCGTGGTGCGCTCGTGCCGGGCGATCTGCGCCATGGGGCGCTCGCCGATGCCGGGCACCGAGTGGTCACCGCGCGCCAGGCCCAGCAGCACTGGCGCCGAGGCCTGCCAGGCGCCCTGGGCATCGAAGACATGGGCCGCCGCGCTGCGCTTGTCGATCAGCACGAAGGGCAGGCCGGCGTTGTTGCCGCTGGCGCGTATCCAGGCCAGCACCTCGCGGGCGTCCTGCGACAGCGCGGGACTGCCGCGCTGCGCCTGGGTGGCCCGGGTGGTGGCAGTTGCCGGGTTCGGCCCGGCAGCGGCCTGCACGGGCAGCGCTGCAGGCACAGTGGCGGCAAGAAAGGCGAGGGCGGCGGCGCTGGACACCGCTGCCCGCACAGCCCTGCCCGCCTGCGCCGCGCCACTCAACGGTAGATGCGTTCGCCGCGATGGGCCTGCCATTGGTCTGCCAGGTAGGCCGCGTCCTCGTCCGAGCGGGCGTGGACGCCCATCAGGATGCCGCCGCGCTTGATGCCTTCCTCGTACTCCTTGACGCGCTCCTCGGGCATGCTCCAGCCGATCAGCGCGCCGATCAGGCCGCCGCCGGCAGCACCGGCACCTGCCCCAGCCGCTGCTGCGGCCAGTGGGCCGGCCACGACGATGCCCAGGCCGGGCAGCGCCAGGGTGGTGCCCACGGCGGCCACGGCAGCGGCGATGGCACCCACGGTGCCACCGATGGCGCCGCCGATGCCGGCGCCCTTGGCGGCCTTGTTGCCCAGTTCGGTCTCGACCGTCTCGCCGCCGAAGTGGCGCGTGCGGGTGTCGTCGGACATGACCAGGTTGACATCATCCGTGGTGTAGCCGCGTGCGTGCGCCGCGTTGTAGGCGGTCTCGGCGGCCTCGCGATCCGGGAACAGGCCGGTCACGAGGTAGCGCGAGTCGCCGGGTGCAGTGGTAGCGGCGGTAGTGGTGTTTGGGTTCATGTCGGCTCCTCTGGGTTGAACAGGCAGCGGGCCGGGGCAGGCCCGCTGCGCTCGGGTGCGGTCAATGGCGGAAGTGGCGGAAATGGCGGTCGATCGGGATCAATTGCGGTCGGCGCGTGGCGCGCGGTTGCGCATCCGGTTGCCGGTCGTGGTGCCGCTCATGTCGCTGCGCTGGCTGTCAACGGTCGTGCCCATGTCGTTGCCGCTGGTGCCGGTGCCGGTGCTGCCGGCGCTGGTGCCCATGGCAGCCTGGCTGTTGCTGACCTGGGGCGCCGGCGAGTTGCCCGAGGGCGACGGTGTCACCTGGGCGGTCTGCATGGCATCGCTGGCGCGCTCGGTGGCGCTGGGGCCGGTGCGCACCAAGGTGGCGGTATCGGAGCGCGGCACGGCGTTCTGCGTGGCCTGCTGTGCCTCCTGGGGCGTGGCGCCGACGGTGGTCGGCGTGCTGCTGGTCTGTGCCCAGGTGCCTGCGGCGGCCAGGGCCAGGGCGGCAGTCACAGAAAGGGTCTGGAGGGTGGTCTTGAACATGGTGGCTTCCTTGCAAAGTGCTGTGGTGCCTCCCATGTTCGCCAGCGCCCACGGCGCAGCCGTCCATGAATGTCTCTTGCCCATGTAGGCAGTGCGCCCGGCATGGCGCCATCACCCGGGCTGGCGATGGGTGTCGATATTTCGGATAAAAGTGCCGAAAACCCTTGCCAGAAAAGCGCTGGCAGCTATGCTTTTTGCTTTGTTAAATCAGCGCCGGAACCACGACCACACCAGGTCGATGCCGGCGCTGAGGAGGTCCAAGCGCTCGCCGCCCTCCAGCCGCCGGCGCTGGCGCTCGCGTTTTTCGCGCTCGCGGGCGCGCTCCACCGTGATCAGGGCGTCAGCCAGGGCTTCGGGCGAGATGCCGCCGCTGGTGCGCTGCGCCGCGCGGTCGAAGCGCGCCAGGGCCTGCTCCACGGCCTGCGGGTCGAGCAGCGACAGCGCCGAGCGGCACCAGGGGCAGGCGTGGTCGCGCCGGATGTCCACGCTGGCGCCGCAGGCCGTGCAGGCGATGGTGCCCACGCGCGCGGCCAGCGCCTGGATCTCCAGCGAGCTGAGGTGGCGCACAAAGCCCTTTTCCACCATGAAGGCGCCGAAGGTGGCAAACCGCCCGTGCCGCTGCGGGCAGCGCCAGGCGACGTAGCGCCCGCCCTGCGCCAGGTCGTAGCCATGCTCCAGCGTGCGGCGGCAACGCGGGCAGGCCAGGTGCTGCGCCAGGGGCCGGTGCTGCTCCAGACGGCGCGCGTGCAGCAGCTCGAACAGCTCGATCACCGCTGCCGGCGCCAGGCGGGTGTTTTCCTGCGGGTCGAACCACAGGCCCTGGCAGGCAAAGCACATGTCCAGCGTGAGCGCGCCGCCGTCGCTGGCAGCAAAGGTCTGCTGGTGCATGGGCTGGCGGCACGAGGGGCAGGCCAGGGCTGCAGTGGTGCTCATGGCCGCGCCTGTCTGTCTGCCTGCCGCCCGGCTTCAGCCGATGAAGCGCCCGTTGCCGCCCAGCACGCCCAGCTCGACAAAGCGCGAACCCACGTGGGGCGGCTGGCCGTTGTAGTCCACCACGAAGCCGCCCAGGTCGAACTGGCGGATGCTGGCCAGCGCCGCACGCAGCCGGGCCTGGTTGACATCCTTGCCGGCGCGCTCCAGCGCTTCCAGCAGCACGCGCGCGTTGATGTAGGCCTCCAGGCTGCCTTGCGAGAACTCGTTGTGCCCGGCGGCGCGCATGGCGCTCTGGTAGTCGCGCACCACCTGCAGCTTGCCCCGATCCGGGTCGGGCACGATCATGGTCAGGGCGATGCCGCTGGCCGCATCGCCCAGCTGCGCCAGGCTGGTGCCGGGCAGGGTCACGCTGACGCCGGCCATCAGCACGCCGGGCAGCCGCGTCTTGATGCCGCGCACCAGCTCCACCGAGACCGTGCCGGCAGTGGCCAGCAGCACGGCGGAGGGCTTGCCCGACGCCAGCGTCTGCAGCGCCTGCTGCAGGTTGGTGCCATCGGTGGCCACGGCGGCCTGCGCTGCCGGCTGGCGGCCCATCTTCTGCAGCGCGCCAGTGGCCACCTCCAGCAGCTCGCGGCCATAGCCGTTGTCCAGGTAGGCAATGCCCAGGCCCTTGAGGCCCATGCCGGTCAGGCGCTCGATCAGGCGCAGCACCTCGTCGGTGTAGCTGGCGCGCACGTGGAAGATGTTGCGCAGCGGCTTGCGCAGCGAGGCGGCGCCGGTGATGGGCGCCAGGTGCGGCAGTCCGGCATCCTCCAGCAGCGGCGCGATGGCGGTGTTGTTGGGCGTGCCCACGCACGACAGCAGCGCCAGGGTGCTGTTCTGGGCAATGATCTGGCGCACGTTGGCCAGCGAGCGCTCGGGCACATAGCCGTCATCGACGATCTGCAGTTGCACGCTGCGCCCGTGGATGCCGCCACGGGCGTTGGCCTGGGCGAAGGCGGCGCCGGCGCCCTGCTGGATGTCGTTGCCAAAACCCAGCAGCGGCCCGGTCAGCGGCGCCGAGCTGACGATGGACAGGCTTTTGGCGGTGACGCCCGGCGCGTCCTGCGCATGGGCCAGGGGCAGTAGGGCCGGGCCGGCCAGTGCGGCAGTGCCGGTGCGCCCGGCAAGAGAGAGAAAGTGGCGACGATCCATGGCGGGGCAGGCAGGACAGGAGTGGGAGGAGCCGCGAGTGGGCAACAGCCGTCGATCTTTCGTCTGTTACCCACGGGACAGCGCGGCGGCGCGGCAGGTCAATAATGCGTGCGCCGCCTGGCGGCAGGCACGCATGGCAGCCGGCGATTCTACGAAGCCCGCCGCAGTGCGTCGCCGCCGGGTCTTCCTCCACTGTGCCTTCATTCCTGCGCGAGTTGCCTGCCATGTCAATCTGGACCCGTCCCATTACCGCCGAAGCCATCAACGCCCTCAACGCCGGCACCGCCGTGACGCACCTGGGCATCGAATTCACCGAAGTCGGCGACGACTGGCTGCGCGCGCGCGTGCCGGTCGATGAGCGCACGCGCCAGCCCTACGGCCTGCTGCATGGCGGCGTGAGCGTGGTGCTGGCCGAGACGCTGGGCTCGGTGGGCGCGGCCAGCTCCTGCCCCGAGGGCCATCGCGCCGTGGGCCTGGAGATCAATGCCAACCACCTGCGCGCCGCCACCAGCGGCTGGGTCACCGGCACGGCGCGGCGCCTGCACGCCGGACGCACCACCCAGGTCTGGCAGATCGAGATGGTCAACGACGCTGGCGAGCCGACCTGCGTCTCGCGCATCACCATGGCCATCCTGGCGCCGCGTTGATGGTTTTGGGTCAAATCGACCGCAAACCCTTTGCTGGCCAGCGATGATAGCTATATAAAAAATAGCAAATCAACCGGCGGTCAGCCTGCTTTTTCCAGGGCGCGCTGACGAGCTGCGGGAGCTGGCGCCGCGCGCAGAACGCCCCGCCTCAGGAGCGCGGCAGGCGGCGCGCCTCGCGGGCGCGCCTGTCCAGGAAATGCTTGACGGCCTTGTCGCTGCGCCGGATGTGCAGCGACAGCCAGTCGCGCAGCAGCGCCGAGAGTTGCGCCGCTACCGTGATCTGCCCGGCGTCGTATTTGCCCTGCAGCGCGCGCAGCTCGTTGACGAAGCGCTCGTGGCCCTGGCGGTGCGCCGGGGTTTCCGGAAAGCCGATGCTCTCCAGGTAGCGCTCCTCGCGCTGGATGTGCTGCACCGTGTCCTGCACCAGTTCGGCCAGCAGCGGCCCGATGATGTCCTGCCCGCGCCCCTGGCTGGTGGCGTCGTGCAACTGGTTGACCTGTGCGACCAGCTTGCGGTGGTCGGCGTCGATCGGCCCCTGGTCGATCTCCAGATCGGCTGCCCATTCAAAGTAAGCCACTGCTTGGCGTCTCCTGTGCGGTGCCGCGCGTCTTCAGCCCTGGAGCTGCAGCGCTGCCGGCGATTGCGATTGCTGTCCCTGGCCCAGCTTGAACACGCTGATGGCGCGCACCAGGCCCTGCGCCTGATGCTCCAGCGCCTGCGCGGCGGCGGCGGCCTCCTCGACCAGTGCGGCGTTGGACTGCGTGACCATGTCCATCTGGCCCACGGCCTGGTTGATCTGGTCGATGCCCACGGACTGATCCTGGCTGGCCTGGGCGATCTCGCCCATGATGTCGGCCACGCGGCGCACGTTGACCACGATCTCGTCCATGGTCGAGCCGGCGCGCTCCACATGGCGGCTGCCCTCGCTGACGTTGCTCACCGAGGTCTCGATCAGACCCTTGATCTCGCGCGCTGCCTCGGCGCTGCGCCCGGCCAGGGCGCGCACCTCGCTGGCCACCACGGCAAAGCCCCGGCCCTGCTCGCCGGCGCGCGCGGCCTCCACGGCCGCATTGAGCGCCAGGATGTTGGTCTGGAAGGCAATCGAGTCGATCACGCCGATGATGTCGGCGATGCGCCGTGACGAGCTGTTGATGGACTCCATAGTCTGCACCACCTGGGCCACGACCTCGCCGCCGCGCACGGCCACCTGCGAGGCCGATTCGGCGATCTGGCTGGCGTGCCTGCCGGCCTCGTAGTTCTGGCGCACCGTGCCCGACAGCTCCTGCATGGACGCGGCCGTCTGCTCCAGCGCGCTGGCCTGCTCCTCGGTGCGCGAGGACAGGTCGGTGTTGCCGGCGGCAATCTGGTGGGTGGCCGAAGCGATGGCCTCGCTGCCCTGGCGCACGCCGGCGACGATGCGCACCAGGCTGGCGTTCATCTCGTGCAGCGCCTGCAGCAGCTGCGCCGTCTCGTCCTGGCCGCTGACCTCGATGCGCTGGCTCAGGTCGCCCGCCGCCACGGCCTGCGTGGCACGCACGGCGCGCATCAGCGGCTGCACGATGGAGCGCGTGATCAGCCAGGCCGAGGCCACGCTGAGCACCAGCGCTGCAGCGCCCAGGCCCAGCAGCCACAGGCGGGCGTTGCGGATGTCGGCCAGCGCCCGTGCGCCGCTGTCCTTGGCCACGCCGTGCTGCAGTTGATTCAGGCTGTGGATGGGCGCGCGCAGCTTCTCCAAGGCCGGCAGGGTCTGCTCGTGCAGCAGCGCCAGGGCGCTTTCGCGCTCGCCGCGCTCGGCCAACTCGCGCACGCGGGTGTAGGACTGCACGTAGTCGGCGCGCAGCGCCTTGAACTGATCGATGAAGGCCCGAGCCTCGGGCAGATGCACCTTGGCATCCAGCGTGGCCAGCGCCTGATCGATGACGCGCTTGTTGGCCGCCAGGTAGTCCTGCGCCTCCTTGCGCTCCTCGGCGCTGCTGGCCAGCACGATCTGCACGGTGCGCTGCAGGTTGGCACGGGCGTACAGATCGACGGTGTTGGCCGCATCGGCCTTGGCCCAGTCCTCCTCGATCAGGCCGGTGGTCACGCCCTGCACCGAAGTCAGCCGTATCAGGCCAGTGGCCACCATGGCCAGCATGGTCAATATCAGCAGGGCGAAGGTGGCACCCAGGCGGGTGCCGATCTTGAAATCGTTGAGCTGCATGGTGACGACAAAAGGTGTCCGTATCAAAGTGTAATAGTTTCCCTGATTTTTCAGGGAAAACCCTGATCCCCTCAAACTGGCTCAGGCCTTGTCCTGGCCCTGTCACCCAGCGTGGCGAATAGCTGTAGCGTCGATCAGCCGTGCGTGTCGCCTGCGTCGTCGGCAGCGCGCTCATGGCGCGCCAGGCGTTCGCTTTTCCAGTAAACGTCATCGCCCCCGCCCTGCGCACGGTTGAGTACGCGCGACAGCACGAACAGCAAGTCCGACAGGCGGTTGAGGTACTGGCGCGGTGCGGCGCGCAGCGGCTCCTGGGCGCCCAGGGCGACCACAGCGCGCTCGGCACGGCGCGCCACAGTGCGGCACACGTGGGCCTGCGCGGCGGCGCGCGTGCCGGCGGGCAGGATGAACTCCTGCAGGCGCGGCAGGCCGGCGTTGTAGTGCGCCAACTGCTGGTCGAGCTGGGCCAGCGCGTCGTCCTTGAGCAGCTCGAAGCCCGGGATCGACAGCTCTCCGCCCAGGTTGAACAGCTGGTGCTGCACGTCGATCAGCAGCTCGCGCACGTCTGGCGGCAGCTCCTCGCACAGCAGCAGGCCGATGTGCGAGTTCAGCTCATCGACATCGCCCATGGCGCAGGGCCGGCCACTGGCCTTGGACACGCGGGTGTTGTTGCCCAGGCCGGTGCTGCCGTCGTCCCCGGTGCGCGTGGCGATCTGTGTCAGGCGGTTACCCATGGCACGTTTTCCTTCCTGTCGAGTGGTTTTGGCTGATTGTTGGTTACATGACGCCGGTCAATTGTGCCCGGGGGCAACAGCGGGCAAAAGTGCTGGCCGCGTCGGCGGCAAAGGGGTGCAATGAAACTGTGTTTCACCATCCCAGGAGTTCTCACATGACTCGGACAACAGCATCCACCCGCATCTCCACTGCCACCGGCATCCGCGCCGCACTGCTGTGCGCCGCCTTTGCATTTGGCGGCCTGGCCCAGGCGCAGACTACGACGCAGCCCGCCTCGGCCCTGGGCGCTGCCGGCCAGTCCACCGCGCCACACACCACCAATAGCCAATCGGCGGTGAGCGACCAGCGCAGCGCCACGGGCAGCAGCAATGCCGGCACCACGGGCAGCGCCGCCGGCGCGACCAATGACGTGAAAAACCGCTCCAACGTCCCGCACGCCACCCCGGGCCAGTCCACGGCGGCCAGCAGCGGCATGACCAACAGCAACCCGGCAGGCAGCGGCACGACCAACGCGCCGATCGCCAATTCCAACGTCAACGACAGCATCTTCGACCGTGCCGACACCAACCGCGACGGCCAGCTGAGCACTGCCGAAGCCCAGCAGGTGCCGGGCCTGTCCACGCGCTTCAAGGAACTGGACAAGGACAGGAACGGCACGCTGTCGCGCAGCGAGTTCGCGCCCTACACCCGGCCCTGAGATCGTAAACACGCTCTGAGGCAGTTGACTGAACCTTGAGCCTTTGAACCTGGCTCTCGGCCTGCCGGCGCCGCTGTGGTGCCGGCAGTTTTTTTCGTGCTGGCGAGGGTGCTGTGCAGTGTTCGGGACTCTGCGGTTGTGCGCGTTGCCGATTTCTACAATCGGCTCTCCCCTGCCCTATCCCCGACCCCTGTCCTGCCGGAGCCTGCCATGAACGCCCCCACCCACCCCGACCAGCTGCAAGCCGCACCGTCTGCACAGCCCTGGCGCGCCGCCCCGCAGGCCCTGCTGGACGCCCTGGCCGAGCGTTTCGGCGCACAGTTGAGCACCGCCCTGGCAGTGCGCGAACAGCACGGTCGAGACGAGGGCTCGATCAGCGCGCCGCCGCCGTCTGCCGTGGTTTTTGCCGAAAGCGTGCAGGACGTGCAGGACGCCGTGCGCCTGGCCGCGCAGCACGCCACGCCCGTCATCCCCTACGGGGCAGGATCGTCGCTGGAAGGCCATCTGCTGGCTGTGCAGGGCGGCATCAGCCTGGACGTGAGCCGCATGAACCAGGTGCTGTCCATCGATGCCGACGATCTGACCGTGACGGTGCAGCCGGGCATCACGCGCAAGGCGCTCAACGAGGCCATCAAGCACATCGGCCTGTTCTTCCCCATCGACCCCGGGGCGGATGCCAGCATCGGTGGCATGGCGGCCACGCGGGCGTCTGGCACCAACGCTGTGCGCTACGGCACCATGCGCGACAACGTGCTGGCGCTGCAGGCGGTGACCGCGCAGGGCGAGGTAGTCCGCACCGGCACCCGGGCCAGAAAGAGCAGCGCCGGCTATGACCTGACGCGGCTCATGGTCGGCAGCGAGGGCACGCTGGGCGTGTTCACCGAAATCACCCTGCGCGTCTATCCGCTGCCCGAGGCGGTGAGCGCGGCTATTTGCTCGTTTCCCAGCATCGAGGCGGCAGTGCGCACGGTGATCCAGACCATCCAGCTGGGCGTGCCCATCGCCCGCGTCGAGCTGATCGACGCCCACAGCGTGCGCATGGTCAACGCCTACAGCAAGCTGGGCCTGCGCGAGGAGCCGATGCTGCTGATGGAATTCCACGGCTCGCCGGCCAGCGTGCGCGAGCAGGCCGAGACCGTGCAGGACATCGCCCGGGAATGGGGCGGGCAGGACTTCGAGTGGGCCAGCACGCCCGAGGAGCGCACGCGGCTGTGGACGGCGCGGCACAACGCCTACTTCGCCGCCGTGCAAAGCCGCCCGGGCTGCAAGGCCATCAGCACCGACACCTGCGTGCCCATCTCGCGCCTGGCCGATTGCCTGCTGGAGTCGGTGGCCGAGGCCGATGCCAGTGGCCTGCCGTACTTCCTGGTCGGCCACGTGGGCGATGGCAACTTCCACTTCGGCTACCTGATCGACCCCGACGCGCCCGCCGAGCGCGAGACTGCCGAGCGGCTGAACCACCAGCTGGTGGCGCGCGCCCTCAGCCTGGGCGGCACCTGCACCGGCGAGCATGGCGTGGGCATCCACAAGATGGGCTTCCTCGTGGACGAGGCCGGCGCGGGCGCCGTGGCCATGATGCGCGCCATCAAGCAGGCGCTGGATCCGCAGGGCATCCTGAATCCGGGGAAGATCTTTGTATGTTGAAGCTATTGTTTCAATAGCTGTCATCGCTTGCGGGACAAGGGTTTCAGCGCCTTTTGGCATGAAATCCTGATCACGCAGCCGCCGGGGGCGCACTGCTAGCCCTGGCGCTGATCCTGAGCGGCGCTTCCATGGCCAAGGCGCAGGTGCCCGCCTCGCCAGCTGCCGCGCTGCCCGGCAATCCCACGCCACCAGCCGCACCGGTGCCCGCGCCCGATCCGGCTATGGCCAGAACTGCGCCCTGTGCCACAGCGCCGATGGCCAGGGCCAGCGTGCGGGCGACGTGCAGGTCTTCCCGCCGCTGCGGGGGGCGCAGTCGTTCAACTGGGGCGCCGGAATGCACGGTCTGGCCAATTCGTCGGTCTTCATTCACGCCAACATGCCGCTGGGCCGGGGTGGCACGCTGACCGAGCAGCAAGCCTGGGATGTGGCCTTGTACATGAACAGCCACGAGCGTCCGCAGGATCCGCGCTTCGCCGGCTCGGTGGCCGAGACGCGCAAGAAATTCCACGACACGGACGACTTGATGTACGGCATGACCGTCAACGGGCGCGTGCTGGGCAGCGGGCGCTGAGACGCAGGGCGCGGGCCTTGGCCGCCGCCCCGTGGTCAGGCGGCTACCGTGCCGCGCCGCCGCGCCGCCACGCCCACACCCACGAACGCCGCCGACACCACGCTGAGCACCAGCGCGCCGGCCGAGCCATAGAAGATGCCCGCATTCATGCCCGCATCCAGCATGGCGCCGAAGATCGGCGCGGCCAGGCTGAAGCCCAGATCCAGCCCCGAATACACCGTGCCATAGACCCGCCCCGTAGCCCCCGGCGGCGCGGCGCGCTTGATCAGCATGTCGCGCGACGGCCCGGCGATGCCCACGCCGGCGCCCGACAGCGCTACTACGCCCAGCGCCACCATGCCGGGCAGCCACTGCGTGCCGGCCAGCGCCAGCATGGCGGCGGCGGCCAGCAGGCAGACGCTGATGGTCAGCTCCAGGCGCTGCACCCGGCTGACCAGAAAGCCGCCCAGCACCATGCCGGCAGCGCTGCACAGCATGTAGGCCGTGACCACCAGCGCCGTGGTGGTCAGCGGAATGCCGTAGAGGTTTTGCAGCGACGGCCCGGCAAAGCTCTGGATGGCCGACAGCGCGCAGGTGCTCCAGAAGAAGAACGAAAAGCACAGCCACACCGAGGGCAGGCGCAAAAAGGCCAGCGGGTGCTCGGCCGGTGCAGCCGCCTGCGTCGCAGCCTGCGCGGTGGTTGCCGCGCCGTGGCGGTCGTCCAGCGCATCGCGCTGCCAGACCACGATGGCCAGGATGAGCAGCGCCAGCACGCCCCCGGCAGCGCAGGCAATGCGCCAGGAGCCGCTGGCGCTGGCGATGCCGGCCATGAAGATGGGCGCCGCCGCCCAGCCCAGGTTGCCCGAGATGCCATGCACGGCATAGCCGTGGCCCAGGCGCTCGGGCGACACGCGCTTGTTCAGGATGGTGAAGTCCACCGGGTGAAAAGGTGCATTGCCCAGCCCGGCCAGCGCCGCTGCCGCCACCAGCCCGGCGTAGCCACTGGCGCTGGCCGCCAGCAGGCCGGCGGTGGCAAAGCTGGCCAGCGCAAAGAACAGCACGGGCCGCGCGCCCACGCGATCGACGATGAAGCCGGCCAGCGCCTGCCCCACGCCCGAGACCACGAAGAACACCGACAGCAGCAGGCCCAGCTCGGAGTAGGAGAAGCCGAAGTCCGCAATCAGGAACGGAAACAGCGGCGGCAGCAGCATGTGAAAGAAATGCGAGGAGCCATGCGCCAGGCCGATCAGGCCAATGGTGCGCGCGTCCTCGCGCAGCGACGGGCGGCGTGCCGCGTCGAGAGGGGTGGAGGGTGCAGACATGGCTGCGATGGTAGGCACAGGCGGTGCGGCGCGGCGGTGGCTACTGGACAAACCCTGTCGCGGACAGGTCTGCGCCCGGCTGTCCAGGCGAAATCTGTAAAAAAATCATCAAAAGACGCGAAAACCCAAGCCAGACAAGCGTGAGCAGCTATCAAAACCTGAGTCCACCGGCTGCTGCCCGCAGCAGCGCTTCGAGCGCTTTGGGCAGCAAGCCAGGCCAGCGCCTCAGAAATCCATCACCACCGACACATGCGCGCTGCGCCCGGGCTGCGTCCAGCCGTCATTGGTCGTGGACGAGGCGGCCAGGCCATAGACGTCGGGCCAGAGCCAGTACTTGCGATCCGTCAGGTTGTGCAGCGCCAGATTCAGGCGCACGTCCTTGCGGATGCGCCACTGCACCGAGGCATCGAGCACCGTCGCCGAGGGGATGGTGAACTGCGTGTTCGGCGCCTTGACGGCGCTGGCGCTGTCGATGTCCTTGGCCTGCTTGGCGGCGTGGTGGCGCGCGTCCAGCGCCAGGCCCCAGGCGCCGCTGTCGTAGTGCAGACCCAGCGCCAGCTGCGCCGGGTCGATGGAGTTCAGCGGCTGGCCGGTGGCGCGGTTGCTGCCGCGTGCGCGGCCATAGGCGAAGCTGGTGGCCAGCTTGCCGCCGGCGACCTGGCCCCAGTCGTAGCGGCCCTTGAGCTCGAAGCCTGAGATGCGCGCGCGCTCCAGGTTGATGGCCTGGAACACGCGCGGATCGGCAGCGGTGCCGGTGCCACGGATCAGCGCCGCGTCCATGATCAGATTGGAGTAGCGGTTGCTGAACACCGAGGCGTCCAGGTGCAGCTGCGCGAGCCGCCCGCGCACGCCGAACTCGACGCCACGGCTCTTTTCCGGCTTCAAGTCGCCGTTGGGCAGGATGATGACCTGCTCGGCCAGGTTCTCGAAGTAGCCGTTGACCTGGCCGGCCTCGGGCGCGCGAAAGCCCGTGGCCCATTGCCCGAAGACGCTCCATTCGCGCGTGGCGCGGTACAGCACGCCGAACTTGGGACTCACCGCCGAGCCAGACAGCGAGGTGCCCGGCTGCTTGGCCGGCGGATGAAAGCCCGCCTGGCTGGTCACGTCCAGCGAGAAATGGTCAAAGCGCAGGCCGGGCGTGAAGCTCCAGTTGCCGACGATGGACTCGCCCTGTACGTACAGCGCGCTGCTGGTCTCGCGCGTATCCGGAAAGCGCTTGAGCGGAAAGACCTCTGGCGGCGCCGGGTTCAGGCCGTCGTAGAGGTTGCTGATGCGGCTGCTCACATGGTCGAAGCCATAGGTGATCTGGTGCGCCCAGTCGCCCGAGCGCAGCAGCTTGCCGGCCTGCAGCGCCGCCTGCCAGGTCTTTTCGTCGTAGTGGTTGTCGCGGATGCGCAGCGGCATGGCCTGGCGCTCGCTGGTGCCGATCTGGCGCGACTGCGATTTCTGGAAAGCCAGCGTGGCCTGCACCTGATCGGCCCAGCTCGTGTCCAGGTCGAAGCGCCCAGTCCAGCCCAGGCGCTGGCGCTCCATGCTGCGCTCGGAGGCCTCGCGCGTGAGGGCGACGGCCACCTGCGCCGGCGTGCCGGCCAGGGGCAGCGGCGCGCGGCTGGACAGCAGCTCGATGTCCTGCCGGCGCTCGACGTGCTCCAGCGTGAAGACGTGTTTCTGTCCGGCCTGGGGCGTCAGCACGATCTTGCCCAGCACGGCGTCGTCGCGGTCGCTCTGCGGATTGGGGCGCGTGCGGCGGCTGTCGGGCGTGTCCACGTCGCCCCGGTTGTCCAGCTCGCGGGCGCGCCTGGTGCTGGCGGTGACCAGCCACTGCAGGCTCTCGCTGGCCTGGCCGGCGACGCTGCCGGCCAGCGTGCGGCCATGGTTGTCGCCGCTGTAGCCGGCGGCGATGCGCCCGCCCAGGGTCTTGTCTGGCGCGCCATCGCGGCCCTTGAGGAAGTCGGCTGGCTCGTAGGTGATGAAATGCACCAGGCCGGCCATGCCGTCCGAGCCATACAGCGCCGAGGCCGGGCCGCGCACCACCTCCACGCGCTTGAGCAAGTCCAGCGACAGGTATTCGCGGTCGAACACCGTGGTGCGAAAGGCGTAGCTGCGCGGCAGGCGCACGCCATCGACCATCAGCAGCACCCGGTTGCCGCCCAGACCGCGGATGTTGATGCCGGTGTTGCCGTCGCGCCCGGTGGCCGAGGTCACGCCGGTGACGGAAAAGCGCGAGGGCAGCAGCTTGACCGAAGTGTTGGGCAAGTCCTGCAGCGCCTCGCGCACGCTGCGCACCTGGCCGTCGGAGAGCTGGCGCGCGTCGATCACGTCATACGACAGCGGCAGCTCGTCGGCCACCTGCTCGTGGCGCGAGCCGCTGACCACCACCGTGGGCAGGCTGGCAGCGGCGACCAGCTGCGGCTCGGGCAGGGGCTGCGAGGTCTGCGCCTGGGCGGCCATGTGCAGGCAGGCCAGGGTGACGAAGAAGCTCAGGCGGCAGCGCGCCGGACGGGGGATTGTTGCTAGGGTAAGCATGGCGGCCACATTCACTCCAGGAAAACCATGATTCGGAATGATTATTGAGGCCTTGACAACTTTGCGCATCCAACTGTCGCAAAAAATTCATATACCTTGTATCTTTGACCTGCATCAAATGCCGTGCATCGCACCGCAAGGAACATGCGCACAACGCCTGTTGCCTCCTACGCCACTGCCCGCAACAGGCCGCTTTCCCGCCCAGGCCTTCAGCCTGCGATCGTGCAAGAAGTTATCCATGGGCCGTGGCGCACTACAAGGAGTTGCCTCATGAAACCCCGCACACTGGCCCGGCTGACCGCGCTGGCCTTGTCCACCCTGGCTCTGGGCGCGATGGCGCAGCATGAGAAGGATGTCTCCAGGACAGAGCTGAACTACCAGGCCGGCTCCTCGCCGCTGGCAGACGTGCCGATGTACCAGAGCTCCAACCCCAAGGCGCCCAAGATGACGCAGGCCGAGTTCGACCGCGCGCGCCAGATCTATTTCGAGCGCTGCGCCGGCTGCCACGGCGTGCTCAGAAAGGGTGCCACCGGCAAGCCTTTGACGCCCGACATCACGCTGGAAAAGGGCACGGACTACCTCAAGGTCTTCATCGCCTACGGCTCGCCGGCGGGTATGCCCAACTGGCAGACCTCGGGTGACTTCGACGAGGCCACCGTGGATCTGATGGCACGCTATATCCAGCAAGACCCTCCCACACCGCCCGAGTGGAGCCTGGCCGACGCCAAGAACACCTGGAAGGTCATCGTGCCGCCCGAGGCACGCCCGAAGAAGAAGATGAACAGCTACAACCTGGACAACATCTTCTCGACCACGCTGCGCGACACCGGCGAGGTGGCGCTGATCGACGGCGACACCAAGGAGATCATCAACATCGTCAAGACCGGCTATGCGGTGCATATCTCGCGCATGTCGGCCTCGGGGCGCTACCTGTTCGTGATCGGGCGCGACGCCAAGATCAACATGATCGACCTGTGGATGGAAAAGCCCGACAACGTGGCCGAGATCCGCGTGGGCCTGGAGGCGCGCTCGGTGGAGACCTCCAAGTTCAAGGGCTACCAGGACAAGCTGGCCATTGCCGGCTCGTACTGGCCGCCGCAGTTCACCATCATGAACGGCGACACGCTGGAGCCGCTCAAGATCATTTCCACCCGTGGCATGGTGGTGGGCACGCAGGAATACCACCCCGAGCCGCGCGTGGCCTCCATCCTGGCCTCGCACTACAAGCCCGAGTTCATCGTCAACGTCAAGGAAACCGGCAAGACGCTGATGGTGGACTACTCCAACCTGGACGCTGTCCGGATGACCGAGATCGGCTCGGCGCCCTTCCTGCATGACGGCGGCCTGGACGCGTCCAAGCGCTACTTCATGGTCGCTGCCAACAACAGCAACAAGATTGCCGCCATCGACACCAAGGACAGCAAGCTCGCGGGCCTGGTGGACGTGGGCAAGATTCCGCACCCGGGGCGCGGCGCCAACTTCACGCACCCCAAGTACGGCCCGGTCTGGGCGACTGGCCACCTGGGCGATGAGACGATCTCGCTGATCGGCACCGACCCGAAGAAGTACCCGCAGTACGCCTTCAAGGAAGTGGCCAAGCTCACCGGCCCCGGCGGCGGCGCGCTGTTCGTCAAGACGCACCCCAAGTCCGGCAACCTGTGGTCTGACGCTCCGCTCAACCCTGATCCGAAGGTCTCGCAGGCTGTGGTGGTGTTCGACATCAAGAACCTGGACAAGGGCTACCAGACCCTGCCGATCGCCGAGTGGGCCGGCCTAGCCGACGACGGCGGCGCCAAGCGCGTCACGCAGCCCGAGTACAACAAGGCGGGCGACGAAGTCTGGTTTGCCGTGTGGTCGGCCAAGGACAAGGAAAGCGCCCTGGTGGTGGTGGACGACAAGACGCTGAAGCTCAAGAAGGTCATCAAGGATCCGCGCCTGATCACCCCCACGGGCCACTTCAACGTCTACAACACGCAGCACGACGTGTATTGAGCTGAAAGCCGCTGCAGGCCTGAGCCGCCTGGCCTGAGGGCCTGCCCCCGAGACAGAACCCGCCGTGTGCGGGTTTTGTCATTTTGGGCCGGTGGCGGGTGGGGCAACTGGCGACTGGCACGCCGCGGATTTCCGCTCCCTCTCCCGCACGCGGGAGAGGGAGGCAGAAGCAGCGCGCTTTCCTGCGGGACTGTGGGAGCGGATGCAGCCTTGCGAACCCCTCCAGGACTTCCCGTGGTTAATCAAAAAACATAGCAGTCAGCGCTTGCCCTGCAAGGGTTTAGAGCCGATTTCATTGATTTTTCATCGGTGCTGGCCACAGCACCGAGGCAATCGCCAGCATCATCAGCGCCACCGCCGTCCAATCCTGCCAGCGCAGCACCTCGCCCAGCCACAACGCGCCGCTGAACACGCCGATGACCGGGATCAGCATGACGCTGAGCGTCGAGGCCACCGGCGGCAGCGTGCGCGCCAGGAAGAACCACGCCACCTGGGCAAAGGCCAGCGCCAGCAGGCCGTTGTAGAGCACGGCGGCCACGGCAGGCGCGCCCGGCACATGCCAGCGCGCGCGCTCGAAGCCAAAGGCCAGCGCCGTCAGCACGATGCAGGTCAGCGTGACCATCCAGAACGACAGCGTCAGGAGCGGCACCGGCACATGCAGGCGGCGCAACAGCTGCGTGCCCAGCGCCCACGAGGCCGCCGACACCAGCATCAGCCCCACGCCAAAGGCGCTGGCGCCCAGCATCTCCATTTCGTTCCACAGCAGCAACAGCACGCCAACGGCGGCGGCCAGCACGCCCAGCCAGCCGCGAGCGGCCAGGCGGTCGCCAAAGAACAGGCTGCCAATAACCGCCGAGAAGATCGGCATGGTGTAGCCCAGGATGGCCGCGCGGCCGCTGGACAGCAGCGGGATGGCCAAAATCATCAGCGCGTGCCAGACGATCATGTTGACCACCGTCAGCAGCAGCACGCGCGGCCACCAGGTGCGCGGGATGGCAAAGGACTCGCCGCGCTGCAGCAGCACCAGCCCGATGAAGGGCAGGCCCAGCCAGAACGACAACATGCGGAAGGTGAGCGGCGGGATGTCCATCACGCCCAGCTTCATGACAGGCCAGTTGAAACCCCAGATCAGGGTGAGCAGGACGAGGATGATGAGCTGGCGGCGCGACAGTTGAGGCATGGGGGCCGATTGTGCGGGCGCCGGAGCAGGCGTGCAGGCGGCTCCTAGAATCGCGCCCCATGAGCTCCACGACCTTCCTCGACATGCTGCACGGCGCCACGGCGCGCAACGATTCGCTCCTGTGCGTCGGGCTGGATCCCGAGCCGCAGCGCTTCCCGCACGCGCTGCGCGGCGATGCGCAGCGCATCTACGACTTCTGCGCCGCCATCGTGGACGCCACCTGCGACCTGGTGTGCGCCTTCAAGCCGCAGATCGCCTACTTTGCCGCGCACCGCGCCGAAGACCAGCTCGAACGCCTGATGCAGCACATGCGCGCCAATGCCCCGCACGTGCCCATCATCCTGGACGCCAAGCGCGGCGACATCGGCTCGACCGCCGAGCAGTACGCCCGCGAGGCCTTCGAGCGCTACGGCGCCGATGCGGTGACGCTGTCGCCCTTCATGGGCTTGGATTCCTTCGAGCCTTATCTGCGCTACCACGGCAAGGGCGCCTTCTTGCTGTGCCGCACCTCCAACCCCGGCGGCGACGACATCCAGGCGCAGCGCCTGGCGAGCATCGAGGGTCAGCCGCTTTTGTACGAGCACATCGCGGCCCAGGCGCAGGGGCCGTGGAACAGGAACGGCCAGCTCGGCCTGGTGGTGGGCGCGACCTACCCGCAGGAGATCGAGCGCGTGCGCCAGCTTGCACCCACGCTGCCGCTTTTGATCCCCGGCGTGGGCGCGCAGGGCGGGGATGCCGCGGCCACGGTGCGCGCCGGGCTGACGGCGGGCGGCACCATCGCCGTCAACTCCTCGCGCGCCGTGCTGTATGCCAGCAGCGAAGGCGACTGGAAGGACGCGGCGCGCCGCGCCGCCCAGGCCACGCGCGCGGCACTGCAGCAAGCGCGCGGCTGAGGCGGGGTCTCTGGCAGGGAGGCTTTGCGTGCCGTGCAGCCCCTTGGGTTTGCTGGAAGATCTTCTGGCGCCCGCAGGCTGGGACAGCCCAGAACGCACGTGCCTGGCTTGCCATCAAGGCGCCCTGCGTGTTGATCGGCATACTGTGGTGATGCAAGACTTTGCTGCGTCTGACCTCAAAACCATCCTGCATTCGAAACGCGCCAATATTTATTATCTGGAGCACTGCCGAGTGCTCGTCAACGGCGGACGGGTGGAATATGTGACGGATGTCGGCAAGAAGAGCCTGTACTGGAATATTCCCATCGCCAACACCACCAGCTTGCTGTTGGGCACCGGTACTTCCATTACCCAGGCGGCCATGCGCGAGCTGGCCAAGGCAGGCGTGCTGGTTGGTTTTTGCGGCGGCGGCGGGACGCCCTTGTTCAGTGCCAATGAAGTCGATATCGAAGTGGCTTGGCTGACGCCACAAAGTGAATACCGCTCCACCGAGTATCTGCAGGCTTGGGTGGCATTCTGGTTTGACGACGAGCTGCGTCTGCACGCTGCTCGGCAGTTGCAAGCAGCGCGGCTGCAGCGCCTCATGGCCGAATGGGACGTGCGCGGCCTTCGTGAGGCTGGGTTTGCAGTGGACATGGAGCGTCTGCGGGCATTGGTGCGGCAATTCATCCGTCAGATTGACCAGGCACCTGACGTAACCACTTTGTTGACCGACGAAGCTCGTCTGACCAAGGCGCTGTTCAAGCTGGCAGTGGACACGGTCGGCTATGGCGAATTCACGCGCGCCAAGCGAGGCACAGGCACCGATCCGGCCAACCGCTTTCTCGATCACGGCAATTATTTGGCATACGGCCTGGGCGCAACGGCCACCTGGGTTCTGGGCCTGCCGCATGGTCTGGCTGTGCTGCATGGCAAGACACGGCGCGGCGGGCTGGTGTTTGACGCGGCAGATTTGGTCAAGGACGCCGCCATCCTGCCGCAGGCTTTCATCTCGGCCATGCGAGGTGACAGTGAGCAGCAGTTTCGGCGCCATTGCATCGAGGCACTGACGCGCAGCGCTTCACTGGACTTCATGATCGATACGCTCAAGCACATCGCTACGACTACAGCGCGGGTGGCCAAGACGGCGTCTCCAGCACCATGAATGTGCTCTTTGTTTCCCAATGCACCAAGCGCGCCCTGACGGAGACGCGCCGTGTCCTGGATCAGTTCGCCGAACGTCGGGGCGAGCGCACCTGGCAGACACCCATTACCCGCGACGGGCTGGACAGCGTGCGCCGCCTGCTGCGCCAGAGCGCGCGCAAGAACACGGCAGTGGCCTGCCACTGGATACGCGGGCGCGACCACAGTGAGCTGCTGTGGATCGTCGGAGATGCCAGCCAGTTCAACGATCAAGGTGCTGTGCCCACCAATACCACAGCCAGCAACGTACTGCGTGCAGGCGACGAGAACGCTTGGCATCACCTGCCGTTGATGACTGCCATGGCGGCACTGGCTGCCTTGCTGCACGACCTGGGCAAGGCCACACAGGCGTTTCAAGATCGGCTGCGCCAACCGCATGGACGCCAGCCCAATCACTATCGCCATGAGTGGGTGTCGGTACGCCTGCTGCAGGCGTTCGTGGGACGCGACGATGATGCCGGCTGGCTGCAGCGGCTGGCCGTCTGTGCCGAGCCGAGCACCGATACACGCACGTTCGAGGCATTGTGGTTGGATGTCAGGAATGGGCGTCTGCTGCGCGACGGCTTGGATACCAATGAAAGTCTCGATGTACCCGGTAGCGCCCACAACCCGTTCCGTTGCCTGCCGCCATTGGCCAGCGCCATTGCATGGCTGGTCTTGACCCATCACCGCCTGCCTTGCAAACCTGTTTTGAGGCCATCGTGTGCCAGCGATATCACTGCAGAAACAGGAGAAAGATTCCTGCCGTTTGGCTGCAAGCCTGCATCAGTCAATAGCGATGAGCTGGATCGGCTGCTTGATCAGGTACACGCCGATTGGAACGCGCCACGCACCAGCGGGGTGTCTCAGGAAACACTTGAGCGCCACTGGCACTTTCCGCATGGCCTGCCCGTGAGCACCATCGCTTGGCGTGTACGAGCGGCCCGCTATGCGCGCAAGCTGCTGCAGTGGGCCCAAGCTCCGGGCCACGGCACGGCGCTGGACGATCCGTTCACCATGCATGTGTCGCGTCTGTGCCTGATGCTGGCTGATCACCACTATTCCAGCATTACGGATCGCCAGCGCCGTCTTCCATATCTGAACGAGGGTTATCCCCTTGCTGCCAATACCATCAAAAATAATAGCTGCTCGCGCTCGCAGGACAAGGGCCAGGCCCGTATTTTCAATCAAACTCTAGATGAGCACCTGCTGGGCGTACAGTCCCATGCCACGCTGGTGGCGCGCTCACTGCCCAGCTTGGCTCGCAGCCTTGCGGCTCTGAGCAACCACAAGCCATTGCGCCGGCGCAGCACCGATGTGCGCTTTGCCTGGCAGGACAAAGCCAGCGAGCTGGCTGCCAGTGTGCGAGTGCAAGCCGCGGCGCAGGGGGCCTTTATCGTCAATATGGCCTCCACTGGCTGCGGCAAGACGCTGGGCAACGCGCGCATCATGTATGCCCTGGCTGACCCAGCCATCGGTATGCGCTGCGCCTTCGCCATCGGCCTGCGTGCGCTGACGCTGCAGACCGGACGCAGCTTTCAGCGCGATTTGCAGTTGGGCGAGGAGCAACTGGCCATTCAGGTCGGCGGTGCAGCCAGCCGGGCGCTGTTCGAATACTGGGAGCAGCGCGCAGAAGACAGTGGCTCGGCATCGCGCCAGGCACTGACGGACGAGGCCGGCAGCGTGCTCCATGAAGGCAACGACCAGCATCCACTGCTGCAGCGCCTGACCGACGATGTGCAGGTGCGCCGTTTGATCGCGGCACCTTTGCTGGTGTGTACCGTGGATCACCTGACGCCCGCCACCGAGAGCCTGCGCGGCGGTCGGCAGATCGCGCCCATGTTGCGCCTGCTCACCAGCGATCTGGTGCTGGACGAGCCCGACGACTTCGACATGGCCGATCTGCCCGCCCTGACGCGCCTCGTGCATTGGGCAGGGCTGCTGGGCAGCCGTGTGCTGCTGTCCTCGGCCACCTTGCCGCCTGCTTTGGTGCAAGGGCTGTTTCTGGCCTACCGCGCCGGGCGCGCAGTGTTCCAGCGGCACCGCAGTGAGCGCCCAGACGCGCAGGTGGACATCTGCTGCCTGTGGGTGGATGAATTCCACCAAATTACGCACCACTGCGCCGATCCGCAGGGCGCGGATTTCCGCTCGGCCCATGGCGCCTATGTCCACCAACGCATGGCACGGCTGCAGCGCGCTGAGGTGCGCCGTCAATTGCAAATCGTGCCGCTGCCCCCTGCGCCCGCCCACTGGCAAGGTCTGCACAGGGATGCTCGGCGCACCGAATTTGCCCGTTTGGTGCTGGAGCAGGCATGGCAGTTGCACCGGCTGGCGCACAACCGAGTGATCGATCCGCACAGCGGCAAGCACGTCAGCCTGGGCCTGATCCGCATGGCCAATATCGCCCCGCTATTCGACGTGGCGCGTGCCATGTACCGGCTGGGTGCGCCTGCGCCCGATGTGCATGTGCATCTGTGCGTGTACCACGCACAGTTTCCGCTGCTGTTGCGCTCGGCCATCGAGCAGCGGCTCGACACGCTGCTCAACCGCCGCAGCACGCAGGGCGAAGATCCCGTGCTGCAGCGGCCAGGCCTGCGCGCCTGCCTCGATGCTCACCCGCAGCAGCACCATCTGTTTATCGTGCTGGGCAGTCCGGTCACTGAAGTCGGGCGCGACCATGATTACGACTGGGCGGTGGCCGAGCCCTCTTCCATGCGCTCATTGATTCAGTTGGCGGGCCGCATCCGCCGGCACCGGTCTGGTGCTGTGGGCGGCGTGAACATGGCGGTGCTTGGCAGCAACCTGAGACATTACGAGCACCCGGACGAGGCGGCCTTCTGCAAGCCGGGCTTCGAAACCGATGATCCGCCCTTCCGGCTCAAATCGCATGGACTGCAACACCTGCTGGCACGCGAGCTGCAGAGTGCTGACCCCTGGCCAGTGGATGCACGGCCTCGCATCGCCCTGGCATCCGACAGGCTTCAGCCCAGACACTCGTTGGCTGATCTGGAGCACGCCCGAATGCATGACGCCATGCTGCGGCGCCCGGACGGCAGCACTGGTGCCACACCCGTGGTGCGCGCTGCCAGCCTGCAGTGGGCACACCCTGAGTGCCTGTGGCTCACTGGTGTGCTGCCGCAGTACCAGCGTTTTCGCCATGACACCCAGCCGCGCGAGGAAGTGGTACTGCTGCCGGACGATGATGAGCAAGAGTTCAAGTTGCACCGCATAGCGGCGGGCGAACGCAGGGGCGACACGCTCTATGTTCCTGTGCATGATGGGCTGTGTCACAGCGTGCCCGAACGTGAGCTGACATCCTCCAGCGTCTCGCCGTGGTTGCAGATCGATTTGATGGATGAATTGACAACGTTGGCGCAAGCCCAGGGTCAGTCACTGCGCCGCTGCGCTGAACGCCACCTCACCGCCAGCCTGCCGCGCAGCGAGCTCAACGGCTGGTGGTTCCACGAAGCTCTGGGATTTGCCGTCAGGCGCTGAGGCGTCTTATGTGCCTCATGCCGGGTGCAGTTGCATGGGCTGCACTGCCAGCACGGCCTGCTGCAGTGCTTCATCCATCTGCGCCATACGCAAGTCATAGGCCGTCTGCAGGTTCAGCCACGACTGTGGATCGCCGCCAAAAAAACGGCATAGACGCAGTGCCGTATCGGCAGTGATACCCCGGCGCCCCAGCACGATGTCATTGATGCGCGATGCCGGCACGCGCAACTGCCGGGCCAGCGCGTTGGCGCTCAGCGCCAGCGGCTTGAGGTAATCCTCACGCAGTACTTCGCCAGGATGTACGGGGCGCATACCGTTCTTGAACATCACTTTTCTCCTTGCGGCCTGTCTGTGACATCAGTGGTAATCGACGATCTCCACCTGGGCAGGCCCCTCGTCCATCCAGACAAAACATACACGCCACTGGGCATTGATGCGAATGCTGTGCTGCCCCTGGCGATCGCCGGTCAGCGCCTCCAACCGGTTGCCCGGCGGGCTACGCAGGAAGTCCAGTGTGGCCGCCGCGTCCCGTTGCACCAGTTTGCGCTCCGCCACCGCCTGGATATTGGCGAAGCGGCGCGTCTTGCCGCTGGTGAACAGCCGCTGGGTGTCTGGACATTGGAATGAAACGACGGCCATGGGCGTGCGCCATTGGCTGGGGCTTACCGGTCATCGGCAAGCTGCCTTTGCGGCAGAACAAGAAATCGTCACTGACGATTTTCTGAGCTGCTTTTTCAGCAGATCTTCACTTACGATGGTGTGAAATTTTACCAAGCAGGAGGAGGTCAAGTGACAGACGATCCAGAACAACCGGGCGGCCATGCCAGCTATCGAGCGGCGATTGCCGCTTTTTTGCAGGAGCGATTGCAGGGCAAGCTCGACAAACTCAAGGACTACGCTGGGCGCGAAGAATTGCTTTCTCAGCACCAGCCTTCAAACTGGATCGCTGACGCTGCCAAGCGCGTCTCGCAGATCCAAGCTGTCACCCACTCTCTGAAGCCCATCCATCCGGATGCACGCGGCACGAACCTTTATGTGGAGCCAGTCACCTTGCCGCAGCGTCTCGAACTGGGGAGCCATGCCCTGGGAGAACGGTTCGCTGGCGACGTGGTGGGTAATGCTGCTGCGCTGGACGTATATAAATTTCTCAGATTGGAAGTCAATGGTCGCAGCCTGCTTGCGGCCCTGATGGCTGAAGATACCGAGGCACTGGCGGCGCTGCATAGTGATGCGAAACAAGCGCAGGCCCTGCGCGATGCCTTTGTCGCCCTGACCCTGCCGCGCACTGGCGGCTCCGCCAGCCATACCCTGGCCAAGCAGTTGTACTGGCTGATCGGCACCGACGCCTGTACCGACGGCGCCTACACCCTTTTGGCCCCGCTGTACGCCACCTCGCTGGCCCATGCAGTCCACGCTCAGATACAGGAGGATCGTTTTGGGGCGGCCAACAAGGCAGCGCGCATAGCCAGAAAAGAACGCAGGTGGCACGACGGCGAGTTCCACGACTACCCTGCATTGGCGGTACAGAACATGGGTGGTACCAAGCCGCAAAACATCAGCCAGCTCAATAGCGAGCGCAGGGGCATGAACTACTTGCTGTCATCCTTGCCACCGCAATGGCGCCCTGATGGATTACGGTTGCCGGTCAACGCAGATTCGATATTTCAGCGCCTGTTCGGCGCGCGCCCTGCAGTGCGCCAGGCATTGCGTGCCTTGCGCCAACTGCTGGAGTCCGACCCGGTGGCCAATCAGCGCACCCGCCAGCAGCGTGACGAATGGGTGAGCGTGCTGCTCGGCGAACTGGTGGCCATGGCGGCGGAGCTGGAGCAGGCCCTGCCCCCGGATGGAGCACCGAGACTCGCTTTGCCGACCTGAGCCGTGAAGAAAAGCTCTGGCTCGACCCGCTGCGTGCAGAGCTGCCCGAAGAGGAAGAGTTTGCCCAAGAATGGCTCGCCATGGACTGGCCCGATGCCATCGGCAAGCGTTTCGGCAACTGGCTCAATGCCCAGTTGGAAGGCCAGCTGCATCTGGGCGATATCGAGCTGCGCGCCTGGAAGCACGAACTGTTGACCGACGAGGACGGCTTCACCCAGCAACTTCGCGAGCGGCGCAGTCATATCCGCGCAGCGCGCAAGGAGGCACAGGTATGAGCCAGGCCATTCTCGTGCTGCCGCATCTGCACATCCAGAACGCCAATGCCATCGGCAGCCCGCTCACGCACGGCTTTCCATCGATCACCGCCTTCACGGGACTGATGTGGGCGCTGGAGCGCAAGCTCACGCAGGCAGGTGTGCCGCTGCAATTGCAGGGCGTGGGTGTGATCTGCCATGACCATCAAGAGCAGGTGACCCGGGGGTATGTGCGTAGCTTCAACCTCACGCGCAATCCAGTTGGCAAGGACGGCAACACCGCCGCCATCGTCGAAGAAGGCCGTATGCACCTGCAGCTGACACTGGTGCTGGCCGTGGCTGAAAAGCGTGCTCGCGATGCACCGGCTGCATTGGTGCCCGGCAATGAGACTCAACTGGCCGAGTGGGCCCACCGCGCCGGCGATGTACTGGCTGCCATGCGGGTAGCCGGTGGCAGTGTGCTGCCACCTCGCCCCATGCCGGGGCGGCGCGTACGCCCATGGCTGGCCATCGTCGCGCAAGACCCACAGGCCGCTGCCAGCCAGTTCCAGCGCTGGCGCCGGCAGTGGCTGCCGGGCTTTGCCTTGGTCGGACGCGATGACGTGCTGGCCCACCGTCTGCAACACCTGCGCGCCAGTCGCCCCGAGGCCACGCTGCTGGACGCCTGGCTGCATGCCGCGCGCTTCAACTACCAGCCCATGACCGACGAGGCGGGCCAGCCACCACCCGACGGCAAAGTGCTGTGGGAAGACCCGCTGCGTCCCAAGGGCAGCGGTTGGGTGGTGCCCATTTCTGTCGGCTATGCGGCGCTGGAGACTTCAGCCCACGCGGCAGGCCAAGTCCGCAACGCCCGTGATACAGCGCTGCCGCTGCGCTTTGTGGAGTCGGTCTATTCATTCGGCCAATGGATCAGCCCACATCGGCTGCATAGCCTGGAGCATTTGCTGTGGCGCCCTGAAACCGACGCAACGCTTGGCCTGTACCGCTGCCGCAGCGGCTACCCGGCACCGGTGGCGGATGAGGCAGTCACTCCGGAAAATTGGTTGTCCCTTGCGGATGACGATGACGATATCTACCACTACACCTGAATCCGTCTTTGCTTGCTGTTCGCTGGCTGATTGATTGAACCATTTATTCATTGAAAGACTACGACCATGAGCGACAAACTTACCACTGCCTCTGTATTGGCTTTCGAGCGCAAGCTCGACCCCTCAGATGCCGTGCTTTATGCGGGCCGCTGGGAAGACCGTGCCCAATCGCACAGTTGGCAGCCTCTCAGCGTCCAGACGAAATCCGTGCGCGGCACTATCAGCAACCGACTCAAAGCCAAGGATCAGGATCCAGTCAAGTTGGACGCAGCCATCGAAAATCCCAACTTGCAAACAGTCGATATCGCCGCATTGCCTGCGCAAGCGGATACCCTCAAAGTGCAGTTCACCCTTCGTGTGCTTGGCGGCACAGGTACGCCATCGGCCTGTAACAGCGCTCCATATCGAGCCAAACTGCTGGCCACTGTGCAGGGCTATGTGCAGCAGCATGGCTTCGCCGAGCTTGCCCGCCGCTATGCCGCCAACTTGGCCAATGGCCGCTTTTTGTGGCGTAACCGCCTGGGCGCCGAAAGCGTGGCCGTGACGGTTGAGCAGATGCAGGGTGGCGGTTCTGTAAAAACGTGGGATTTTGATGCCCTATCCCTTGATACACGTACGCTGCTAGCTATCAATAACGAAGCAAAAGGCTTGGAGGAGCTAGGTCAGGTCATCGCTGGTGGATTGGCAGGATCGGGCCATGTGTTGCTGCGAGTCACTGCTTTTGTGCGCCAAGGAGCGGGCCAAGAAGTCTTCCCCTCGCAGGAGCTCATTCTTGACAAGGGGGCAGCCGGCAAGAGCAAGACGCTCTACCAGGTGGGCGGCGCCGCAGCCATCCATTCGCAAAAGATCGGCAATGCGCTACGCACCATCGACACCTGGTACGAGGGAGCCGAATCATTGGGGCCGATCGCCGTGGAGCCCTACGGTTCTGTCACGACCCAGGGCCGAGCCTACCGCCAGCCCAAGCAGAAAATGGACTTCTACACCTTGCTGGATAACTGGTTGCTCAAGGATCAGGCGCCACCCGTGGAACAGCAGCATTTCGTGATGGCTGTGCTCATTCGGGGGGTGTGTTTGGTGATGCCAGTTGAGCAAGGACGCAGCAATGACTACGCACTACATTGACATCTGTCTGCTGCCAGACCCCGAGTTCAGTCAGGCACACCTGATGGGAGCTTTGGTGGCCAAGCTGCACCGCGCACTGGTACAGCGTGCCAGCGGCAGCATCGGGGTGAGCTTTCCGGAGCATGTGGATGCACCCCGGCAACAGCGCTCGTTGGGCAAGGTATTGCGTCTGCACGGTACAGCCTTGGCGCTGCAGGCCCTGATGGCACAGCCGTGGCTACAGGGCATGAGTGACCATGTGCGGCTGTCGCCTGCAGCAGATGCACCGCCGGATGCACCACACCGGCTGGTGGTACGCCGCCAGTTCAAGACCAGTGCCGAACGCTTGCGCCGCCGTCGCATGCAGCGCAAGGGTGAGACTGCCGCCCAGGCTGCTGCCGTCATCCCCGACAGCGTGCAGCGCAGACCAGATTTGCCATACGTCCAACTGCGAAGTGCCAGCACGGGTCATCCGTTCTGTCTGTTCCTGGAGCACAAGCCATTGCTTGCCAGCCCTGTGACTGGAGAGTTCAATGCTTATGGATTGGGGCCTCTGGCGAGCATCCCCTGGTTCTGACCCTTTTTTTCTTGGTTGGAAAATTTCATTGTGAATCAATGACTTGCGTGTAGAGGGGAAAATTGGGCCGCAGGGACGAGTAAGTCCTTTTTTCTTTTAAAAACAAGAGCTTGCATCTGTTAAGTTCGCGTTTCCTGCCGCATAGGCAGCTCAGAAAACGCCGCCGCCACCCAGGAGAACTCTGATGCCGTTTCCTGCCGCATAGGCAGCTCAGAAAACCGATGGCGGCGAGTTCCTGGCCGATCTCGAGTTTCCTGCCGCATAGGCAGCTCAGAAATGCAGGAGCAGACACAGCTGGAGCAGTCTCAGGTTTCCTGCCGCATAGGCAGCTCAGAAAAGTTCCTGCAGCGGAATCAAACGCGGAATGAAGTTTCCTGCCGCATAGGCAGCTCAGAAATCACCCCAGGCGAAAGGCTCGGTGAAGGTGAAGTTTCCTGCCGCATAGGCAGCTCAGAAAAATGCAATGCCGCTGCATGAATCTATCGATGCGTTTCCTGCCGCATAGGCAGCTCAGAAAAGTACGCGGCTGGCCTCTGCGGCATTGGCGCTGTTTCCTGCCGCATAGGCAGCTCAGAAAAGAGGGGCATCCGTGGGTGGCGTATATGTCGCGTTTCCTGCCGCATAGGCAGCTCAGAAAGACACCAGTCCCAAAGACGCGCAAGACGAGGCGTTTCCTGCCGCATAGGCAGCTCAGAAAGCCCAGCAGGCCATCGTCGGCGCATTGGAGTAGTTTCCTGCCGCATAGGCAGCTCAGAAAAGCATCAGCACCACCGTGGCCGCCCAGGCAGCGTTTCCTGCCGCATAGGCAGCTCAGAAAATCGGCAGCCATGCGCTCCGCAGCCCGGCGGGGTTTCCTGCCGCATAGGCAGCTCAGAAATTGATGGCTTTTTGCAATTGAGCCAGCGCCCTGTTTCCTGCCGCATAGGCAGCTCAGAAACGGTCAAAGCCTGGGCGCTCCACGTAGTCGCGGTTTCCTGCCGCATAGGCAGCTCAGAAATGTCCTCGGCACACTGCTGGCACGGGTGGCACGTTTCCTGCCGCATAGGCAGCTCAGAAAAGCAGCCGGGCGGGGTAGGTGGTGGGTGCCGTGTTTCCTGCCGCATAGGCAGCTCAGAAATTGCCAATCGAGCCTGCCCGTGGCCAGGTGGTGTTTCCTGCCGCATAGGCAGCTCAGAAAGTCAGCATCACCCATGGCCACGTCGAGTGCGTGTTTCCTGCCGCATAGGCAGCTCAGAAAGAGAAATGCCCGAGCTGCGGCGCACAGGTTTTGTTTCCTGCCGCATAGGCAGCTCAGAAAAATCCGCCATCGTCGGCGTGATGCACGACATCGTTTCCTGCCGCATAGGCAGCTCAGAAAGCGCAGGCCCGCGCCGGAAATGCCCAGGCGCTGTTTCCTGCCGCATAGGCAGCTCGGAAAAGCACGGGCGGAGGCATCAGGTGGCGGTGTTTGTTTCCTGCCCCATAGGCAGCTCAAAAAATCATCAGCGGGCTGCAGGCCGCCCAGAGGCTGTCAAATACCGCCGCAAATACGCCCCCGTATGGCTGGCCGGATTCGCCGCCACCTCCTCGGGCGTCCCTTGCGCCACCACGCGCCCGCCGCCTGCGCCGCCCTGCGGCCCCATGTCGATGACCCAGTCCGCCGTCTTGATGACGTCCAGGTTGTGCTCGATCACGACCAGCGTGTTGCCTGCGTCGCGCAGGCGCGTGAGCACCTGCAAGAGCAGATCGACATCGGCAAAGTGCAGGCCGGTCGTCGGCTCGTCCAGGATGTAGAGCGTGCGCCCGGTATCGCGGCGCGAGAGTTCCTGCGCGAGCTTCACGCGCTGCGCCTCGCCGCCCGACAGCGTGGTGGCGCTCTGGCCCAGGCGGATGTACGACAGGCCGACTTCCAGCAGCGTCTGCAGCTTGCGCGAGATCGTCGGCACGTCCTTGAACAGCAAGTAGGCGTCCTCCACCGTCAGGTCGAGGATCTGCGCGATGTTGCGCCCCTTCCAGTGGACTTCCAGCGTCTCGCGGTTGTAGCGCTGGCCGTGGCACACGTCGCAGGGCACATAGACGTCGGGCAGAAAGTGCATCTCCACCTTGACCACGCCGTCGCCCTGGCAAGCCTCGCAGCGCCCGCCGCCTGACGCTTGCGCCACGTTGAAGGAAAACCGCCCCGGCCCATAGCCGCGCTCGCGCGCCGTGGTGGTTTCGGCCATCAATTCGCGGATCGGCGTGAACAGCCCCGTGTAGGTCGCCGGGTTGCTGCGCGGCGTGCGGCCTATAGGCGACTGATCGACGTTGATGACCTTGTCGAAGTATTCGATGCCCTCGATGGCGTCATGCTCGGCCGGCTCGTCGTGCGCGCGGTAGAGCTGGCGCGCCACGGCCTTGAGCAGGGTGTCGTTGACCAGCGTGCTCTTGCCCGAGCCGGATACGCCGGTGACGCAGGTCAGCAGGCCGACGGGGAAGGACACGCTCACGTCCTGCAGGTTGTGCCCGCGCGCGCCCAGCACGCGCAGCGCCTGCAGGCTGCCCTGCGTGGCGCGGTGCTCGGCCAGGCGCTGCTGGCGGCGCTGGCTGGCGGCGGTTTCGGGGAAGCGCGATTTTTTCGGCTTGGCGGGTGCCGCATCCTGACCTTCAGCGACCACCGGCAGCCAGGGCGTGCGCCGCGCTGGCACGGCGATTTTTTCTGGCCCGACAGGTACTGGCCGGTCAGCGATTGCGCGCTGGCGGCCAGATCGGCCGCCGTGCCCTGCGCCATGACGCGCCCGCCGTGTACGCCCGCGCCCGGCCCCATGTCGATCACGTGGTCGGCGGCGCGGATCATGTCCTCGTCGTGCTCGACCACCAGCACGCTGTTGCCAATATCGCGCAGCCGCGTGAGTGTGGCGATCAGCCGGTCGTTGTCGCGCTGGTGCAAGCCGATGCTGGGCTCGTCGAGCACGTACATGACGCCCGTGAGGCCGCTGCCGATCTGGCTGGCCAGGCGGATGCGCTGGGCCTCGCCGCCGCTCAGGGTGTCGGCGCTGCGCGCCAGGCTCAGGTAGGACAGGCCGACATCGTTGAGGAAAGTCAGGCGCGCGGCGATCTCGCGCACGATGCGCGCGGCAATCTCGGCCTTGGCGCCGGGCAGTTGCAACTGCTCGAACCAGGCCAGCGCATCGGCCAGCGTGTACGTGCTGATCTCGTGGATGGCCAGGGCCGCGCCGCCCTCGCCCACCTTGACGGCGCGCGCCTCGGGCCTGAGGCGCGCACCCGCGCAGGCCGGGCAGGGCTGGCACTGGCGATAGCGCGCCAGCTCCTCGCGCACCGTGGCGGAGTCGGTATCGCGCCAGCGCCGCTCCATGTTGGGGACGATGCCCTCGAAGGGGTGGTGCTTGACGATGGCCTCACCCTTGCGCTCGCCGCTGCCCAGCACGTAGGAGAAGGCAATCTCCTGCTCGCCCGAGCCGTGCAGCAGCACCTGTTGCACGTCCTGCGGCAACTGCTCGAAAGGCGCCTGCGCGTCGAAGCCGTAGTGCGCCGCCAGGCTCTCGATCATGGCGAAGTAATGGGCGTTGCGCCGATCCCAGCCGCGAATCGCGCCGCCGGCCAGGCTCAGTTCAGGGTGGGCGACGATGCGCGCCGGGTCGAACACCTCCACCTCGCCGATGCCGTCGCAGCGCGGGCAGGCGCCCGAGGGCGAGTTGAAGGAAAACAGCCGTGGCTCCAGCTCCGCCAGCGCGTAGCTGCACACCGGGCAGGCAAAGCGGCTGGAAAACAGATGCTCGGCGCCTGAGTCCATCTCCAGCGCCAGCACGCGCCCGGCGCCTTCGGCTGCGCCCACGCGCAGCACCGCCTCGATGCTCTCGGCCAGGCGCTGGCGTGCGTCGGGGCGCACCTTGAGGCGGTCGATAACGACATCGATGTCGTGCTTCTCGGTCTTTTTCAGCGGTGGCAGGTTCTCGGCTTCGACGATCTGCCCGTCGATGCGAAAGCGCACATAGCCCAGCTGCTGCATCTGCGCCAGCACTTCGGTGAACTCGCCTTTTTTCTGGCGCGCCAGCGGCGCCAGCAGCACCAGCCGCGTGTCCGGCGGCAGCGCCAGCACGGCGTCCACCATCTGGCTGACGGTCTGCGCCGACAGTGGCAGGCCATGCTCGGGGCAATAGGGCGTGCCGGCGCGGGCGTACAGCAGGCGCAGGTAGTCGTGTACCTCGGTCACCGTGCCCACGGTGGAGCGCGGGTTGTGGCTGGTGGCTTTTTGCTCGATGGCAATGGCCGGCGACAGGCCTTCGATCAGATCGACATCGGGCTTGTCCAGCCGGCCCAGGAACTGGCGCGCATAGCTCGACAGACTCTCCACATAGCGCCGCTGGCCCTCGGCGTACAGCGTGTCGAAGGCCAGGCTGGACTTGCCCGAGCCGGACAGCCCGGTGATGACCACCAGCCGGTTGCGCGGGATGTCCAGGTCGATGTTCTTCAGGTTGTGCGTGCGCGCGCCGCGGATGCTGATGCGCTGCTCGCGCAGGGCCTGGGCCAGATAGGCGCCGTGGCCGGCAGAGCGGTCGGTTGCGTCGTCGGGGGCAGGTTCACGGTGGGCGGGGCGGCGGCAAAACTGGTCATCATAGACAGCCATGCCGACCAGGGGCGGGCGTGCGCCACAACCCGCATTGCAGCCCTGTATTTTGTATGAAATCAGCCTCAAACCCAATACTGTCAAGCGCTAACAGCTATATAAAAAGAAGCGGAACACCCTGCGCCTCAGGGCGATCGCATCTAAATTTTGAGCCAATCTTGATGCAAAGTGCAGGCTCCTAAAGCCAACCGGATGCGACCTTGAGCCTGCTGCAACTGCTCCAACAAATTCCCGATCCCCGTGTGCAGCGCACCCGCCGCCATGAGCTCATCGACTTGCTGGCTATCGCCCTGTGCGCTACTGTCGCCGGAGCAGACAACTGGATCGAGACGGTGGAGTTTGCCCAGGCCCACCAGGCCTGGCTGCAACGCTTTTTGCGCCTGCCCTGCGGCATTGCCTCGCACGACACCTTCGCGCGGGTCTTTCGCCGCCTGGATCCACATGCACTCGAACAGGTCTTGCAGCAATGGCTCAAGGGTATGTCTGCGAGCGCCTCGGGCCATGTGGCCATCGATGGCAAGAGCGTGCGCAGCGCCCACCGCAAGGGCAAGGGTGCGCACCACAGTTTGCATTTGGTCAGCGCCTGGGCATCTGAGCAGCGCTTGCTGCTGGGCCAGCGCAAGGTCGATGGCAAGAGCAACGAGATCACGGCCATTCCTGAGTTGCTCAAGTTGTTGGACATTGGTGGGTGCACCATCACCATCGATGCCATGGGCTGCCAAAAAGCCATTGCCAAGCAAATCGCCGACCAAGGTGCCCACTACGTGCTCAGCCTCAAGGGCAATCAGCGGCACATGTTCAACGTGTGCAAGAAACACTTTGAAAGCGCTGAAGCTGACAGGGGCCAGCAAACGTTCAGTGACTCAGACAAAGGCCACGGGCGCATCGAGACGCGCAAGTACCAGGTGTCGGCACTGCCGCCGGCGCTGCAGCGTGCGGCCCAGCACTGGCCCCAGCTGCAAAGCGTGGTGCGCGTGGTGCGCACGCGCCAACTGCCAGGCCAAGAGCGAGTCGGCGAACAAACCAGCTACTACCTCAGCAGCCTGAGCGCACACACCAGCGCCCAGCAAATGGCGCAATACATCCGGGGGCACTGGAGCGTGGAAAACCAGCTGCACTGGAGCCTGGATGTGGGCATGGGCGACGACAGCGGTCTGAGCCAGAAAGACCACGCTGCGCACAACCAAGCGCTGCTCAGGCGCATAGCCCAGCAGATGCTGCAAGCCGACACCAGCGTGAAGGCCGGACTCAAGGCCAAGCGCAAACGCGCGGGCTGGGACTTGACCTACTTGGAGCGGGTCATGGAGCTATGCATTTAGATGCGATCGCCCTGCCCTGCGCCTGACGCGCCCATCGATCGCCGCCATGACCAGTCTGAACCAGCAGCGCACGCAAAAATACCTCCTCGCCCGCCGCCAGCACCCGGCCTGGCTGCTGCTGGCCTCGCGCCGCGCGCCGCTCATGCTCAGTTGCCTGGAGGCGCTGCTGGAGCACCAGCCCGGTGGCGTGCCGTTCGATGCGGCGGTGCAGGCGCTGGCCGACATGCTGGCCGCGCACGCCAACGACAGCGACTTCGAGATCGACCCGACCGACACCGCCGCCCAGGCCCGGCGCGAACTGCGTGAGTGGATCCGCCGCGCCCTCATCACCGAGCGCGAAGGTCGCATCTTCGAGACCGACGCGCTCAAGACCGCGCTGCGCTTCGTGGCCCAGCTCGACAGCCGCATGATGACCTCCACCGCCTCGCGCCTGGCGACGGTGCAGCGCGAGATCGACAACCTGGCCACTGCGCTCGACCCCGACCCCGAGCGCCGCGCCGCGCACCTGGAGCGGCGCCTGGCCGAGCTGCGCCAGCAAATCGACGACGTGCGCGCCGGGCGCGTGCAGCCGCTGGCACCGGCGCAAGTCATCGAAGGCATACGCGAGGTCTATACCCTGGCCAGCAGCCTGCGGGCGGACTTTCGCCGCGTGGAGGACTCCTGGCGCGAGGCCGACCGCGCGCTGCGCCAGGCCATCCTGAGCGCGCAGCAGCATCGCGGCGCCGTGATCGACCAGCTGCTGGGTGGCCACGCCGCGCTCTTGCACACGCAGGAGGGCCGGGTGTTCGAGAGCTTCCAGCAGCAGCTCGACGACCGGGCCGAGCTGGCCGACATGCGCGCGCACATCCGCGCCATCGACCAGCACCTGCTGGCCGGGCAGGCGCTGGACGATTTGCAGCGCAGCGAACTGCGCCTGCTGGTGCCCCAGCTCATCAAGGAAGCCAAGCTGGTGCAGGACGTGCGCGCGCGCAGCGAGCGCGAGGTGGCGCAGTTCATGAAGACCGGCCAGGCGGCGGAGAACCAGCGCGTCGGCCAATTGCTGGGCGACATCCTGAGCCAGGCCCTGGCCATCGACTGGAGCCGCCAGGCCACGCGCCGCAGCCCGGCGCCGCTGCTGCCGCTGTCGATCTCGCTGGCCAACCTGCCGCTGATCGAGCGCCTGCGCGCCAAGTCGCTCGATGGCGAGAGCGCCGCCGAACTGCTGCTGACCCACCAATACGCGCAACTGGCCGACATGGACGCCGAGTTCTGGCAGGCCTTCGAGGGGCTGGATACTGAGGCGCTGCGCCGGGACACGCTGGCGCTGCTGGAAGCGCGCGGCCGACCTTTGAGCCTGGCCGAACTGGCCCGCGCCCTGCCGCCGGGCGAGCACGATCTGGAGACGCTGGCGCAGTGGCTGGCCTGGGCGGGTGAGGGCGGGGGCGACGTGCAGGGGCTGGAGGTCGAGCAGGTCGAGCTTGAGGGCGCGGATGGGCGAGCGTGGCGGTTTGTGGTGCCGAGGGTGGAGGTGGCGGTGGAAGGGCTGCAGGCAAGACCGGGCTGATGCTCGTCAAGCCCGCAGCGGCTGCGTATCACTGTGGCCACATGGACCGAGGTGAAATTGGCCGTATGAATTTCAATTTCTAATTACTATACGGCCAATGGATTTCATCGCCTTGCCCGACAACGCTGTGCGTCAGGCCATCGACGCCTGTACCGTGTTCGAGGAGCATGCCCGCGTGCGGCGCGAAGGTGAACGCTTTCAGGGAGGGATGTACTGGAAGCGCCAGGGGGTGTACGAATACCTGGTGCGCACCGACAGAAACAACGGCCAGCACCGCATCGGCCCGCGCAATGCCGAAACGCAACAGGTGTATGCCGAATTCACCGAACGCAAGCAAGCCGTGCAGGAGCGGCTGCGCTCTCTGAACGATGCCTTGCGCGAAGCCGAGCGCATGAACAAGGCCGTCAAGGCAGGCAGGGTGCCGGCGACCGTGATTGCCGTGCTGCAGGCCCTGCACGACGCGGGCCTGGGCGCGCATTTCATCGTGGTCGGTACCCATGCCCTGTACGCCTACGAAGCTGCTGCAGGGGTGCGCATCGTCCAGGGTGCCCTGGCGACGCAGGATGTGGATTTGCTATGGGACGCACGCAAGCGGGTGCGTTTTCTGACCGACCTGCAAAAAACCGGGGTGTCCATGCTGGGCGTGCTGCAGCGCGCGGACAAGAGCTTTCAGCGCAAGGCAGGGCAGAACGAGACGGCCATCAACGACAGGGGCTTCGAGGTGGACTTTCTGCGCCGCATGGCACAGGGCGATGATCCCCACCCTTTCCGGTTCTCTGCCGACGAGGATGATCTATGGCCCGTGCAAGCCCTGCGAGCCAACCGCCTGGCCCAGGCACCGGCATTCGAGCAGATCGTCATGGGCGCCAATGGAAAAATGGCCTATATGCGGACTGTGGCGCCGGGCGATTTCATCGCCTTCAAGCGCTGGATGGCCGCCGAGGCGCCGCACCGCCCGCCCGCCAAGCGCCGCCGCGACCAGCGCCAGGCCGACATCGTGCAGGCCTTGCTCGATGAAGGGCTGTTGTTGCCAGAATCAGGCCCTGTGTGACGCATGACGGGCCTGGGCGTGCGCAGATCTTGGCGATGCGCCGGTTGGTTTTGCCACAGTCCACCAGTACCGCCACGCGGGTGTCCCTGCTCCAGCATGGCAAGGCTTATCGGCACATTCTCCGTGGCGGGATAAATTGAATTTTTCACATGGCAGCCGTACGTTATCCGGACATTTGTGAGATTTTTTAGCCAGGGAGCAGCCCATGAACAGTCCATCCCTCGCCAAGACCGAGCGCATCGACGTCCGCACCAGCGGGCCTGCCAAACAGCTGCTGCAGGAAGCCGCGCGCGCCAGCCATAAGAACGTCAGCGAATTCCTGCTCGACGCCGGCCTCACGGCAGCGGCGCAGACGCTGGCCGATCGGCGCCAGTTTCTGCTCGACGAGGCGCAGTGGCAGGCGTTCGAAGCCGCCCTCGATCGCCCGGTACAGCACAAGCCGCGCCTGCAAGCGTTGCTGCGCGAGTCAGGATTCCTCGGTTGAGCCAGCGCTACACGGCCATCCGCAAGCTGGCTGCCAGCGACCGGACTGAAGGCTTTGACTGCGGCCAGCCGGCGTTGAACCAGTTTCTGCAACGCTACGCGCTGGTCAACCAGAAAGCCCACAACGCCCAGACCTACGTCTGCTGCCAGCAGGACGTGGTGGTCGGCTTCTACAGCCTGAGCGTTGGCAGCGTACAGCCGCAGGTGGCACCACAGCGGGTCATGCAAGGCATGGCGCGCCACCCGGTGCCGGTGATGTTGTTGGCGCGGCTGGCCATCGACCTTGCGCATCAACGCCAGGGCCTGGGACGGGCGCTGCTCAGGGACGCCCTGCTGCGCACGGCGCAGGCGGCCGACATTGCCGGCATCCGCTACCTGCTGGTACACGCCAAGGACGGAGCCGCCCGGCGCTGGTACGAGGGCTGGGAGTTCGAGCCCAGTCCGACAGACTCCTACCATCATCTGTTCCTGCTGCTCAAGGATTTCAAGGCGCTGGTGGCCTGAAGCCTGAAGAGCCAATGATGCAAGCAGTTCTGCTCCCAATTGCACATGCCCGCTTCTTCCGACCTCTTCGACCAATGGGCCGCCGCGCTCCGGCCCAGCGCCGCCGCCGCCGACGACGGTGAACCCGCACCGCAGCCCCGCGCCGCGCCGGCGCCCGCCACCCCCAGCCCCTGCGCCGCGCCCTGCAGGAGCTTTTGAAAGCGGGCCTGCTGGAGCAGGCCGCCAAGCCGCAGCTGTTTCGCCAGATTGCCAGCAACACGGCGCGTGTCGATGCGCTGCTGGAGCCGCTGGATCTGCAGGTGCGCGTGGACGACCTGCGCGGCCTGGCCTATGTGGCCGTGGCGCCCGGCTGGCAGGCCGACGATGCCCAGGAGGACGAGTGGACGCACCCGCTGGTGCGCCGCCAGCGCCTGACGTTGGAGCAGTCGCTGCTGCTGGCCGTGCTGCGCCGCGAATTCCTGCAGCGCGAGCAGGAGGGCGGCCTGGGCGTGGCGGTGCGGCTGGGCCTGGACGGCCTGCTGGCCCAGCTGGAGATCTACCTGGGCGCCACCGGCAGCGACATGCAAGACCGCAAGCGCCTGCTGGAGCTGCTGGACAAGCTGCGCGCGCATGGCGTGGTATCCGAGGTGGATGCCCAGGATCAGCTCACCATCCGCCCCATGATCGTGCATCTGGCAAACCCGGAGAACCTGCAGGCGCTGCTGGTGCATTTGCGGGAGCTGGGGCAGGCGGGAGCATCCAGAGCATCATGAGCACCGGGCAAGACGCCTGCGGCAGCTCTGGCAGCGCCGCAGTCGCACATCCCATAATCACGGCGACCATGGCCGCTGACCTGCAAGCCCTCAAGCCCGAACTGTCTGCCCTGTGCCGCCGCTACCGCGTACGGCGCCTGGATGTGTTCGGCTCTGCGGCAACCGGCACCGCGCACGCCGGCAGCGATATCGACCTGCTGGTGGAGTTCGAGCCCATGAAAGAAGGCTATGCCGACGCCTACTTCGGCCTGCTGAGCGCCCTGCAATCCCTGTTGCACAAGCCCGTCGATCTGGTGGTGGACAGTGCCATTCGCAACCCCTATTTCCGCCAATCCGTCGAAGCCAGCCGCGCGCCCCTGTATGCAGCTTGAGCACGCCAAATACCTGTATGACATTCAATACGCCAGCGGGCTGCTGGCCGAGTTCGTGCAGGGCAAGACGTGGCAGGACTACGAGGCCAACGCCATGCTCCGCGCTGCGGCGGAACGGCAGTTCGAGATCATCGGCGAAGCGTTGGCGCAGTTGGCCAGGCGCAACGGCGCCCTGGTGGAAGGCATCAGTGAATATCGCCGCATCATTGCCTTTCGCAACCTGCTGATCCACGGCTACGCCCAGGTGGATGACAGGCTGGTGTGGGATGTGGTGCAAACCCGTTTGCCCACCCTGCGCCAGCAGGTCAACGCCCTGCTGCAGCCCGATTGAGGATGACCCCTTCCAGCTACCGCCTGCACGCCCTGCACCTGTACAACTGGGGCGCCTTCTCGGGCCGCCACCGCGCCGAGTTCGATGCCGGCAACACGGCCATCCTGGGCGCCACCGGCAGCGGCAAGACCACGCTGATCGACGCGCTGATGACGCTGCTGTGCCAGCACCCGCGCTACAACCTGGCCTCGACCGGCGGGCACGAGAGCGACCGCGACCTGGCCAGCTACGTGCGCGGCGCCAGCGGCCAGGGCCTGGCCAGCGACGGCGGCGCACCGGTGGCGCGCCCCGGGCGCTGCGTGACGGGGCTGGCGGCGCAGTTCGTGCGCGAAGGCCGTGCCGGCGAGGGCGACGGCAGTCAGCGCGACGAGCTGACCCTGGGCGCGCTGCTGTGGTTCGATGGCAGCGCCAGCAGCGCGGCCGAGATGAACAAGCGCTGGTTCTTTGCGCGCGGCGCCGGCCACGGGCTGGACGCCTGGCTGGAGGAGCACCACGGCGGCGGCGTGCGGGCGCTGGCCCGGCTGGAAAAATCCAGCGACGGGCTGCAGATGTTCAGCAGCAAGAGCGCCTACCTGGCGCGGGTGCAGCGCTTCTTCGAGGTCGGCGCCAACGCCTTCACCCTGCTCAACCGCGCGGCGGGCTTGAAGCAGCTCAACAGCATCGACGAGATCTTCCGCGAACTGGTGCTCGACGACCACAGCGCCTTCGATGACGCGCTCAAGGTGGCGGCCAGCTTCGACGAACTGGCCGCCATCCACGCCGAGCTGGACGTGGCCAACCGGCAATACCTGGCGCTGCTGCCGCTGCGCGAATTGGCTGCCAGCGAAGCCGCGCAGTCCGCCGCCGTGGCCGAGCAGCAGGACTTGCAGGCGCTGATTGCGCCCTGGTTCGCGCGCCAGGGCGTGCGGCTGTGGGGCGCGCGCGCCGCCGCGCTGGATGCGGCCTTGCAGGCGCTGCAGGCGCAGCTGGACAGCGCGCAGCAGCAGATCGACGCCGCGCGCCAGCAGGAGCAGGAGCTGCTGGCGCTGTACCTGGGCGCCGGCGGCGCCGGCATCGAAGACCTGCGCCGCGAGCTGGCCGCGCAGCAAAGACTGCTGGCCGAGCGCCAGAGCCACGTGCAGCAATACCGGCAACTGGCGCGCCAGCTGCAGCTGGACTGGCCCGAAGCCTTGAGCGCCGCCGCGCTGGCCGCGCACCAGGCGCAAGCTGCGCCGGCGCTGGCGCAATTGGACGCGCGCCAGCAGGCCCTGCAGGCCGCCGCCGAAGACGCCATTGCCCAGGAGCATCAGCAGCGCGCCACCCTGCAGGCGCTGCGCGAGCAGGAGCAGGCCGTGCGCCAGCGCCCCGGCTCCAACGTACCGCCGCAGTTCCAGCAATACCGCGCCCAGCTCGCCGCCGAGCTGGCGCTGGCCGAGGATGCGCTGCCCTTCGTCGCCGAACTGATCGAAGTGCCGGCTGCCGAACGCGCCTGGCGCGGCGCCATCGAGCGCGCCCTGGGCAGCCAGCGCCTGCGCATCCTGGTGCCGCCGCAGGCCATCGACCGGGCGCTGGCCTGGGTAAACCAGCGCCACAACCATTTGCACGTGCGCCTACTGGAGGCGCGCACGCCGGCGCAGCCACCCGTGTTCTGGGACGACGGCTTTGCCGCACGGCTGCAGCTCAAGGCCCACGCGCTCCAGGGCGCGCTGCGCCAGTTGCTGACCGAGCTTGATCGCCACTGCGTGGACAGCCCCGAGGCGCTGCGCGCCACGCCGCACACCATGACGGCGCAGGGCTTGATGTCGGGCCGCGCGCTGCACTTCGACAAGCACGACCACAAGCGCCTCGACCAGGACTGGATGACCGGCTTCGACAACCGCGACCGGCTGGCGCAGTTGCATGAACAAATTCAGGCGCAAACCCAGTCCTGGCAAGCGCTGACAGCTATCAAGAAAGAAGCATTGCAAAGCCAGGCCGAGGCCGCTCAGCAGCGCCAGTTGTGGGCCAGCCTGCAGGCATTGCGCTTCGATGCGCTGGACGTGGCCGGCGTGCAGCAGCAGGCGGCGGTGACGCAGGCGCGGCTGGCTGCGCTGCTCGACCCGCAGTCCGACACCGCCCAGGCGCAGGCGCGCCACGAACAGGCGGCCCAGGTGCGCGCCGCGCTGGAGGAGGCGCGCCGCCAGCTCGACCAGCGCCAGGCCGCGCAGCAACTGGAGCTGCGCCAGGCGCACCTGCAGCACGAGCGCTGCGCCGCCCGCGTGCCGGGCGACGAGCCCACGGCGCAGCAGGACGCTGCGCTGCGCCGCTGGCTGCGCATCACACCGGACTGCGAGCAGCTGCAGGAGCAGGAACGCCAGGCCCAGCAGCGCGCCGCCGAGCAACTGGCGCAGCAGCAGCGCCGCCTGGCCGAGCTGCACAAGGACATCATTCGCCAGATGGCGCGCGCGCAAAAAGAAGACCGTGGCGCGCTGGCCGACCAGCCGCAGGAGGTGCCGGCGCTGGCGCCCTACCTGCAGCGCCTGCAGTCGCTGGAGGAAGAAGCCCTGCCCGAAAAGCGCCAGCGCTTCCAGGACTATCTGAACCAGGCGTCCGACCAGGGCGTCAGCACGCTGCTGGGCGGCATCGACGCGCAGGTGGACGTGATCGTCGAGCGCCTGGCGCAGCTCAACCAGACGCTGGCGCGGGTGGACTTCCACAGCGGGCGCTACCTGCAGCTGCACCCGCAGCCCATCGTTCACCCCAGCCTGCAGGAGCTGGAGCGCTGCCTGCGCAAGCTGCGCAGCGACCGCCACATCGACGACGGCGGCCAAGCGCACTTTCGCGCCCTGCATGCCATGGTGGAGCTGCTGCGCGAGCACGCCGGCGCCAGCCGCCGCACCAAGGCCGCCCAGGCGCTGCTGGACGCGCGCTACCGCCTGCAGTTCGCCGTACACGTGCTCGACCGCGCCAGCGGCCAGGTGCTGGAGCGGCGCACCGGCTCGCAGGGCGGCAGTGGCGGCGAGAAGGAAATCATTGCCAGCTACGTGCTCACCGCGTCACTGTCCTACGCGCTGTGCCCGCCGGGGCGCAGCCTGCCGCTGATGGGCTCCATCGTGCTGGACGAGGCGTTCTCCAAAAGCTCCCAGGCCGTGGCCGCGCGCATCATCCAGGCGCTGCACGAGTTCGGCCTGCACGCGCTGTTCGTCACGCCCAACAAGGAACTGCGCCTGCTGCGCCAGCACACCAGAAGCGCCGTGCTGGTGCAGCGGCGCGGCGCCCAGGCGCTGCTGGCCAGCCTGTCGTGGCAGGAGATCGGCGCACGCGCTCAGCAGCACGCCAGCACGGCGGGTTTCATGCAAAAAACGCTGGAAACCGTTGACCAGCAAGCGCCAGAAGCTATTGATTTTGGAGCATCTGCATGAAATCGCCCCTGGCGCTGGCCGAACATCTGGCGCGCCAGTGGCAGCGCGCCGACTGGCGCGAGCGGCACATCCTGCAGGCCAGGAGCGCCTGGCCGCTGCGCCTGTCCATCGGCGCGCCCAGCGCGCGCCAGTTCCGCGACGACGGGCCGGCCATTGCCCAGCACCTGCAGGCCTGGCGCGCCATCGCGCAGCAGGGCCTGGGTGCGCTGCAATGGAGCGAGCGCCGCTACCAGGCCGGCGCCGCGCCGGTGCTGCTGCCGCTGCAGTGGGAGCTGGCGCGCCCCTCGCAGCTGCTGGCCGCCATCGAGACCCTGCGGCCCGCCGGCCACGCGCAACTGCGCGCCGACTGGAGCGCGCTGCAGCAACTGCTGGCGCAGACCGATGCGCGCTTGCACCGCCTGCTGCTGCGCCGCCCGGCGCTGTGGCGCGACACGCCCACGCAGCAGGTCGTGGCTGCCGCCTGCCTGGCGCTGCAACTGGCCCCTGGCTGCGCCCAGGGCCGGCCCTTGCGCGCGCTGGCCGTGGCGGGCAACGACAGCAAGTTCTTCGAGCGCCACGCCAGCTTGCTGACCGCGCTGCTGGACGTGCTGTTCGACGGCGAGGCCAGCCGCCAGGGCCTGGGCGCCTTTCTGGGCGCCAGCGCGGGCGACGAGCACTGGCTGCTGCTGTGCCCGCTGGCGCCGGGCCTGCTGCCCTTCGAGCGCCAGCGCGTGGCGGCCAGCGAGTTGCGCCAGCGCGCCCTGCCGGTGCAGGCCGGGCGCATCCTGCTGGTGGAAAACGAACGCTGCCTGCACCTGCTGCCGCGCCCGCTGGCCGGCACGGTGGCGGTGCTGGGGGCCGGGCTGAATCTGGCCTGGCTGTGTGCGCCCTGGCTGCAGCAGCGCCGCATCGCCTACTGGGGCGACATCGACACCTGGGGCCTGGCCATGCTGGCGCGCGCCCGCGAGCATTTGCCGGCGCTGCAGCCGCTGCTGATGGACGCGGCCACCTTCGAGCGCCACGCCGAGCGCGCCGTGGCCGAGCCGGTCACTGCCCCGCCGCCGCAGGGCGGCCTGCTGCCGGCGCCGCAGCAGACTTTGTTCGAGCACCTGCAGGGGCTGGCGCGGGGCCGGCTGGAGCAGGAGTTTCTGGACGGCGAATGGGTGCGGGCTGCGGTCGAGGGTTGGGCGCTGGGTGGCTGAACGGAAAATGAAAGGCTCGCCGCACCCACCCCGCAGTCCCGCTGGCGCGCGCACTGCGCAACTGAAACCGTCCTCCGTACCGTGAACCCACCAAGCCATCGCCCAGCCCGGTCGAGTAAACGCGTGCAGCGCACGGCTTGCCCCGCGCGGGTGCGCCCCTGGATGCGCAACCTGGATAACGCGCCATGCCCGGCTGGCTGACGGTTGGCCACTTGGCGCAGCCAGCGGGAGCAGCGCTGGCATGACCGCACCCGCCGCCGCGCCCGCCAGCTCCTCCACCCCGCGCGCCACCGACGTGGCGCTGCTGGCCAGCGTCTTCGTCATCGCCGCCTGCGGCCTGCTGTACGAGCTGGCCGCCGGCGCGCTGGCGTCGTACCTGCTGGGCGACTCGGTGCTGCAGTTCTCCACCATCATCGGCACCTATTTGTTTGCCATGGGCGTGGGCTCGTGGCTGTCGCGCTATTTCGAGCGCCAGCTGCCGGCGCATTTTCTACGCATAGAACTGCTGGTAGCCCTTGTGGGTGGTGCGCTGCCAGCTATTCTTTTCATAGTGAACGCACATGTGCCGGGGGCCTTCCGGGTGCTGCTGTACACCCTGGTGCTGCTGGTGGGCACGCTGGTCGGGCTGGAGATCCCGCTGGTCATGCGCATCCTCAAGCGCAACGTGCGGCTGCAGGAGCTGGTCAGCCAGGTGCTGACGTTCGACTACCTCGGGGCGCTGGCGGTGTCGCTGGCCTTTCCGCTGCTGCTGGTGCCGCAGCTGGGGCTGGTGCGCACGGGCTTTCTGTTCGGCTTCATGAACGCGGCCGTGGCGGTGTGGGCGCTGTGGCTGTTTCGCCATGAGCTGCGCCAGTTCCGCGCCCATGCGCTGGCCTGCGCCGCCGTGCTGGCCGCGTTGGCTGCCGGGCTGCTCGGCGCCGAGCAGCTCACGCGCTTTGCCGAGGACAAGTTCTACCAGGATCGCATCATCTTCAGCCAGGCCACGCCCTACCAGCGCATCGTGCTGACCCAGGGCCGCCAGGGCCTGCGCCTGTACTTGAACGGCAACCTGCAGTTCGCCGAGAGCGACGAGTACCGCTACCACGAGGCGCTGGTGCATCCGGCCATGGCGGCGCACGGCGGGCCGCGCCGCGTGGCCGTGCTGGGCGGGGGCGACGGCATGGCGGTGCGCGAGATCCTGCGCTACCCCTCGGTGCAGTCGGTCACGCTGGTCGAGCTCGACCCGGCCATGACGCGGCTGTTTGCCGACAACCCGCAGCTGGCACGCCTCAACGGCGGCGCGCTGCACGACGCGCGCGTGCAGGTGGTCAACCAGGATGCCTTCCAGTGGCTGCAGCAGCCCGATCTGGGCCACTTCGATGTCATCGTGGTGGACTTTCCCGACCCGACCAACTTCGCCATCGGCAAGCTCTACACCGACAGTTTTTACGCCCTGCTGCGCCAGCACCTGGCGGCCAGCGGCCATGCGGTGGTGCAGACCACCTCGCCGCTGGTGGCGCGCCAGAGTTTCTGGACGGTGGTGACGACCATCGAGGCTGCCGGCCTGCAGGCCGTGCCCTACCACGCCCACGTGCCCAGCTTTGGCGAATGGGGCTACGTCATCGCCAGCCAGCGGCCCTGGCGCGCGCCGCGCGAGCTGCCCGCCGGCCTGCGCTTTCTGGACGCGGCCACGCTGCCCCTGCTGCTGGACTTCCCGCGCGACATGGCGCGCGTGCCGGCGCCGGTCAACCGCCTGTCCAACCAGGCGCTGGTCCACAGCTACGAGCAGGAATGGGGCCGGGTCGGGCATTGAGCGGCATTGGCCATAGGCCACTGCCTGGTAAGCGGATTCGTGACAATTGGATACGTCCTGTCCTTCCTACCGTGAACTGCATGCTGCAGCCGCTGTCCTCGTTTTTTCTGCTCGACCCCAGCGCCAACGCCTACAGCGTCTTTTTCAGCCACGACCCCTGGCTGGTGGCACTGTCGGTGCTGCTGGCGATCTTCCTGTCCATCATGGCCATGAACCTGGCCGGGCTGGCGCTGAGCACGCCGGACGCGGGCAGCCGCCGCATCGTCATCGCCACCGGCGCGCTGGCGCAGGGCGCCGGTGTCTGGGCCATGCACTTCGTGGGCATGTTGGCGCTGGACTTGTGCGCCTCCGGGCGCTTCGACCCTTGGGTCACGGCAGTGTCGGTGCTGCCCAGCGTGCTGGCCGCCTGGGCGGCGCTGACGGTGCTGGCACGCGAGCGGGTGACTACGGCGTCGCTGCTGCTGGGCGGGCTGCTGCTGGGCGCGGGCATCGGGCTGATGCACTACATGGGCATGGAGGCCTCGCAGTTTGCCTCGCTGATGCGCTACGACGTGGGCGGCTTTGCCTTTTCCATCGGGTTCGCCGTGGCCGTGGCCTGCACGGCGCTGTGGCTGCGCTTTCGGCTGGAGCGCGTGGCCAGCCTGTCGCGCCGCATGGCCACCACCATCGGCGGCATCGTCATGGGCCTGGCCATTGCCGGGATGCACTACATCGCCATCGCCGCGCTGCGCGTGGTCAACTCGCCCGCCACCCTGGCGCCTGTGGTGGCCGACCGCGAGCCGACCTACATGGCCGTGGCCATCGCCCTGCTGGCGCTGGTGGTGGCCCTGGGCACGACCAGCGTCAATGTGAACCTGCGCGCGCGCCGGCTGCTGCGCGAGGCGCGCGCCAGCGAGTCGCGCCAGCGCGCCATCCTGGATACCGCCGTCGATGGCGTGATCCTGATCGACGGCGGCGGCATCGTGCAATCCTTCAATCCGGCTGCCGAGCGGCTGCTGGGCTGGCGCGCCGACGAGGTGCTCGGGCGCAACGTCACGATGCTCATGCCCGAGCCGCACCGCTCAGCGCACGATGGCTACCTGCAGCGCCACCTGGCCACTGGCCACGCCTCCATCATCGGCACCGGGCGCGACGTGCAGGCGCAGCGCAAGGACGGCACGCTGGTGCCCATGCGCCTGGCCGTGGGCCGGGTGCAGCAGCCGGGCAAGCCGCTGTTCGTCGGCTTCCTGACCGACCTGACCGAGCGCCAAGCGCTGGAGCGCCAGCGCCTGCTGGGCGCGCAGCAGCTCAAGGCGCTGGTGGACAACCTGCCCGGCGTGGCCTTTCGCTGCCGCCGCCAGGCCGGCTGGCCGATGGAATTCATCAGCGAGGCAGTGCTGGCGCTGACCGGCTGGGGCGCGCAGGATTTCCTGCAGGGCACGATCGACTTCGCCCGCATCATCCACCCGCAGGATCTCGAGAGCACCGACGAGGAGGTCGAACACGCCCTGCGGCGCGGCCAGCCCTACCGGGTGAGCTACCGCATCATCACGCGCGCTGGCTGCACGCGCTGGCTGTCCGAGCACGGGCGCGGAGCTGCCGACGAGAGCGGCGTGGTGCGCTGGCTCGACGGGGTGATCCTGGACATCACCGACGTCAAGGCGCGCGCCGCCGAGTTCGAGGGCACGGTGGCGGCCATCAACCGCTCCAAGGCCAGCGCCGAGTTCAGCACCGACGGCTATCTGCTGCACGCCAACGACAACTACCTGGCCCTCATGGGCTACACGTTCGATGAGGCCATCGCCCGGCCACACAGCGACTTGTGCCTGCCGCAGGATGCGGCCAGCGACAGCCACGGGCCGTTCTGGCAGGAGCTGCTGGCCGGCAACTTCCAGTCCGGCGAATACCAGCGCGTGGGCAAGGACGGGCGCGAGGTCTGGCTGCACGCCACCTACAACCCCATCCTGGATGCCGAAGGCCGGGTCGACAAGATCATCCAGTACGCCACCGACCTGAGCCAGCGCCGCGCCATGGAGCAGGACTTGCGCGCCGCCAAGGAGCGCGCCGAGGCGGCGGCTGCCGCGCAGGCCAGTTTCCTGGCCAACATGAGCCACGAGATCCGCACGCCGATGAACGCCATCCTCGGCTTCACCGAGGCACTGCTGGACTCGCCCCTGCAGCCAGCGCAGCAGCGCCAGCTGCGCACCGTGCACCAGTCGGCGCGCTCGCTCTTGCGCCTGCTCAACGAAATCCTGGATGCCGCCAAGCTGGACAAGGGCGCGGTGCAGCTGGAGCTGCGCCCGTTCGACCTGCGCGAGCTGTGCGAGCAGACGCTGGCCACGCTGCACATCCAGGCGCGTGCCAAGAGCCTGGCGCTGCAGCTGGAGTACCCGCAGGACGTGCCCCGGCACTGGCAGGGCGACAGCCTGCGCGTGCAGCAGGTGCTGCTGAACCTGCTGGGCAACGCCGTCAAGTTCACTCACCAGGGGCAGGTGCAGCTGAGCGTGTCCCGCTCGGGCAGCGGCGTGCGGCTGCAGGTGCAAGACAGCGGCATCGGCATGGATGAGGCGGCGCTGGCGCGCCTGTTCGACCGCTTCTCGCAGGCCGACGCCTCGACCACGCGGCGCTATGGCGGCACCGGCCTGGGCACCAGCATCGCGCGCCAGCTGGTGGAGCTGATGAACGGGCGCATCGAAGTGCGCAGCGAAGTCGGCCAGGGCAGTTGCTTTACCGTCCACCTGCCGCTGCCGGTGGCGCAGCCCCAGCAGATGCCAAGCGTGCAGGAGCAGGCGCAAAGCCTGCCGCAACTGCCGCCGCTGCGCGTGCTGGGGGTCGATGACGTGGCCTCCAACCTGGAGCTGCTGGAGATCGTCATGCAGCGCATGGGCCATGGGCTGGTGCGTGCCGAGGACGGCGCGCAGGCGCTGGCACTGTTCGGGCGCGAGCGCTTCGACATCGTGCTGATGGATTTGCACATGCCGGTCATGGACGGGATGCAGGCGGCGCGGCACATGCGCGCCTGGGAGCGCAGCCAGGGCCGCCCGCGCACGCCCATCATCGCCCTGTCGGCCAGCGTGCTCGACCAGGACAAGCGCGACGCGCTCGCCAGCGGCATGGACGGCTTTGCCGACAAGCCGCTGGAGCCGGCGCGGCTGCTGGCCGAGATGGCGCGCTGCCTGGATCTGCAGCCCGTGCCGGCGCCCGCGTCCGCTCAGCCGCATCCGCATCCGCATCCGCATCCGCATCCGCATCCGCTCCTGCAGCCGCTCCTGCCGGGGGCAGCGCCAACAGTGCCGCGCCTGCTGCCGCAGCCGCTGCTGAGTTCATCGCACCGGCCATCGATTGGCAGCGCGGCCTGTCGCTGTGGGGCTCGCAGCCGGCGCTGCTGGCGGCCATCGACCGGCTGGTGCAGGGCGGCGCTGGCCTGGCCGATCTGCAGGCCGCTGCCCAGTCAGGCGATGCCCTGGCACTGGCGGCTGGCGCGCACCGCCTGCGCGGGGCGGCGGCCAATCTGGGGCTGGTGGCGCTGCAGGCTGCCGTGCAGCGCCTGGAGGCCGCAGCTGGCGACGCCGCGCAGCGCCAGCCGCTGCTCGATGCCGTGCAGCAGGCGTTGCAGCAGGTGCGCCAGGAGCTGGCTGGGCACCAGCCGGATTTGCCGCCTGAGGCCGCTGCCGCGCCGCCGCCTGGGCAGGAGCACACGCTGGATGCAGCGGCACGCACGCGCGTGCAGCAGGCCGTGGCCGCTGCCTCGGCGGCACTGGCTGGCGGCGAGTTGCACGAAGCAGCGCTGCAGACCTTGCAGGAGCTGCTGCCGCCAGCGCGGCTGCAGCTCCTGCAGGACGCGCTGGATGCCTTTGATTTTGATGCCGCCCGTCTGCAGTTGGACGGGCTGCGAGAGCTGATGGAAAAGGAAACCGCATGACCGCCCCCGTCGATCGCCGCCCGCGATTGCTGCTCGTCGATGACGAGCCGACCAACCTGCAGGTGCTGCGCCAGATCCTGCAGCAGGACTACCGGCTGCTGTTTGCCACCGACGGCGCCCGCGCGCTGGAGCTGGCCCGGGCGCAGCAGCCCGATTTGATCCTGCTGGACGTGATGATGCCGGGCATGGACGGCCTGGCCGTGTGCCAGGCGCTCAAGGCCGAGGCTGTCAGCGCCGCCATCCCGGTCATCTTCGTGACCGCGCTGTCCGACAGCCTGGATGAGGCGCGCGGCTTCGATGTCGGCTGCGTGGACTACATCAGCAAGCCCGTCAGCGCCCCGGTGGTGCGCGCGCGCGTGCGCACCCACCTGTCGCTGGTGCGCATGGACGAGCTGCGCGAGAGCCGGATGCAGGTCATCCAGCGCCTGGGCCGCGCCGCCGAGTACAAGGACAACGAAACCGGGATGCACGTCATCCGCATGAGCCACTTCGCGCGGCTACTGGCGCTGGCCGCCGGCTGCGATGCCCAGTGGGCCGACGACCTGATGCACGCTGCGCCCATGCACGACGTGGGCAAGATCGGCATCCCCGACGCCATCCTGCAAAAGCCCGGCAAGCTGACCAGCGAGGAGTGGGCGGTCATGCGCACCCACCCCGAGGTGGGCGCCCAGATCATCGGCGAGCACCCTTCGGGCGTGCTGCGCCTGGCGCGCTCGCTGGCCCTGGAACACCACGAGAAATGGGACGGCAGCGGCTACCCGGCCGGCCTGGCCGGCGAGGCCATCAGCCTGGAGGCGCGCATCGTGGCGCTGGCCGACGTGTTCGACGCGCTGACCAGCGAGCGGCCCTACAAGGCCGCCTGGCCGGTCGAGCAGGCCATGGCCCTGATCACCGAGCAGGCCGGCCAGCACTTCGACCCGGCGCTGGTGGCGCTGTTCGTTCCGCTGCTGCCGCAGTTGCTGCAAGTGCGCCAGCGCTGGGCCGACTGAGCGGCAGGCTGCCCGTGCGCCGGCGCGTCCTTCTGGCGGCTGCCCCGCTGCTGGCCCTGGCCGGCTGCCAGCCGGCACGCGCACCCCTGGCGGGGGCTGGCAAGGCATGGACATGGCGCGCGGCCATGCGCTGCGCGAGCGTCTGGCGCAGGGTCTGGCGGTGCTGCCCGACGTGCAGCGGCGCACCGGCGTGCTGATCGCCGGCGCTGGCGTGGCCGGCCTGGCGGCGGCGCGCGCGCTGCGCCTGGCCGGTGCGCCGGACTGTGCCGTGCTGGAGCTGGAGGACAGCGCTGGCGGCAACAGCCGCGCCGCCAGCGTGCAAGGCCTGCCCTGCCCGATGGGCGCGCACTACCTGCCAGTGCCGGGCGAGCACGCGCCCGAAGTGCAGGATCTGCTGGAAGAACTCGGCCTGCGCCAGCGCATCGCCGGGCGCTGGCACTACGGCGGCCCGGCAGGCCGGCACCTGGTGCATAGCCCGCAGGAGCGCCTGTACCTGCACGGCCACTGGCAGGAGGGCCTGCTGCCACTCGCCGGCGTGGGCCGCGCCACGCTGGCGCAGTACCGGCGCTTTGCCGCGCGCGTGCGCGAGTTGGCGCAGGCCGCGCCGTTTGCCATGCCGGCCCTGCGCGGCTGGAAGCAAAATCAGCCGCAAAGCCCCGTCCATCAAGCGCTGGATGCTATGTTTTTTGCGGATTGGCTGGGCCGCGAGGGCCTGGACGATGCCTATCTGCGCTGGTACCTGGACTACTGCTGCCGCGACGACTACGGCGCCGGCGCGGCCCGCGTCTCGGCCTGGGCCGGCATCCACTATTTCGCCAGCCGGCACGGCTTTGCCGCGCCCGGCGAGGACGCCGGCGAGGAGCATGGCGTGCTGACCTGGCCCGAGGGCAACGGCTGGCTGACGCAGCGCCTGGCTGCGCCGCTGCTGGCACAGGGGCAGTTGCACGCCGGGCGCAGCGTGCTGCGCATCGCCGAGGGCCGGCATGGCGTCGAGGTGGACTGCCTGGTACACGCCAGCGGCCAGGTCGAGCGCTGGCAGGCGGCGCGCTGCATCGTCGCGCTGCCGGTGTTCGTCGCCGCGCGCGTCGTGGCCGAGGGCGCGCCGGCCTTTCTGCCCGAGGCGGCGCGGCGCCTGTCTTGGGCGCCCTGGCTGGTGGCCAACCTGCGCCTGGACAGCCCGCTGACCGACGTGCCCGGCGCCGCGCCAGCCTGGGACAACGTGCTCCACGCCGACACCGTGCCCGGCGGCCTGGGCTACGTCGATGCCGGCCACCAGCGCCTGGCTGGCGGTGCGCTGCTGACCGGCCCGGTGGTGCTGACCTATTACCAGGCGCTGGGCGATGCGCCCGATGCACGCCAGCGGCTGCTGCAGCAGGACTGGCAGCACTGGGTGCAGCCGGTGCTGGCCTCGCTGGCCGGCGCGCATCCGGATCTGCCCGGGCGCGTCACGCACGCGCAGCTCACGCGCTACGGCCACGCCATGTCCATCCCGACGCCTGGATTGCAGCAATTTTTGAGTCAAATCGGCACTTTGCCCATGCCAGACAAGCGCTTCCAGCTATCAAACGGAGAGCGAACCAGAACCCTGCCGACGCCGCGCAGCGCCCGGCTGCTGTTCGCCCACGCCGACTGGTCGGGCTATTCGGTGTTCGAGGAAGCCTTCACGCGCGGCCATGCGGCGGGGCTGGCGGCGGCGTAGGTCAGCGCGGCAACTGACGCAGGAAATCCAGCAGCGCCGCGTTGACCGGCTGCGGATGCGTCAGGTTGGGCGCGTGGCCGGCGCCCGGGATGACCACCATGCGCGCATCGGGCAGGCTGGCCGCCATGGCGCGGGCGCGCTCGATGTCGATGGCCTGGTCGGCATCGCCGTGGATGACCAGCGCCGGCGCCTGGATGCGGGCGATCTCGCCGCTGATGTCGTCGCGCGAGGCCAGCGTGGTGAAGGCTGCCAGCAGGTCGCCGGGCTGCATTTGCTGCCACTTGGCGCGCCAGGCGGCAGCGCCCTCCCAGCCCTGGCCCAGGATGATGTGCTCGATGCCCACGGCGCGCTCGTCGGACAGGCCGGACTGCAGCCACTCCTGCACGATCATCTGGTGGCCGGCCATCTTGTGCTCCTCCTCGGGCAAGGCCTGGGTGTCGATCAGCACCAGGGCGCGCACGGCATCCGGGTGGCGCAGCGCCGCGCGCAGCGACAGATAGCCGCCCTGCGACATGCCGGCAAACACCGCGCGCTGCACGCCCAGGTGTGCCAGCAGGGCCACGGCGTCATCCGCTGAGTCGTAGTAGCTGAAGGGCGCGCATTCGCCGGTGGCCGTCTGGCCGTGGGCGCGCTCGTCCCAGCAGATGCAGCGCCAGCCGAGATTGGCCAGCGCCTGCACCTGCGGCGCGAACATGCTGCTGTCCATCAGCAGGCCGTGCGAGAAAAGGATGGCCGGGCCGTCGCCGCCGGTGTCCTCGTAGTACAGACGCTGGCCGTTGACCTGGGCGTGGGGCATGTGTGTCTCCTGTCGTTGTCGGTGGTTGAAAAAGCTGCAGGGCGCCATGCTTGGGCTGCCGGCGCCGGCGTGCAGTCGCGCAGGGGACATGCCGGGGACGTGCCAGGGGCCACCCGGATGCCCTGGCCTGCCTGGCAAGCACCCGGCCCCGGCTTCAGCGCATGGCGAATGATTCGCGGTGCAGCCGCCAGGGCCGCTGCCGCGCTTGCCCGGCCAGCGCATCGCCCAGGCCCGGCGGGCCGCAGAACCAGATGTCCAGCGCGCCGGGCGTGGCCGCCAGATCGGCGGGCGCAAGGCGCTGGCCGCGCGCGGCGTCATGCACCGTGAGCCGCACCGGCGGGCTGGCCTGGGCGCACAGGGCCTGCAGGGTCGGCAGCAGCACATCGGCTGCGGCGTCGCGCGTGCAGTAGTGCAGCTGCGCCGGCTGGGCGCCCGCCGGGGCCGCGTCGCCCTGGCGCGCTTCCAGCAGGGCCAGGAAGGGCGTGATGCCGACGCCGGCGGCCACCCAGACCTGCTGGCGCTGCCCGGCGCCCACGCCGTCGAAGCGGCCATACGGCCCTTCGATGTCCAGCGCCTGCCCGGCGCGCAGCCGCTGGCGCAAGCTGCGGGTGTAGTCGCCCAGCGGCTTGATGACCAGGCGCAGCAGCTCCTGCCCGTCAGCCGCGCGGCCCAGGCTGGCCGGGGCGCTGGCGATGGTGAAGGGGTGGGCGCCCTCGCTGCGCTCGAAGCGCACGAAGGCGAACTGCCCGGCGCGGTGCCCCGGCCAGGACGGGGCCACGGCGCACAGCACCTGCAGCGGCGCATCGGCCCCCTCGCCCAGCGCCTGCACGGACTCGATGCGCGCGGCGTGGCGGCGCGGCAGCCCAACCAGGCCGGCCAGCGACCACAGCGCCGCCGCACTGCCCAGAGCCAGCAGCACACCCATCAGCAGGCCGGCTGGCTGGCTCCACCAGGCCAGCGGCGTCAGCGCCACGCTGTGCAGCGCCAGCGCCAGGAACAGCAGCGGCATGGCGCGGTGCAGCACGCGCCAGGGCCGGTAGGCCAGCAGCCGGGTCAGCAGCGTCAGCGCCACGGCGGCCAGCAGCAGATAAAAGGCCCATTCACCCACGTCCTTGGCCAGGCCGCGGCTGTCCGCCAGCCAGGGCAGGACGGCATCGCGTGCCGGCTTGCCGGCGCGGCCCCACAGCGCCGTCATCCAGCCCGACGATTCCTTGACGCCCCAGTGCGCCAGCGCGGCCAGCGCCGCGCCGATGCCGGCCCACTTGTGCAGGCGGTAGGCCTGATCCATGCCGCCCAGCAGCCACTCGGCCAGCGGCAGGCGCAGCGCCAGCAGCAGGGTCAGCGCCATCAGGCCGATGGACAGCAGGCCGCTCAGGTACAGCAGTTGGCGACGCAGCTCCCAGACGCCGCTGGCCACGCCCTGGGCATCAACCAGCGGGCCGATGGCGGGTGCGACCGCCAGCCAGGCCAGGGTCAGGATCAACAGGGTCAGGGCGAGGGCGCTGCGGGCGCGCATGGGGTGCTCCTTTCAGGGGGTGGGCGGGATGAGTCAGCTTTGTTTTTGATAGCTGACAGCGCTTGCTGGGCAAGGGTTTTCGCTCCCTCTCCCGCACGCGGGAGAGGGGGCGGGGAACGGAAGCGGGAGCGCCATCAACGGTGCTTGCGCCCATCCTCGACGGCGCCGGTGCTGGCGTTGAAATAGACCTTGGCGCGCGCGCCCTGGGCGTCGTAGCCCTTGACCTTGTAGCGACCGTGGTCGAGCTCGATCTCGTACAGGTCACGGTAGCCGGCGGCGCTGGCGCGGTCGTAGATGTCGCGGATGCTCAGGCGGGCGGTCGCTGCCGGGGCAGCGCTGGCCGGGGCGGCAACCGGGGCGCTGGTGGCAGCAGCCGGCGCGGCACTTTGCGCTGGGGTCTGCGCCGAAGACTGCGCCGGGGTTTGCGCATGGGCTGCGGGCAGCGCCAGGGCGGCAGTCGTGGCCAGGATCAGCAGGGCGCGCTGGCGGATGGACGAGGTGGTGTTCATGGTGTGCTCCAGACAAAGAAACGACGGGATGGGCGGGTGCTCTGCCAGCCTTGCCAGCCGGCGTGCCGCCAGTATGGAAAACCGGTGCTGAACCTGATCTGAAGGCTTTGTTCATCGCCCGTTCATCCGCGCCGCGCTACAACCACGGGGCATGGCACGCCGGTTTTTTCCCCTCTCTGTCCCCCTTTCCTGGCCCCGCTGGCGCCGCCCGGCAGGCCGCCTGCTGCTGGCCCTGGCGCTGGCGGCGGCGGCATCGACCGGGCTGCACGCTGGCGGCGATGACCACGAGCGCGCCCGCCGGGCGCTGGAGCGCGGCGAGGTGCTGCCGCTGCGCGCCGTGCTGGAGCAGGTCGAGCGCACGCAGCAAGGCCAAGTGCTGAAAATCGAGTTCGAGCGCGACGACGGGCGCTATCTGTACAAAATCCGCCTGCTGCAGCCCGATGGCCGGGTTGCCAAGCTCAAGGTCGATGCAGTCGATGGCCGCGTGCTGTCCATCAAGCGCAAGCATCCCTGAAACCGTCCCTGGGAGGCCCCCCGCCCATGCGTATTCTGATCGTCGAAGACGAACCCCGCCTGCGCGCCCAGCTGGTGCAGGCCATCGCGGCCGCCGGCCACATCGCCGAGGAGGCCGCCGACGGCGAGCAGGCGCACTGGCTGGGCGAGGTCGAAACCTTCGACGCCGTGGTGCTCGACCTGGGCCTGCCCCGGCTTGATGGCCTGTCGGTGCTGCGCCGCTGGCGCGCTGCCGGGCGCACCATGCCGGTGCTGATCCTCACGGCGCGCGGCACCTGGCAGGAAAAGGTCGCCGGCATCGACGCCGGCGCCGACGACTACCTGGCCAAGCCCTTTCACATGGAAGAACTGCTGGCCCGCCTGCGCGCCCTGCTGCGCCGCGACAGCCAGCACGCCAGCGCGCAATGGCAATGCGGCCCCCTATGGCTGGACACGCGCGCCGCGCGCGCCCTGGTGGCCGGCCAGCCGCTGCAGCTGACCAGCCACGAATTCATGCTGCTGGCCCAGCTCATGCAGCGCCAGGGCGAGGTGCTCACGCGCACCGAGCTGTCCGAGCACCTGTACCCGGGCGGCAGCGAGCGCGACTCCAACACCATCGAGGTCTTCATTGGCCGGCTGCGCCGCAAGCTGCCCGCAGGCTGCATCGAGACCGTGCGCGGCCTGGGCTACCGGCTGGTGGCGCCCGGGCAGAGCGGCGACGCCAGCGCATGAAGGGCAGCGCCGCGACCGGCTCGCTGCGTCTGCGCCTGCTGGCCGGCACGCTGGCCTGGGTGCTGCTGACCGTGGCGCTGGCCGGCTGGGGCCTGCGCGCGCTGTTTCGCGAGCACATCGCCCAGCAATTGCAGGCGCAGTTGGTGCTGCAGCTCGACGCCCTGAGCGGCAATGTCGATTGGGACGATGCGGCGCAGCAGCCGCGCGTGGCCCTGCTGTCCGATGCCCGGCTAGGGCAGCCGCTGTCGGGCCTGTACTGGCAGATCGACCGCCTGGGCAGCGCGCCGCAGGTGGCGCTGGCGCGCTCGCGTTCGCTGTGGGATCAGGTGCTGCAGCTACCTGCCGTGCCGGGGGAATACCCCGCGCGCGGCCACCGCGTGCTGCGCCTGGCCGGCCCGCAGGGCCAGCAGCTGCTGGCTGTGGCGCGCACGCTGGAGCTGCCCGAGGACGAGGCGCCGCTGCTGCGCCTGGCCGTGGCCGGCGACGAGGCGCTGCTGGCCGAGCCGCTGCAGCGCTTCACGCGCATGTTGCTGCTGGCGCTGTCCATGCTGGCGCTGGGCCTGGCGCTGGCTGTGGCGCTGCAATTGCACCTGGCGCTGCGCCCGCTGGCCGTGCTGCGCCAGCGGCTGGCGGATGTGCGCCTGGGCCGCGCCGAGCGGCTGCAGGGGCGATTCCCGCAGGAGCTGACGCCGCTGGTCGATGAGTTCAATCATGTGCTGGCCGAGAACGCCGACATGGTGCAGCGCGCCCGCACCCAGGCCGGCAACCTGGCGCACGCCGTACACACGCCGCTGGCCGTGCTGGCCAATGCCGCTGGGCAGGAATCCGGCCCGCTGGCGCAGCTGGTCGCCGAGCAGGTGGCCAGCGCGCGCCGGCAGGTGGACTGGCACCTGGCGCGCGCCCGCGCTGCCGCCGCCGTGCGCGCCACCGGCCTGGCGACGCCGGTGCTGGAGCCGATCCGGGCGCTCCTGCGCACCATGGGCCGGCTGCACGCGGCGCGCGGCATCGCGTTCACGCTGGCACAGGGCGCGCAGGATCTGCCGTTTCGCGGCGAGGCGCAGGACTTGTACGAGCTGCTGGGCAATCTGCTGGACAACGCTGGCAAGTGGGCGTGCGCGCGCGTGCTGGTCGATGTGCAGCGCGCCGGGGCGCTGGCGTGCATCAGCGTCGATGACGACGGCCCTGGCATCCCCGAGGCCGAGCGCGCGCGCATGTTCGAGCGCGGCACGCGGCTCGATGAGGGCCAGCCCGGCTCCGGCCTGGGGCTGGACATCGTGCGCGCGCTGGTCGAGACCTACGGCGGCAGCGTGCAGGCGCAGGCCTCGGTGCTGGGTGGGGCGCGGCTGCTGCTGTACCTGCCGATCAGTGAAAGCTCCTGAAGCGATAGCTGCTGCCGCTTGCTGGGCAAGGGTTTGGGCGCCCTCGCCTCTTGGGGGAGAGGGTGGGGTGGGGGCGGGCGCAGCGCCCATTGATGGCACCCTCACCCCCACCCTCTCCCGCACGCGGGAGAGGGAGTTTGCGGTCAGCGCTTGCCTGCATGGCAGGCGGGGAGCATCAGCGTGCAGGCGGAGCGGCCTCCCTGCTCCCTGCGAAATGGCCTCCCAGCTCCCCGTCCTCTTGGTGAAGATGGCTGGGGCGAAAGTCTCGCGCTCACCTGTGGCGCCTCCCCGCTCCCTCGCCCCTTGGGGGAGAGGGTTGGGGTGAGGGGGCGGTTCGGGCGCAGCGCCTGGGAATACTGCATTTTTGATAGCTAGTACCGCTTGCTGGATAAGGGTTTGAAGGGTTTTCAGTCTCAATCCCAGTTGGATGAGGGATCGAACTCATCCAGCACCCGGGCGTGCTCCCTGGCCAGCCTCGCCTGCTCGCGCAGCCAGCGCCTGAGGGCGGCGTCGCTCTCCTGCACGCGCTGCAGATCGTCCTCCATGCCCTGCGCCACCTGCTCCATCTGCGCCTGCAGTTGCTGCAGATCGTCGGCCAGGCGCTGGGGGTTGTCGCGCGCCAGCACACGCACGCCCAGCTCGTGCGACAGGCGCGCCTGCAGCTCGGCCAGCTCCTTGTCCAGCACGCCGACCTGGCGCTGCAGCAGCAGCGACAGCGATGCCAGCCGCGCCTCGCCCAGCCGGGCGATCGACGCCTCGTCCACCTGCTCCACGGCCAACTGCAGGCGCAAGAGCGCCAGCAGGTCGCCGCGCTCGTTGGCCGCATTGACCTGGCTCATCAGCGCCTGCTTGCGCTCGCGCTCGGCGGGGTCGCCCTCGCGATCGGGGTGCAGGGCGCTGGCCAGCTGGCGGTAGATGCCGCGCAGGGCGCTGCGTGCGTCCTGCTGCTGCGCCTGTGCCAGCTGCTGGCGCGCCGTGGGCTTGCGCCTGGCGCGGCGCTCGGCGCGGCGCTCGGCGGCGGCCTGGCGGCGCTCCTGCTCCTGGCGCAGCAGGGCCTGGAGCAACTGCTCGGGCGATTCGATCTGATCCAGGTCGGGCACCTCCAGACTCTGGCCAGTCAGTTCCTGGAGCTGCTGCAGCATGTCGTGCAGACCGGCCCGCCGTTCCTCATCGGTGACCGGCGGCGGCAGGTAGGCATCCAGCAGGGGCTGCCAGGCGCGGCGCCCAGCCTCGTCATGCGGCAGGGGAGCAGCCGGCACCAGGTCGCGCAGTAATTGGCGCATGGAGCGCTGCTGGGGCGCCGTCAGCCCTGCGCCCTGCAGGCGCTGGTGCAGGTGCAGCGCCATGGCGCGCTGCGCCTGGGCGATGCGCTGCTGCAGGGCGTCCATGCGCTGCAGGTGCGGGGCGCGCAGCGCGTCGGCGCTGTGCTGCAGACCCTCCAGCAGACGCTCCAGGTTGTTGACCCGCGCCAGCAGGCGGTTGAACTTGCGCTGCGCCGGGTTCAGGGCGCACTGCCCGGTGGCGGCGACCTTCAGGCGTGCCACGGCGTCGGCAGGTGGTGCCTCGGCGGCCGACGGCGGGGCTGGCGGCGGGGTGGGCTGGTCGGTGGTCATGGGACGGGTGGGGCGGTGGCGAGCCACTGGCAGAGGCGACGGGCCAGCATTGTCCGCTGCCGCACCGGGCCAAGGCCGGGCCGGCGCGGCAGCAGGGCCGGCTGGCACAATCGCCGGCCCTGTCCACCCTTGCGTTCAAGCCCATGTTCACAGGCATCGTCCAGGCCGTCGCCCACCTCGCCGCCATCGAAGACCGCCCCGGTCTGCGCACCTTCACCATCGAGTTCCCCGCAGGGTTTTGCGCGGGCCTGGAGATCGGCGCCAGCGTGGCCGTCGATGGCGTGTGCCTGACGGTGACGCAAATCGCCTCGTCCACCGCCGCGCGCTTCGATGTCATGCAGCAAAGCCTGAACATCACCACGCTGGGCAGCTATGCGCAAGGCGATCGGGTGAACGTCGAGCGCGCCGCCAGGGAGGGCGCCGAGATCGGCGGCCACCCGCTGTCGGGCCACGTGGACTTCACGGCGCGGCTGGAGAGCGTGCGCGAGTTTGACAACAACCTGGTCTGGCGCGTGGCCGTGCCCGAGCGCTACTTGCGCTACGTCTTCGCCAAGGGCTACATCGCCATCCACGGCGCCAGCCTGACGGTGGCCGAGGTCGATCGGCGCGCGGGCTGGTTCGAGGTCTGGCTGATCCCCGAGACGCGCCGCGCCACGGTGTTCGAGGGCAAGCGCGCCGGTGACGCACTGAACATCGAGATCGAGCGCAGCACCCAGATCGTGGTGGACACGGTGCGCGAAGCCGTACACGACAGCCTGGGCCGCCTGGCGCCGGTGCTGGAGGCGCTGCTGGCAGAAAAAGGCCTGGCGCTGGACGACTACCTGCCCCGGCCCGGGGCGCCGCGATCGTCGCCATGAGCGCGGTGGCCGGCGTGGTGGTGGACGCGGCGGCGAATACCCCCTGGACGCTGCGCGCGCTGGCGGCGGCGGATGTGCCCGGCCTGCTGGCCGTGCAGCGCGCCTGCTATGGCGAGGAATTCGTCGAGGCTGCCGAGGTCTTTGTCCGCCGCCTGGCCAGCCCGGCCAACTGTTCGCTGGTGCTGACCACGGCCCAGGGCGAGGTCTGCGCCTATCTAGCGGCCTATCGCTCGCGCCTGGGCTGCATCACGCCGCTGCATGGCGACTTCGGGGTCACGGCGCAGCCCGACACCCTGTACCTGCACGACCTGGCCGTGGCGCCCGCCTGGGCCGGGCGCGGCCTGGCGGTGCGACTGCTGGCCCCGGCCTGGACGCAGGCGCGCCGCGCCGGCCTGACGCATTCGGCCCTGGTGGCCGTGCAGGGCGCGCAGCACTGGTGGCAGCGCCATGGCTATGCGCCCCGCCCGCAACTGCCGGCGCTGCAGCAGGCGCACCTGTCCAGCTATGGCGAGGCAGCGGTCTATCTGTGCAAATCACTCCTGTAAAGATAGCTGCCAACGCTTGCTGCATAAGGCTTTGAGGTCGATTTGACTAAAATTATGGCAATATCGGGCCGACCGCCATAATCCGCACCATGCCCCATCGCTGGAAACCCAATGTCACCGTGGCCGCCATCATCGAGCAGGGGGGCCGCTTCCTGCTGGTCGAAGAGCACACCACCGACGGCCTGAAGCTGAACAACCCGGCGGGCCACCTTGACCCGGGCGAGTCGCCCCAGCAGGCCTGCGTGCGCGAGGTGCTGGAGGAGACGGCGCACGACTTCGAGCCGCAGGCGCTGGTCGGCGTGTACCTGAACCGCTTCATCAAGACGCGCACCGGCGATGATCTGACCTACATGCGCTTTGCCTTTGCGGGCCGGCTGGGCGCGCACCACGGCTGGCGCAGTCTGGATGCGGGCATCGTGCGCACGGTGTGGCTGACGGCCGATGAAATCCGCGCCTGCCCCGAGCGCCACCGCAGCCCGCTGCTGCTGCGCTCGCTGGAGGACTACCTGGCCGGCCAACGCCACCCGCTGACGCTGGTGCAGACCGATGCTTCGGTGCTGCAGGTCGGGGCGGTGGCCGCGCAGGCTTTCTGAGCGGTTGCGGGTTGCGCCTGTCGGGGGGGGGCGTCGGCATCCTGTGCAGCGATGTCCAATGTCCGTTTGACCCAGGAGCCTGCCGCATAACTGAAGCCAGCGGCCCCATCCATCCTGCCTATGCCCAATGGCTGGCACAGCTCAAGACGCGCTTTCGCCAGGTGCAGATCAAGGCGGCGGTGGCCGTCAACACCGAGTTGCTGCAGTTCTACTGGGCGCTGGGCGCGGACATTGCCGCGCAGCAGGCCCAGGTGCCGTGGGGCAGCGGCTTTCTGGCGCAACTCAGTCAGGATTTGATGCGTGAGTTTCCGCAGGTGAAGGGTTTTTCACTGCGCAACCTCAAGTACATCCGCAAGTGTCCCGACCCCGCCCAGGCATTGTTCTACGTGCAGCAGACCCAGCTCCACAGCTGGAGCCGCGCGGTACTGACGCACCAGATCGAGGGCGGGCTGTGGCAGCGCCAGGGACGGGCACTGAACAACTTCGCCCAGACCCTGCCTGCGCCGCAATCCGAGCTGGCCGGACAGCTGCTCAAAGACCCTTATGTGTTCGATTTTCTGAGCCTGACGCCCGAGCACACCGAGCGTGAGCTGGAGATAGCGTTGACCGAGCACATCACCCAGTTCCTGCTGGAACTGGGCGCGGGTTTTGCCTATATGGGGCGGCAGGTGCCGCTGCGGGTGGGCGAGCGCGAGTTCTTTCTGGACTTGCTCTTCTACCATGCACGCCTGCATTGCTACGTGGTGGTGGAACTCAAGACTGTGGACTTCGAGCCAGAGTTTGCCGGCAAGCTCAACTTCTACCTGAAAGCGGTGAACGCTCAGATGCGCGGCCCGCACGACGCGCCCACCATTGGCCTGCTGCTGTGCAAGAGCCGGGATCGGCTGGTCGCCGAATACGCGCTGGTCGGATATCCACAAGCCGCTGGGGCTGGCCAGCTCCGAGCTGTCGCACTCCCTGCCCGAGGCGCTGCGCGGGCAACTGCCCAGCATCGAACGGCTGGAGGCAGAACTGGCCCAGGGCGCGCCAGGACAGGGCATAGCCGCGCCGGGATAATCGCCCTCCTATGTCCAGCAAGAAGCAGCGCATCGTCGTCGGCCTGTCCGGCGGAGTGGATTCCGCCGTCACGGCGCATCTTTTGAAAGCCCAGGGCCACGAGGTGGTCGGCATCTTCATGAAGAACTGGGAGGATGACGACGACAGCGAGCACTGCTCGTCGCGCCAGGATTTCCTGGATGCCGCCAGCGTGGCCGACGTGCTGGGCATCGAGATCGAGCACGTCAACTTTGCCGCCGAGTACAAGGATCGGGTCTTTGCCGAGTTCCTGCGCGAGTACCAGGCCGGGCGCACGCCCAATCCGGACGTGCTGTGCAACGCCGAGATCAAGTTCAAGGCCTTCCTGGATCACGCTTTTGCGCTGGGCGCCGAGCGCATCGCCACCGGCCATTACGCGCGCGTGCGCCACAACCCGGCCAGCGGCCTGTTCGAGCTGCTCAAGGGCGTGGATGCGTCCAAGGATCAGAGCTACTTCCTGCACCGCTTGAGCCAGGTGCAGCTGGCGCGCACGCTGTTTCCGGTGGGTGAGCTGCACAAGTCCGAGGTGCGCCGCATCGCCGCCGAGATCAAACTGCCCAATGCGAAGAAGAAGGACTCCACCGGCATCTGCTTTATCGGCGAGCGGCCCTTTCGCGAATTCCTGAACCGCTATATCAGCCATGCGCCCGGCCCCATCGTGGACGAGCGCGGGCGCCGGCTGGGCCGCCATGTCGGCCTGAGCTTCTACACCCTGGGCCAGCGCCAGGGCCTGGGCATAGGTGGGGTCAAGGAAAAAGGTGCTGCGCGCGGCAGTGGCGAGCACGCGCCCTGGTTCGTCGCACGCAAGGAGCTGGCCACCAACACCTTGCACGTGGTGCAGGGCCACGACCACCCCTGGCTGCTGTCGCAGCGCCTCACGGCGCAGGATGCGAGCTGGATTGCCGGCGCCCCGCCCGCGCCCGGCCCGTGCGCGGCCAAGACGCGCTACCGGCAGAGCGATGCGGCGTGCCGCGTGGTGCAGGCAAGTGGCACGGATTTCACGCTGGAGTTTGCCGACGGGCAATGGGCTGTCACGCCGGGACAGTCAGCCGTGCTATATGAGGGGGAGGTCTGCCTGGGCGGCGGCGTGATTGCCGCTGTGGACGACAGGGCCGACTGCAGCAAAGTCACTGTCAACGATTGTGACTAATGCAAGAAGACTATGGACTTCCAGGCTCCTTTAGTTAAAGTTGACGGAACGGAAGACTAGGCCGAAGGTTACAAACCCAGCACAAGAGCCAACCCAGGAAATGCCGACCATGCAACATGCCTTCTCGCAAGCCAGCACTGCCAGCCTCGACGCCGCTCATGCCCAGCGCCTGCAATGCCAGCGTCAATGGCGTGGCTTCCTGAGCGCCCTGGGGCAGGAGTTCGCCGAAGCCCTGCCGGCGCAGGAATTGACCGTCCTGATGGCGCGCATTGGTATGCGCTTTGCAGCGCAGCACCCGCTGGCTGCCAGCGACACCTTGCCCGGTCTGCAGCAGGCCATGAACGCCGTCTGGGACGCGCTCGATTGGGGCGTGGTCGAGCTGTCCCAGTCTTCTGCCGGCATGGAGATCCGCCATCGCTTCTCGCCCCTGGTGGCGGCCTTTGGCGAGGCGGCGGGCGGCTGGGCGGTGGGCTTTCTGCAAGGCGCCTACCAGCAATGGTTCGACGCCGCAGGGGCCAGTGGTCTCAAGGTGCAGGCTGCCGGGGCGCCGGATGCGCTGGGCAGCGTGCAACTGCGCCTGGTCACCGCTTGAGTTTGGAATGGGCATACGGCTAGCAGCCAGGAAAGCGAGGCATGTCATGCAACGGGCTACGGACGACATCACCCATCTGTATCAGGAATTCGGTGGCAAGCCGCAGAACTACCGCGAGCTGACGCGCACCCGCGAGGCCGAGCGTGCCCGTGACCGCTGGCCGCTGATCTCCCGCGTGGAAGACCTCTCTACAGGTGTTGCCGTGCCGCCGGTGCGCGTTGGCGAGGATGCTGGCGCCGAGCCGCTGCGCTGGCTGGCGGTGGTTTCTCCGGCGCAGCAACCCCCTCAGCCGCAGGAGCAGCCGGCGGCTGAGCGTGTGGAGCCCGTGCTGGCGCCCCCGCAAGGCCCGGCGCAGGAGTCGGCTGCAGCCGGCTCCGTGCTGCCCTGGCTGCGCCAGCCGGGCCGCCGCGCCATGCCGGCCAATGCCATGCCGGTGCCAGCGGCGCCCCTGAACAGTGCTCCCGCGCCTGCGCCCACACCACAGCCAGCCGTGGCTCCCATGTTTGCCTCCCTCCATGCGGCCCCGGCCCCGGCGCCTGCTGCCGCAGCACCGGCGCACATGCCTGAAGCGGCCACTGCAACGCCTGCTCCAGGAGTTGCCCGGATGTTTGCCGCACTGCATGAGCAGCCCGCCCCGGCAGGCACTGCCCACGAACCTGCGCTTGAGCCTGCACCGGTACCCCCTCCGGCGCGTGCTGTTGCCCGCGCTCCGGCCTGGAGCTCGCCCCGGGGAGGCCGCGCACAGGCGGCTGTGCCAGCGCCAGCGCCAGCGCCCGCTCCTGCCGCCCAGGCCCCTGCGGAGCCGGCCCTGCTGGCCGGCCTGGCGCCATCCCAGCCTGCGTCCTCCTTCACGCTGGCCGGCCCCTCGCCCCTGGCACGCCTGGCTCGGCCGCAGCAGCCGGCCGAGCCTGCTGCCACGCCACGCGCCGGTCTGCAGAATCTGTTCGCCCGCCTGCTCGGGCGCGAAGCCTCGTGAAGGTCATTGCGGTTGCCTCGGCCAAGGGCGGAGTCGGCAAGACGACCGTGACCGAGAGCCTCGCGACAGCGCTGTCGCGCCAGACCGGGCGCATGGTGTTGGCGGTCGATCTGGATCCGCAGAATGCCCTGGCCCTGCACATGGGCCTGGATCCCTATGAGATGCGCGGCATGTCGCGCGCCACGCTGGCCGGCGGGCACTGGCGCGATGTCTGCTTCGAGTGCCAGCCCGGCCTGTACGTGCTGCCCTTCGGCGTCGTGGACGAGGAGGATCGCACGCGGCTGGAGGCCGGCATCGCCGCGCGACCCGACTGGCTGGCGGCGCATCTGCAGGCGCTGGAGCTGCCCGATGACGCGCTGGTGCTGCTGGACACCCCGCCCGGCCCGACCCTCTACGGCCAGCAGGCGCTGAGCGTGGCGCAATGGGTGGTGGTGGTGATGCTGGCCGATGCCGGCTCGTACGCCACGCTGCCGATGATGGAGCGCCTGATGCAGACCTATTGCACGCCGCGCCCCGACTTTGCGCAAACGCTGTACCTGCTCAACCAAGTCAACTCGGCGCGCCAGCTCTCGCAGGACATCCTGCGCGTGATGCGCGAGACGGCAGGCGAGGATTTCCTGGGCGTCATCCACAGCGACGAAGCCGTGGCCGAGGCGCTGGCCCTGGGCGTCAGCGTGCTTGACCATGCGCCCCAGAGTCTGGCGTGCCATGACATCATGAACTGCGCAGCCGGCCTGGCTGCGCGCGTGCAGGGCGCGGGCGCAGCCCACCGGCAGGAGTAGCCGCCATGGCCACCGACCACAGAACCTTCGCCGATACCGTTGCCGACCGCAACCCACAGAGCTTCGAGGCCAAGTGGCGCACCCAGGCACGCCGTATCGTCGATCTGCCGCTGTGGAACCATCCGGTGGCGCGCCTGGCAGCCGTCATCATCGGCGCCGTCATGCTGGCCGTGGTCATCAGCGTGCCCTTGAGCCTGGGCGGACAACTGGTCTTTGCCGCCGGCAGCTTTGCCGGCGCGCTGCTGCTCAACCGCACGCCCGGACGCCTGTCCACGCTGGCCATGATCGTGCTGTCGATCACCGCCTCCTCGCGCTACATCTACTGGCGCGTCACCGACACCATAGGCTTTACCAACTGGCTGGACGGCTTCTTCGGCTTCGGCCTGCTGCTGGCCGAGTTCTACGCCTTCTTGGTGCTGCTGATCGGCTTCTTCCAGACGGCCTGGCCGCTGCAGCGCCGCCCCGTGCCCATGCCCGAGAACATGGACGAATGGCCCAGCGTGGACGTCTTCATCCCGACCTACAACGAGCCGCTGGAGGTGGTCAAGCAGACGGTGTTCTCCGCCATGCAGATGGACTGGCCAGCCGACCGGCTGCATGTCTATGTGCTCGACGATGGCCGGCGCGATGAATTCCGCGACTTCTGCGCCGAACTGGGCGTGGGCTATCTGAGGCGCGACAACAATGCGCACGCCAAGGCCGGCAACATCAACGCCGCCCTGGCCATCACCGATTCCGAGTACGTCACCATCTTCGACTGCGACCACATCCCCACGCGCTCGTTCCTGCAGGTGTGCATGGGCTGGTTCGCGCGCGACGACAAGCTGGCCATGCTGCAGACGCCGCACCACTTCTTCTCGCCCGACCCGTTCGAGAAAAACCTGGACACCTTCCACGTCATGCCCAACGAGGGCGAGCTGTTCTACGGCATCGTGCAGGACGGCAACGACCTGTGGAACGCGGCGTTTTTCTGCGGCTCGTGCGCCATCATCAAGCGCGGGCCGCTGCTGGAGGTCGGTGGCGTGGCCGTGGAGACCGTGACCGAGGACGCGCACACGGCGCTGAAACTCAGCCGCCTGGGCTACAACACTGCCTACCTGGAGCTGCCGCAGGCCGCAGGCCTGGCCACCGAGAGTCTGTCGGCGCACGTCGGCCAGCGCATCCGCTGGGCGCGCGGCATGGCGCAGATCATGCGCATCGACAATCCGCTGCTGGGGCCGGGCCTGAAGCTGGGCCAGCGTCTGTGCTACTTCAACGCCATGCTGCACTTCTTCTATGGGCTGCCGCGGCTGGTGTTCCTGACGGCGCCGCTGGCCTACCTGTTTCTGGGCGCGCATGTGTTCCAGGCGACGGCGGCCATGATCACCGCCTACGCCCTGCCGCATCTGGCGCACGCCAGCATCACCAACTCGCGCATCCAGGGGCGCTTTCGCTACTCGTTCTGGAACGAGGTCTATGAGTCGGTGCTGGCTTGGTACATCATGCGCCCGGTGCTGCTGGCGGTGATCAACCCCAAGCTGGGCAAATTCAACGTGACGGCCAAGGGCGGCATGGTCGAGCACTCGTACTTCGACTGGTCGATCGCCCGGCCCTACCTGATCCTGCTGATCGTGAACGCCCTGGGCTTTTTCGTCGGCATCTGGCGCCTGACGGTGGCTGCCGATACCGTGGTGCTCACGACCATCATCATCAACATGGTCTGGACGACCTACAACGTCATCCTGATCAGTGCCAGCCTGGCCGTGGCCAGTGAAACGCGCCAGATCCGCAGCACGCCGCGCGTGTCGGTGGCGCTGCCGGCAGCGCTGCGCTTCGCCGATGGCCGCACGCTGATGTGCGAGACCGACGACTTCTCGCAAAACGGCGTCGGCCTGCGGGTGCAGGCCGGCTCGGGCGTGGCCGTCGGCACGCCGGTGCAGGTGACGCTGTTTCGCTCCGACGAGGAGGCCACCTTCCCGGCGGTCGTCACCTTCGGCGGCAAGGAGCGCATGGGCCTGCAGTTCGACGGCCTGAGCCTGCAGCAACAGGCCGCGCTGTCGCGCCTGACCTTTGCCCGCGCCGATGTCTGGCTGGAGTTCTGGGGCAACCGCCAGCACGACAGACCGCTGTCCTCGCTCAAGAGCGTGATGGTCATCGGCGTGCGCGGCATCGGCCAGGTCATGGGCAACCTGATGAACATCGTGCGCGGTCGCCGCGTGCTGCTGGGTGATCGCCCGTCCCAGGGTTGAAGCCACGGCTCAGGCGCCCGCAGGGCATTGACGCAACACATAAAGCAGGAGCGTGCATGAACGTCCAACCGAGTCCTCGCATCGGCAAGAAAAGAAGACGTGCGCGCACGGTCAGCCGCCTGGCGCCGTTGGCTGTGCTGCTGGCAGCACTGGGCAGCACCAGCCTGGCGCCGGCGCAGCCGGCAGTGCGCCAGCCACTGCCGCGCCTGGCGCAGGCGGCAGCGCCGCTTGAGCCGGTCGCACCCCTTGCGCAGCCCCCTGGCGCCGGGCGCACTCACAAGGTCTCGCTGCGCCAGCTGGGCGCCGTGTTTCCGCTGCAGCTGCGCGGGGTGCAGGGCTCCAGCGGCGTGCAGTTCGGCGTGCGCGGCGACGAGGTGGTCACCGAGGCCCGGCTGCACCTGAACTACGCCTACTCGCCGGCGCTGCTGCCCGACATCTCGCACATCCGGGTGCTGGTCAACGAGCAGGTGGTGGAGACCATCCCCGTGCCGCGCGAGCAGGGCGGCGAGAGCCTGCAGCGCACCATCGAGATCCCGACCCGGCTGATCGGCGAGTTCAACCGCCTGAACCTGGAGCTGATCGGCCACTACACCATGGAGTGCGAAGACCCGGCGCACACCAGCCTGTGGGCCAACGTCGGCAACGACAGCGTGCTGGAGCTGTCCGTGAACCCGCTGGCGCTGCCCAACGATCTGTCCTTCCTGCCCGAGCCGTTCTTCGACCGGCGCGATGCCCGCCAGCTGGTCATGCCCATCGTGTTCGCGCGCGTGCCCGACGCCGGCCAGCTCGAAGCCGCCGGCACGATCGCCTCCTGGTTCGGTGGCATGGCCGGTTTTCGCGGAGCGAGCTTCCCGGCCTCGGTAGGCCAGTTGCCGGCACGCGGCAACGCCATCGTGCTGAGCATGGGCGGCGGCGAGGGCATCGCCGGCGTGCCAGCGGCTGCCTCCAGCGGGCCGACCATCACCATGGCCACGCACCCGAACGACCCCACCTCCAAGCTGCTGATCATCAGCGGGCGCGATGCGGTCGAGCTCAAGCGCGCCGCGACGGCCCTGGCCGTGGGCGGCATGTCGCTGTCCGGCCCCAGCGCCAGCATTGGCGAGCTCAAGGAAATCGCGCCGCGCAAGCCCTACGACGCGCCCAACTGGCTGGCCAGCGACCGGGCGGTGAAATTCGGCGAGCTGGTCGATCAAAGCCAGCTGACGGTCTCGGGCTACTCGCCCGACCTGATCCGCGTGAACTTCCAGGTGCCGCCCGATCTGTTCGCCTGGCGCAAGAAGGACATCCCGGTTCACCTGAAATACCGCTACACCGCGCGCCCAATGGCCGACAAGTCCACGCTCAACGTCGGCGTGAACGAGCAGTTCCTGCGCGCCTTGCCGCTGCGCGCCATGGATCACGAGCGGCCCAGCCGCATCGAAAGCTGGCTCAACAAGGCGGTGCCGCCGGGCGACCTGCTGCCTGCCGAGGACAAGTTCGACATCCCGCTGTTCAAGCTGCCCGCGCGCAGCCAGCTGCAGTTCCACTACTACCACGACATCCAGAAAGAGGGTCTGTGCAAGGACGTGCTGCTGGACAACGTGCGCGGCACCGTGGAGCCGGACTCGACCATCGACATCCGGGGCTTTTCGCACTTCCTCGCCATGCCCGACCTGGCGGCGTTTGCCAACACGGGCTTCCCATTCACGCGCATGGCCGATCTGTCGGAGACGGCCATCGTGCTGCCGGCGCGCCCTGAGGCTGGCGACTACAGCGCCTACCTGTCGCTGATGGGCCTGATGGGCACGGTGACCGGCTATCCGGCGCACTCGGCCACCGTGGTGCTGGGCGGCGAGCGGCTCGATGGCCTGGAGCGCAAGGACTTGCTGGTGATTGCCAGCGGCAGCAACCCGCCGCTAGTGGCGCAGTGGGCCGAACACCTGCCCTTCAGCCTCAAGGAGGGCACCAAGCGCTTTCGGCTGTCCGACTACGCCTCGCACCTGCTCAACTGGTTCGACCCCGAGCAGCGCGACCGCAGCCGTCCCGGGCGCAGCGAGATCGTCTATACCAGCGCCAGCAGCGACGCCATCTATGCCGGCTTCGAGTCGCCGCTCAGGAGCGGGCGCAGCGTGGTGCTGCTGGTCAGCAACCAGGCCAGCGGCCTGCAGCAGGGCGTCGATGCGCTGCTCGACCCTGACCTGCTCAAGCGCATCCAGGGCAGCACGGCAGTGATCCGGGGCAAGCAGGTGGACAGCCTGGTGGCCGAGCAGACCTACCACGTCGGCCAGCTCAACCCGGTCACGCGCGTGCAGTGGTGGCTGTCGCGCAACCCGCTGGCACTCATCGTGCTGGGAGTCGTGGCGGCGGCGCTGGTAGCCTTCATGCTTTACATTGCGCTGCGCGCCCGGGCGCGCCGGCGCCTGCGCCAGCAAAAGTCCTGAGGGCCTGGGCGCGTGCCCGCCAGGGTTTCAGCGGGGGCTTGCGCAACGGGCGCCGGATTTGCATGGTTTTCCATGAAAACCGGCGCCAGTCAAGCGCGGACAGCTCTCGAATCGATAGCTTGATCATGTCCATTGCACATCCCCACGAACGTCTGCCTCTTGTGTCCCGGCGCCTGGTGCGCACCCTGGCCGCCGCCTCGGCGCTGTGGCTGCTGGGCGGCCTGCCGGCCCAGGCGGCAGACGACTGTGCAGCCGCCTCGTGGCCGCTGTGGCAGCAATTCGCCGAGCGCTTCATGCAGGCCGATGGACGGGTGATCGACTTCAGCGTGGCGCAGCAGCATTCGACCTCCGAAGGCCAGTCCTATGCCATGTTCTTTGCGCTGGTGGCGCGCGACCGGGCGCGCTTCGACAAGCTGTGGAACTGGAGCATCGCCAACCTGGCCGGCGGCGACATCACGGCGCAGCTGCCCGCCTGGCAATGGGGGCGCAAGGACGACGGCTCCTGGGGCGTGGTCGATGCCAATGCCGCTTCCGATGCCAACCTGTGGTTTGCCTACGCTCTGATCGAGGCCGCCCGCGTCTGGGGCGAGCCGCGCTACGCCGAGCAGGCGCGCGCCCTGCTGGCGCTGGTCGCCAGGCACGAGGTGGCCGATCTGCCAGGCTTGGGGCCGACGCTGCTGCCGGCCACGCAGGGCTTCATGATCGGGCCACGCACCTGGCGCCTCAACCCCAGCTACCTGCCCGTGCCGTTGGCGCGCGGCCTGCAGCAGTTCGACCCGCAAGGCCCCTGGAAAGCGGTCATCGACAGCTACGCGCGCATGTTGGCCGACATCACGCCCAAGGGCTTCGTCGCCGACTGGGTGGCCTGGCAGGTGCCCGAGGGTGGCGGCGCCGGCGCCTTCATCACCGACCCGGAAAAAAGCGACGTGGGCAGCTATGACGCCATCCGCACCTATCTCTGGGCCGGCATGACGCCGCGCTCCGACCCGCTGGCGCCGCTGCTGCAAAAGCGCCTGGGCGGCATGGCTGGCCTGCTCAAGGCCGGCGCCGGTGCGCCGCCCGAGCAAGTCCACGTCGAGGTCGGCCACCCGGACGGCAAGGGGCCGGTGGGTTTTTCCGCCGCGCTGCTGCCCTATCTGCAGGCCGCAGGCGCCCCGGCAGCGCTGAAGACCCAGCAAGAGCGCGTGCGCCGCGAACTGCTGGAAGCGCCCAAGGATGCGCCAGCGCGCTACTACGACCAGGTGCTGGGCCTGTTCGGCACCGGCTACATGGAACAACGCTACCAATTCCTGCCAAGCGGCAGGCTGCAACTACGCTGGGAAAAGGCATGTCCGCAAAAAGGCCGAAGCGCCACCACCACACGCTGATTCTGGGACTGGCCGCTGCCCTGGCCGCACCGCTGGCCCAGGCCCAGGACGCCGCCACACGCACGCTGATCGAGCAGGGCCAGTACTGGCAGTCGCGTGGCGATTCGCAGCGCGCCATCGAGGCCTGGGAAAAGCTGCTGCGTGCCAGCCCCAACCAGCCCGATGCCCTGTACGGCATGGCCCGGGCGCTGGCGCAGTCGCAGCGCACCGAGGAGGCGCAGCGCTACCTGGAGCAACTGCGCCGCGCCCACCCCGAGCACCGACTGGTCGAGCGGCTGCAGCAGGAAATCAACGTGCAGCGCAACGCCGCGCAGGTGCAGCAGGCGCGCACCCTGGCGCGCTCAGGCCAGGCCGAGCAGGCCATGAGCAGCTACCGCGAGGCGCTGGGCGATGCCGAACCCACCGGCCCGCTGGCGCTGGAGTACTACCAGACCCTGGGCGGCACCTCGGGCGGCTGGGATGCCGCCCGGCGCGGCCTGGAGCGGCTGGCGCGAGAGTCTCCCAACGACACCAAGATCTCCCTGGCGCTGGCCCAGCACCTGACCTACCGCGAGGCCACGCGCCGCGAGGGCATCGCCCAGCTGGCGCGCCTGAGCAGCGACCCGGAGCTGGGCAAGGCCGCCACCGAGGCCTGGCGCAAGGCGCTGGCCTGGACGGGCACGCGCACCTCGGACATTCCGCTGTACCAGAATTTCTTGCGCGCCCACCCGGGCGACGCTGCCGTCACGGCCCGCCTGCGCGAGGTCGAGGCCGCGCAGCGCAGCGCCCGTACCCAGGCCGTGGTCACGCGCGATCCGCTGCGCGAGCGCAGCAGCGAAGGCTTCAAGGCGCTGGAAGACGGCGACCTGGAGGCCGCCGAGGCCGAATTCCGCAGCGTGTTGCAGGCACGTCCGCAGGATGGCGATGCACTGGGCGGCATGGGCGTGCTGCGCCTGCGCCAGGAAGAGTTCGCCCAGGCGCGCGGCTATCTGGAGCGCGCCAGCCGCCAGGGCTCGCCCGCGCGCTGGAAGCAGGCCCTGACCAGCGCCACCTACTGGACGCTGGTCGAGGAGGCACGCGCCGCGCGCGATGCCGGCCAGGCCGAGGCCGCGCGCCCCATCCTGGAGCAGGCCGTGCGCACCGACCCGCAGGAGATCACGGCGCAAAACGACCTGGCCGACGTGCTGGCCGAGCTGGGCCAGCTCGAAGCCGCCGAGGCCGGCTACCGCCGCGTGCTGGCGCGCCAGGCCGACAACCCGGACGCCATCCGCGGCCTGGTCGGCGTGCTGGCGCAGACCGGCAAGGCCAATGAGGCGCTGCAGCTGGTCGAGCGCCTGACGCCCAGCCAGCAGGAAAAAGTGGGCGCCCTGGGCCGCCTGCGCGCCACCCAGGCCATGGGCCTGGCCAAGGCGGCGGCGGCGCGCGGCGACGACAACGGCGCGCGCCTGGCGCTGGAGGATGCGCTGCTCAACGACCCGGCCAACCCCTGGGTGCGCCTGGATCTGGCGCGGCTGTACCTGAAGATGGGCGCCATCAGCGAGGCGCGCGGCGTCATGGACGGCCTGCTGGTGTCCAACCCGAATATGCCCGAGGCGCTGTACGCCAGCGCCCTGCTGGCCTCCGAATCACGTGACTGGGCTGGCGCGCTGGCCACGCTGGAGCGCATCCCCGAACAGAACCGCACGCGCGACATCGCCGCCTTGCAAAAGCGCGTCTGGGTGCATGTGCAGGCCGATGCCGCCTCGCTGCTGGGCCGCGAGGGCCGCACCATCCAGGCGCAGCAGATGCTGGTGCAGGCCGAGCCCTTCGTCGGCCAGGATCCCGAGCTGCTGGGCGCGCTGGCGCTGGCCTGGGCCGACGCGGGCGACCCCAACCGCGCCCTGGCCATGGTGCGCGACATGCTGGCGCGCACGCCGCGCCCCGATGTCGGCCTGCGCCTGCAGTACGCCGCCACGCTGCTCAAGACGCAGCAGGACGTGGAGTTGGCCGGCATCCTGCGCCAGCTGCAGGACACGCCCATGTCGGCGCAGGATCGCCAGGGCTTCGAGGACATCCGCGTGGGCTACATCCTGCGCCAGGCCGACGCCCTGCGCGCCGCCGGCGATCTGGCCGGGGCCTACGACACCCTGGCGCCGCTGCTGGCCGAGCGTCCAAACGACACCGAAGTCATCGGCGCGCTGGCGCGCATGTATGCCGACCATGGCGACAACGCCCAGGCCATGGGTCTGTACCACCGCCTGCTAGAGCGCGATCCGCGCAACGTCAAGCTGCTGCTGGCTGCCACCAACACCGCCGTCGGCGCCAAGGACTATGGCTATGCCGAGTCCACCGTCCAGGTGGCGCTGCAGCTGGCGCCGCAGGATCCGGAAGTGCTGACGGCGGCGGGCCGCGTCTATCGCGCCAGGGGCCAGGCCAGCAAGGCCGGGCAGTATTTCGCCGCTGCCATCGAGGCCGAGACGCGCCAGCGCGCGCAACTGATGGCGGCCACCGGCCAGGGCGGCGGCACCTATGCCGCACCGGGAGCGCCGGGCGGCAACCCGTTTCGCCGCACCGTGGCCCAGCCGCTGTGGGGCGCGCCGCGCGCGCCCGTCGCCGGCATGGCCGGCGTGTCGGCTCCCGGCGCCTACACGCCCGCCAGCTACACGGCAGCGGCAGCGCCGACGGCCCTGCCCGCTGCGGCGCCGGCCTTCATCCCGCAGCCTGCCGGCGTGGCGCGCTTTCCGGCGCCGCCACCACCGCCGCCGGCCACCCCGGCCAGCTATTACGGCAATGGGGCCGAGCCTGCAGCAGCCGCGTCCCCGTCGCCCCGCACATCGGGCGCCAGCGCACGCCGCACTGGTGCCGGCGCCAGCAACGCCAACAGCTCCGGCAGCAACGCGGCGGCGGCGCGCTCCAGGGGCAGCAACCTCCAGCCCACCGCTGCAACCAACAGCCCCCTGCCGCAGTGCCCGCATCCCGCAGCAGCGGTGATGGCGGCATCCCGGCGCCGGTGACCTCGGTGCCCGCCACCGCCAGCACAGCGCTGATGACGCCGGCAGCGGCGCGCGCCCTGCAGGCGCCCGCCTACCAGCAGCAACCGGTCGGCTACGCCGCAGCCCAGCCGGCTTATGCAGCCTCTGCCAGCCCTGCCGGCTACGGCGGTGCAGCACCGGTGGCGCTGCCGGTCGGCACTACGCCCTCGGCCTGGGCCACAGCGCCCCTGCTGGCCTCCGGCGCTGCCGCGCTGCCCGGCACACCGGCGCGTCCGCGCAGTGCGCTGGACGACCTGGCCGAACTGCAGGAAGGGCGCACCTCCATGCTGTCGGTCGGTGTGGTCGGGCGTGGCCGCCAGGGCGAGAGCGGCATGAGCCAGCTGACCGACATGCAGGCGCCGGTGGAGATGAAGTTCCCCGCCGGCGACGGCATGATGGCCGTGCGCGTGACGCCCACCGGCGTCGGCGCCGGTTCGCCCGAGACCAGCTACGGCACGCTCAGCCGCTTCGGCGCCGGGCCGGCCACGGCGCTGGACATGCCCACGCGCTCGCCCGGCTCGCAAAACGACGGCGGCGTCGGCCTGGGCCTTGCCTACGAAACCGCCAAGCTGGCGGTTGACGTCGGCACGCTGCCGCTGGGCTTTCGCCAGAACGATGTCATGGGCGGGGTGCGCTACCGCATGGATTTTTCCGAGCAGATCAGCCTGACGGGCGAGCTCTCGCGCCGCCCGGTCACGGACAGCGTGCTGTCCTTTGCCGGCGCCCGCGACGCGCGCACTGGCGAGAAATGGGGCGCCGTCTCATCCAATGGCGCGCGCCTGGATCTGACCTGGGACGATGGCGAGTTCGGCGCCTATGCCGTGGGCAGCCTGCATGGCCTGCAGGGCCGTAACGTGCAGTCCAACTCGCGCGTCGAGCTGGGCGGCGGCATGTACTGGCGCGTCCACCGCACCACCGATTCCATCTTCACTGCCGGCCTGAACGTGACCGGCATGGCCTACAACAAGAACCTGCGCTACTTCACCTACGGCCACGGCGGCTACTTCAGCCCGCAGCAGTTCCTGGCCATGGCCGTGCCCTTCGACTGGGCGCAGCGCAGCGGTCGGCTGAGCTACCAGATCAAGGGCGCCCTGGGCGTGCAGTACTTCAAGGAAGACGCCGCACCCTACTTCCCGACCAGCCGTGCGCGCCAGGCGGCAGCGGCGCAGGCGGCCAGCGATGCCGAGGCCTTCGGCGAGGTCGGCACCAGCGCCACCGCCATCTACCCCGGCCAGAGCAAGACCGGCCTGGGCTACAACCTGGGCTTGGCCATGGAATACCAGCTGCACCCGCAGCTGTTCGTCGGCAGCCACCTGGCGCTGGACAATGCGCGCAACTACCGCCAGTTCACCGGCGGCCTGTACGTGCGCTATGCCCTGCAGCCCTATGCCGGGCGCCAGAGCCTGCCCGTGGCGCCGCTCAAGTCGCCCTACGCTTTCTGAGAGCGTGTTTACGATCCCCGCGCGGGTGCGCGAGCGCGGCCTCGGGCGGTCTGCGGCGTTGCAAATCCTCGCGATAGCACGGGCTATCGCTGCGGTTTGCGCCTGGCAGCCCATCCCGATCCGCACCCGCGCCCCTGCGCGTGGAGATCGTAAACACGCTCTGAGAGGGCGCGGGGCGGTTGGATGGTTGTGCATCTGGCCTTGGGCGTTTTGCCTGAACACTCCGCACAACGCACAACGCACAACGCAAATTTGTATGAAAAGTGGCTGAAACCCTTGCCAGACAAGCGCTGGCAGCTACTTTATTCATAGTAATTGCAGTAGCCTGTGGATGATGGCATCGGCGCGCGGGCCGGCCACGTGGCGCACGAAATGCGGGAAGTCCACATGCGCGCTGTCGTCGGCGCGGTCGGAGATGGTGCGCACGGCGGCAAACGGCAGGCCGTAGTCGCGGCAGACCTGGGCCACGGCGGCGCCCTCCATTTCCACGGCCAGCGCGTCGTGGCCGGCGGCCAGCAGCTCGGCGCGCAGGCGCTGCGATTCGGCGGCGGTGCTGACGAAGCGGTCGCCGCTGACCATCAGCCCGTGGTGCAGTCTGGCCGCCTGGGGTGCCGACTCGGATTCATGGTCAAAACCGGCTGAAAAGCCCGCCAGGCAAGCGCTGCAAGCTTCCAAAAGAATAGCAGTCAAGGGGGCGTCGCAGGCCATGCACACGCCTGCGTGGCCGGGCACCAGCCAGCGCTCGAAGATGGGCGAGGCGTCCATGTCGTGCTGCAGATAGTCGCGCGCCACGACCACATCGCCCACTTGCACACCGTCGCCGATGCCGCCGGCCACGCCGGTGAAGACCATGCGCCGCACGGCAAAGCGCTCGGCCAGGGCAGCGGCGGTGGTGGCTGCCGCCACCTTGCCGATGCCCGACAGCGCCAACACCACATCATGTCCGTGCAGCCGGCCACGCCAGAAGGTGCGGGCGGCGTGCTCGATGCGCTCGGGCGCCTGCAAGGCGGAAACCAGGCTGCCCTGCTCTTCGGGCAGGGCGCTGAGGATGGCAGTGGTCATGGCGAGGAACTACAGACAGTGGCGTGCCATTGCCGACAGTCGCAGGCAGTCGCAGGCAGGCAATTTGCAGACACAAAAAAGCCGGGATTATCCCGGCTTGCGGCGGCTGCGTGCGGCCCGGCCCGGTGCGGGGCGAGGCCGGCAGAGGTGCGGTGCGTCAGCCCTTGCGTGCGTCGCGCAGCTCGCGGCGCAGGATCTTGCCCACCGGCGTCTTGGGCAGCTCGTCGCGGAACTCGATCACGCGCGGCTGCTTGTAGCCGGTGAGGTTGTTGCGGCAGAACTGGCGTACGTCATCCTCGGTCAGGTGCGGGTCTTTGCGCACGATGACCAGCTTGACGGCCTCGCCGGTCTTCTCGTCGGGCACTCCGACCACGGCGCACTCCAGCACGCCCGGCATCAGCGCCACCACGTCCTCGACCTCGTTGGGATAGACGTTGAAGCCGCTGACCAGCACCATGTCCTTCTTGCGATCGACCACCTTGAAGTAGCCGCGCTCGTCCATGGTGCCGATGTCGCCGCTCTTGAAATAGCCGTCCTCGGTCATGACCTTGGCTGTCTCGTCCGGGCGCTGCCAGTAGCCGGCCATGACCTGCGGCCCCTTGATGGCGATCTCGCCGGCGCGGCCCGTGGCCGAGATGTCGTTGCCATCGTCGTCCAGGATGCGCAGGTAGGTGCTGGGGATGGGCACGCCGATGGTGCCCGAGAACTCCTTGGCCGTGACCGGATTGCAACTGGCCGAGGGGCTGGTCTCGGACAGGCCGTAGCCCTCGCAGATCGGGCAGCCGGTCTTGTCCAGCCACAGCTTGGCCACGGCGGCCTGCACTGCCATGCCGCCGCCCAGCGAGACTTTGAGGTTGCGCCAGTTGACGGTGCCGAAATCGGGATGGTTGGCCAAGCCGTTGAACAGCGTGTTGACGGCCGGGAAGCTGTGGAAAGTGTGCTTGGACAGCTCCTTGAGCACGGCAGGCAGATCGCGCGGGTTGGGGATCAGGATGGTCTTGCCGCCCGTCCTCATGGACAGCATCATGTTCACCGTGAAGGCGAAGATGTGATAGAGCGGCAGCGCGCACACGGCGGTGGGCTGCTCGCCCGCCGGGATGCGGCCCATGGCAGGCGAGTTCCAGGCCTCGGACTGCAGCACGTTGGCGATGATGTTGCGGTGCAGCAGCACCGCGCCCTTGGACACGCCGGTGGTGCCGCCGGTGTACTGCAGCAGGGCGATGTCGTCGGGCTTGAGATCGGGCGCTTTGAAGGGCGCGCTGGCGCCCTTGCTCATGGCATCGGCAAAGCGCACGGCGCCGGGCAGCTCGTAGGGCGGCACCAGCTTCTTGACGTTGCGCACTACGTAGTTGACCAGCTTGCCCTTGAGCCAGCCGAGCTGGTCGCCCATGGCGCACAGCACCACGTGCTTGACCTGCGTGCTGGCGATGCAGGCCTGCAGCGTGGCGGCGAAGTTCTCGATGATGATGATGGCGCGCGCTCCCGAATCCTTGAGCTGGTGCTCCAGTTCGCGCGGCGTGTACAGCGGGTTGACGTTGACCACCACGTAGCCGGCGCGCAGCACAGCGGCCACGGCCACCGGGTATTGCGGCACGTTGGGCATCATCAGCGCCACGCGGTCGCCACGCGCCAGGCCCAGGCTTTGCAGATAGGCGGCGAACTGGCGGCTGAGATGGTCGGTCTCGGCGTAGCTGATGTCCTGCCCCATGAAGCTGTAGGCCGTGCGGTCGGCGTAGTCGCGAAAGGCCTGCTCCATCAGCTGCACCAGCGAGGTGTACTGGCTTGGATCAATGTCGGTGGGCACGCCCTGCGGGTAGGCGGCAAGCCATGGACGGTCGGTCATTGTCAAAGTCTCCTGTTGTGCTTGTTGCTGAGGTTGCGTACTGGGTGAACCGGGGCCGGGCGGGCACTGCACCGCGAAAAAGCACGGTCGTGCATTTTTCGCGGATTATGCCTTCCGGCAAGAGGGCGTGGCGCGGGTGCAGCGGCGGCAGGGAGCTCAGCCCTTGAGCGCGCTCAAGACTTCATCCAGCATTTTCTTGGCATCGCCAAACAACATGCGGTTGTTGTCCTTGTAGAACAGCGGGTTGTCCACGCCGGCGTAGCCCGAGGCCATGGAGCGCTTCATGACGATGGAGGTGTGCGCCTTCCACACTTCCAGCACTGGCATACCGGCGATCGGGCTGTCCGGGTCGTCCTGCGCTGCCGGGTTCACGATGTCGTTGGCACCGATCACGATGGCCACGTCGGTGTCGGGGAAGTCCTCGTTGATCTCGTCCATCTCCATGACGATGTCATACGGCACCTTGGCCTCGGCCAGCAGCACGTTCATATGCCCAGGCATACGACCGGCCACCGGGTGGATGGCAAAGCGCACTGCCACGCCACGCTCGCGCAAGGTGCGCACGATGTCGTTGACGGTGTGCTGCGCCTGCGCCACCGCCATGCCATAGCCGGGGATGATAATGACGCTCTTGGCCTCGCGCAGCAGCTCGGCGGTCTCGCCGGCGCTCACCGGCACCACTTCGCCCTGGGGCTCGGCAGCGCCGCCCTTTTTCGCCGGGGCGCCGCCGCCTGAGCCGAAGCCGCCGGCGATCACGCTGATGAAGTTGCGGTTCATGGCGTTGCACATGATGTAGCTCAGGATGGCACCACTGGAGCCCACCAGCGCGCCGGTCACGATCAACAGGTCGTTGGACAGCATGAAGCCGGTGGCCGCCGCCGCCCAGCCCGAATAGCTGTTGAGCATGGACACCACCACCGGCATGTCGGCGCCGCCGATGGCCATGACCATGTGGATGCCGAACAGCAGCGCAATCACCGTCATGACGATCAGCGGCAACATGCCCGATTGCACATCCGGCGCGGCCAGGAACTGGCCACCGAACCAGATCACCACCAGCAGCGCCACCAGGTTCAGCCAGTGGCGTGCCGGCAGCAGCAGCGGCTTGCCGCCGATCTTGCCGTTGAGCTTGCCGAAGGCGATCAACGAGCCGGAAAACGTCACGGCACCGATCAGGATGCCGACGTAGATCTCCACCTCGTGGATGGTTTTTTCTGCGCCGGTGAGCACGATGGAAGTATCGACGTAGCTGGCAAAGCCGACCAGGCAGGCGGCCAAGCCGACCAGGCTGTGCATCAGCGCGACCAGCTCGGGCATCTGCGTCATCTTGACCACGCGCGCGGCGTACAGGCCGATGGCGCCGCCGATGACCAGGGCGCCGGCGATCCAGCCCAGGCCGGCGGGCGACACGCGCGGGCCCAGCACCGTGGCCACCACAGCCAGCGTCATGCCGATGATGCCGAACAGGTTGCCCCGGCGCGAGGTTTCGGGGTTGGACAGTCCACCCAGGCTGAGGATGAAAAGAATGGCGGCGCCCAGATAGGCCACCGTGGCGAGACTTGAGGACATCATGTTCAGAGCTTCCTTGTTCCTGTTGCTTGCATTGCGTTCTTATTTGCGGAACATGGCCAACATGCGGCGCGTGACGGCAAAGCCGCCGAACATGTTGACGGCAGTGAGCACCAGCGCGGCAAAGGCCAGCCAGGTGATCAGGCCGTCCGGGCGTCCTGCAGCGCCCATGGCGGGCGGGGCGATCTGCACCAGCGCACCGATGGCGATGATGCTGGAGATGGCGTTGGTGACGCTCATGAGCGGCGTGTGCAGCGCCGGCGTCACGTTCCAGACCACCATGTAGCCGATGAAGCAGGCCAGCACGAAGACCGTGAAGTGCGCCAGGAAAGCCTCGGGGGCATGGGCGCCGATGGCCCAGAACAGCACCGCCAGCACGGCAAAGACGATGGACAGCGCCTTGGCCGACATGGGCTCGCCCGGGCCGTGGGCAGATTTCTTCTCGACCACCGGCGCAGCCGCCTTGGGCGCCGGGGCGGGCGGCGCGGCCAGCGGCGGGGGCGGCCAGGTGATGGTGCCGTCCTTGGTCACCGTCAGGCCACGGATGGCGTCGTCTTCCATGTTGACCACGGCCACGCCGTCCTTGGCCTTGCACAGCTCCTCGGCCAGGCGCAGCAGGTTGGTGGCGTATAGCGTGGAGGACTGCTTGGCCAGGCGCGAGGGCAGGTCGGTGTAGCCGATGATGGTCACGCCGTGGCGCACCACCGCCTCGCCGGGCACGGTGAGTTCGCAGTTGCCGCCCTGCTCGGCGGCCATGTCCACGATGACGCTGCCCGGCTTCATGCTGCGCACCATCTCGGCGGTGATGAGCTTGGGCGCCGGCTTGCCCGGGATCAGGGCGGTGGTGATGATGATGTCGGCATCCTTGGCCTGCTCGGCGTACATCTGGCGCTGCGCCGCCTGGAAGCCTTCGCTCATGACCTTGGCATAGCCGCCGCCGCCCGAGCCGTCTTCTTCGTAGTCCACCTTGACGAACTCGCCGCCCAGCGACTTGACCTGATCGGCCACTTCGGCGCGCGTGTCGTTGGCGCGCACGACGGCGCCTAGATTCGCTGCCGTGCCGATGGCCGCCAGACCGGCCACGCCGGCGCCGGCGATGAAGACCTTGGCCGGCGGCACCTTGCCGGCGGCCGTGATCTGGCCGTTGAAGTAGCGGCCAAAGGCGTTGGCCGCCTCGATCACGGCGCGGTAGCCCGAGACGCCGGCGGTGGAGGTCAGCGCGTCCATCTTCTGCGCGCGCGAGAGGGTGCGCGGCAGGCTGTCGATGGCCAGCACGGTGGCGCCCCTGGCGGCCAGCTGCTGCATCAGCTCGGGGTTTTGCGCCGGCCAGATGAAGCCGACCAGGATGCCTCCCGGGCGCATCAGCGCCACTTCCTCGGGCGTGGGCGGGCGCACCTTGAAGACGATGTCCGACGCTGCCCACAGGGCGGCGGCGTCCGGCAGCACCTCGGCGCCGGCGGCGCGGTAGGCCTCATCGTCGAAGTTGGCAGCCTCGCCGGCGCCCGTCTCGATAGCAACGACAAAACCCAGCTTGATGAGTTTTTCCACCACGTCGGGTACGCTGGCCACACGCTTTTCGCCGGGGAAGACTTCCCTGGGTATGCCGATGCGCTGCGCTAGGGGCCGTTGGGGGTCTGCATGCACTATCTCCTGGAGGTTGGGAATTCCTTGACCGGCGCGCAAAGACTTGCGTGCTCTGGAGATCCAGGCACCAGGATGAAAGGCTCCGCGACTACACGGTTTGACTGAACCTTAGCTTACATGAAGAAATTTCAGTTGCCTGTCGCTACGCCCGGCCTGCCGGCAGGGAGCAAAAAAAAAGGCAGCCCGAAGACTGCCGTAGTACATGGGCGCCGCAGGGCTGCGGACGCGGGAAAATCAGCGCACGACCTGAGCCAGTTCGCCGGCGGCGTATTTCCTGGCCATCTCGGCCAGCGAGTAGCCCTTGATCTTGCTGGCCTGGCCTTCGCAGCCGAACTCCAGGTAGCGCTGCTTGCAGATGACCCGGGCGGCCTCGCGCGCCGGCTTCATCCACTCGCGCATGTCGAACTTGTCCGGGTTCTCGGCCTGGAACTTGCGCACCGCGCCGGTCATGGCCAGGCGGATGTCGGTGTCGATGTTGATCTTGCGCACGCCGTGCTTGATGGCCTCCTGGATCTCGGCCACCGGCACGCCGTAGGTTTCCTTCATCTTGCCGCCGTACTGGTTGATGATGGCCAGAAGCTCCTGCGGCACGCTGGAGCTGCCGTGCATGACCAGGTGCGTGTTGGGAATGCGTGCGTGGATCTCCTTGACGCGCGCAATCGACAGCACGTCGCCCGTGGGCGGGCGCGAGAACTTATAGGCGCCGTGGCTGGTGCCGATCGCAATGGCCAGGGCATCGAGCTGCGTGGCCTGGACGAACTGCGCCGCCTCCTCGGGGTCGGTCAGGAGCTGGTCGTGGCTGAGCTTGCCCACGGCACCCACGCCGTCTTCCTCGCCGGCCTCGCCGGTCTCCAGCGAGCCCAGGCAGCCGAGTTCGCCCTCGACGGTGGCACCGATGCGGTGCGCCATGGCCACCACTTCCTGCGTCACGCGCACGTTGTAGTCGAAGTCGGAAGGGGTCTTGCCGTCTTCCAGCAGCGAGCCGTCCATCATGACCGAGCCAAAGCCCAGGTCGAGCGCACCCTGGCAGATGGCCGGCGACGTGCCGTGATCCTGGTGCATGACCAGCGGGATATGCGGATAGGCCTCGGCGGCGGCGGCGATCAGGTGCTTGATGAAGCTCTCGCCTGCGTATTTGCGCGCGCCGGCGCTGGCCTGCAGGATCACGGGCGCGCCCACCTCGTCGGCGGCGGCCATCACGGCCTGCACCTGCTCCAGGTTGTTGACGTTGAAGGCGGGGATGCCATAGCCGTGGTCGGCGGCATGGTCGAGCAGTTCGCGCATCGAGACGAGAGGCATGGTGTGGATCCGTTCGAAGGTTGGAAGGCGGGAAGGGGAGAGAGAGGCGGTTGGTAACCGCTTGGTAACCGGCAATTCTAGCCAGCCCCGCCCCACCGACCGACAGCCAGGGGCTTCAGCGCACGCGGCAGATCTTGAGCATGTTGGTGCCGCCCGGCTGGCCCATGGGCTCGCCGCAGGTGATGGCGTACAGGTCGCCCTGCTGCACGATGCCGCGCATCTTCAGATGGCTCTCGGCCTGCTCCAGTGCGGTGTCGCGGTCGCAGCTGGTGTCCATGAGCAGCGGGCGCACGTTGCGATACAGGGCCATGCGCCGCTGCGTGGCCACCTTCGGCGTCAGCGCGTAGATGGGGATGTGGATGCGGTGGCGGCTCATCCACAGCGCCGTGGAGCCGCTGTCGGTCATGGCCACAATGGCCTTGGCGCCCAGGTGGTGCGCCGTGAACAGCGCCCCCATGGCGATCGACTGGTCGATGCGCCCCAGGGTCTGGCCCGTCAGGTCGCCGTCGTGCTCGGGGTCTTCGGCAGCCTCGGCGGCGGCGCAGATCTTGGCCATCTCCAGCACCGTCTCCAGCGGGTACTTGCCGGCGGCAGTCTCGGCGGACAGCATGACCGCGTCGGTGCCGTCGAGCACCGCATTGGCCACGTCGCTGACCTCGGCGCGCGTGGGCACCGGGTTGGTGATCATGCTCTCCATCATCTGCGTGGCGGTGATGACCACCTTGTCCATGTCGCGCGCCATGCGGATCATCTTTTTTTGCAGCGCCGGCACGGCGGCGTTGCCCACCTCCACGGCCAGGTCGCCGCGCGCCACCATGATGCCGTCGGACACGCGCAGGATCTCCGCCAGCAGCGGCACGGCCTCGGCGCGCTCCATCTTGGCGATCAGCCCGGGCTTGTGGCGATGCGGCGCCGCCGCCACGTTGCACAGCTGGCGCGCCATCTCCATGTCGGTGGCGTTCTTGGGAAAACTCACTGCCACATAGTCGGCCTGGAAGCTCATCGCGGTCTTGATGTCCTCCATGTCCTTGGCGGTGAGCGCCGGAGCCGTGAGGCCGCCGCCTTGCTTGTTGATGCCCTTGTTGTTGGACAGCTCGCCGCCGATGCGCACCGTGGTGCAGACCTGCTCGCCGCGCACCGCATCCACCACCAGCTCGATCAGGCCGTCGTTGAGCAGCAGCACGTCGCCTGGCTTCACGTCGCGCGGCAGCTCCTTGTAGTCCAGGCCGACGCCGGCCTCGTCGCCGGGCTCGCTGCGCTCGGCGTCCAGCACGAAGACCTGGCCCGGCTGCAGCAGCACGCGGCCTTCGGCAAAGCGGCCCACGCGGATCTTCGGTCCCTGCAGGTCGGCCATGATGGCCACCTCGCGCCCGGCGCGCTGCGCCGCCTCGCGCACCATGGCGGCGCGCTGCACGTGGTCTTCGACCTTGCCGTGGCTGAAGTTCAGCCGCACCACGTTCACGCCCTCCGCAATCATGCGTTCGAGCAGTTGCGGGTCACTGGAGGCGGGGCCGAGGGTGGCGACGATCTTGGTGGCACGGCGGATGCGCATGGGAAACAGCTCCTGGATGTAATCGAGTTTCGATTCTTGCATGGGATGCGTTACAGATGCGCGTCGCCGAACTCTTCGGCCCATGCTTGCACTGGATCAAATCTCATCAATTGAGAATAGTTGTCATTCGCATCATGATCATGCCGCCGTGCCGAAGGCGGCGCGGCGCTGTCCCGAGCGGGGTTGGAAGGCCGCAGCATCGGCTGATCGGGACGACACCGGCACCCAGGGCACCGGGCGCTGGCAACTCGAAGCCAGCACCGACCACAGCCGGGCGCGCGAGCGTGCCGCAGGCCTGACGGACGACCTGGACGTGGCCGTCAACCTGCCCTGGCAGCGTGCCAGCGCCGCAGTTGAGCCTGGTGGCCGACATCGGCGCCAGCCGCGCCGCCGACCGCGAGAGCCGCACGGACAGATTCGGCCTGCTGGGCGCCATCTGGCATGTGGGCGAGGACGTGGATGCCAGCCTGGGCTGGCGGCGCAGCTTCGGCGCCAGCCCGGCGGTGCATACCCTGGGCGCCGGTCTGACGGTGCGCTGGTAAGGCTGTTCCAGAGGGTGTCCACGATCCTGGCGACGCCCTCAGCGCACAACGCCACGCACCCGATGCCTCACCACCACCAGAACAGCCAGCCCCAGGCGCTGTCCACCCAGGCCAGCGCCAGCACGAAGGGCAGCAGGGCGAGGGCGGCCCGGGCTGGCCCTGGGGCGGCTGCCTGCCCCTGTCCCTGCTCCAGTCCCAGCCCCTGCCAATGGCGCACGATGGCCACGGCCAGCCACAGCGACCAGGCATTGGCGGCGGCCAGCAACGCCAGGCGCGCCGCATTGGCCCAGGGCACGAAGACACCCTCGCCGCGCAGCAGCGTCAGCGTGATGGCGCTCAGACCCAGGAACACGCCCAGTCCGGCCAGCGGGATCAGCGCCTGCGCCAGGTGGTGCAGCCGCTGGCTGCGCCACGGCCCGGCCAGGCGCACGGCCAGCGCCAGCAGCGCCAGCGTCACCCCGCCCCAGACCAGCGCGCTGGCGCCGATGTAGGCCAGCAGCAGCGCGCCATCCAGCCAGGTGAGAACGTCGTTGTGCTCCGGGTAGTGCGTGAGCAACCACCAGGGCGCGTTGTCCGCCAGCGGCCAGTAGATGTCGCGCTCGACCAGCCAGGTGGCCACCGCCTGCCGGGCGGCGACGAACCAGGGGCTGGCGCTCCAGTGGAAGGCGCCTATGGCCACGCCCAGCAGGCCGAAGACGATCAGCCAGGTCTGCCAGTGCGTGGCCTCGGTGGCGCCGACGCGCACCACCTCCTGCGTGGGCGAGCGCCACTGCAGCGCGATTGCTCCCCGGTGCCCGCTGCAGCGCCCGCACATGTGGCAGCCGCTGGCGCCCTGCATGTGGCGCAGCGGCTGCATGGGCGCGCAATCCACGGCGGGTACGCCGGCGCGGCGCACGATGCGGATGGACTGCGGTGCGCCCGCTGCCGTCCCGGCCCCGGTCTGCAGCGAACGCCGCCAGGCCTGGTCGTCCACCCGGTAGTGCATGGGCGCCAGCTTGGACAGCAGCGCGAACACGCCGTTGACCGGGCACAGGTAGCGGCACCAGGCGCGCTTGCCGCGCGTGTACAGGTACCCCACGGCCAGCGCCGCCACGGTGCTGCCGCCCAGCACCAGCAGCGCTGCCTTCGGATACTGATAGACGCTGACCATCTGCCCATAGACCGTAGTGCCGACGAAGGCCACGAAGGGCCAGCCGCCCCAGCGCATCCAGCGTGGCACGCCCAGGCCACGGCCACGGCGCGCCGCCCACTCGGTCAGCGTGCCCTCGGGGCAGAGCACGCCGCACCACAGGCGCCCGAACAGCACCATGCTGACCAGCACGAAGGGCCACCAGATGCCCCAGAAGGCGAACTCGGCCAGCACCGTCAGATGGTTCCAGGCGCGCGCCGTGGGGCCTGGCAGCGGCAGCAGCGCCGGCACGACGAGCAGCACGGCATAGGCCAGTACCACCGCCCACTGCAGGCGCCGCACCACATGGGCATGGGTGCGCAGCCACTCGCCGGCAGCGGCCAGCGCGCGCTGCGCCCACGGCTCAGTAGCCGCCCTTCTTGCCAATGCCGGCGTAGGTGAATTCATAGCGTGCCTCGAAGGGCTTGAACCACGGGCCGACGCCGGTTTCCTTGTCCACATGGCGGCCGAAATGCGCGCCCTGGCCACTGCCCGGCGGCTGCACGCTGAGCGTCAGGGTGTACTTGCCCGGCCCCATCAGCTTGACGTTGTCGCCGTAGTGCGGCCCGTCGCTGGCCACCATGGGCATCAGCTCGCCTTCGAGCACCTGGGCCTCGCCGGCTTTGGCCAGCCGGTAGCGCACCACCAGATGCGGCACCCAGTCGCCCTCGGCAAAACCGTTGACATTGCCCTTGGCGGCGCGAATATCGGCCTCCAGGTGGATGTCGGACAGCCGAGCCTCGCGCATCATGCCGGCGGGCTCCATGGCGATGGGCTGCAGATAGACCGCGCCAACCTCCATGCCGGCGATCACCTGAGCCTTGCCGATCGGCACCTCCGCCGCCTGAATGCCGCCCAGAGCGCCCGCCAGCAGCAAGGCGCCCAGCCATTGCGATTTCCATCGTCTGCCCATCTCTATCCTCCAGAAACGTTAATGAGAAATGTTCTCAATAACAATTGTAGAAAGGGTCTCGGCAGATACAGCGCCGGCATCATGCGCCGGGACTGATGCGGATCAACAAAGCTGAAAAATCAATGAAATAGGCTCAAAAGCCTTGTTGGGCAAGCGATAGCAGCTATTAAAACAGGAGTTTTGAGGGGCTGATGCAGGCGGTGTGATGCAGTGCGCTGCGCCCGATGCAGGCGTGCGCTGTCTTGGCTCCTTCCCCCTTGGGAGAGGGAGCCGGCAAGGGGCAGTGCCAGTGTTCTTCACGGCGCGGCGACTGGGTGCGCGCCTCTGGATGCCGATGGGCAGCTTCTGCGCGCTGCACTGGGGCATTGCAGGGCCTCACGGCAGCGGCACGATGGCCAGCGCCTGCACGCCGGTAGGCAGGCGCAGCAGCAACTGGCCGCTGCCATCCACGGCCCAGCGCTGGCCATCGGCAAACAGCGCCGCCAGCCCAGGCTCCAGCCAAGTGCTGCGCAACTGCGGCTGGGGCAGCAGCGCCCAGGCGCCTGCGCCCTCTGGCAACTGCACCTGCAGCGCCCCCTCGGGCGCCAGGCCGGCTTGCACCTGCGCGCCGGGCAGGAGCTCGTGCAGCACGGCGCGGGCGCGGGCGTAGTCGGCCAGCGCCCAGGGCAGGCGCTGCGCGTGCGGGCCTTGCAGCACCAGCGTGCCGTCGGCGTCGGCATCGAGCCAAGCCGGCGCGGCTGAAGCGCCGGGCTGCGGCGCGCCCGATTGCGCCAGCAGCGCCGGGCGCAGCACCCAGCGCGCACCGTCCAGGCGCAACACCAGCACCCCCTCGGGCGTGAGCTGCACGCTGGCCTGGGGCGCGGCAGCGGCCAGCGCCTGCACCAGGCCCGGCCAGTCGGCCACGCTGGGCGCCAGCGTCAGCACCAGGCCCGAGTGGGCGATCTGCACCAGGCCCTCGGGCGTATAGCCCAGGCCATCGGGCCGGCGCACGTCGATCTGCACGGCAGCCAGCGGGGCCAGCGCCGCCGTCCATGGCCCCAGGCGCCACAGCATCAGGCCGTGGCGGTCGAACTGCACGCTGGCGGCGGCCCCCGGCGCCAGCGCCAGCGCCTGGGCCAGGGCGCGGGCGTGCTGCTGCAGCACGGCGGGCCAGCCGGCAGCGCTGGCCGGGACATTGCCGGCCTCGCGGGCCTGGGCTGGCGGCTGCGCACCTGCCGCACCTGCTGCCAACCGCGCCACCGCACCCTGCAGCTGCACCGGGGCAGCGGCAAAGCGCACCTGCGCGCCCAGCTCGGGCAGCGCCAGCGCATCGCCCGGCGGCACATCCGTAGCGCCAGATGGGCCGGCACCGCCTCCAGCAGCGCCGACCGTGCCCAGCTCGATGGCGCTGACCCGGCCCTGGCCGTCGATGCGCAGGCGCTCGCCGGCCAGCAGGCCGCGCGCGTCCAGCTGGGGCAGCTGGCCCGGCGGCGCCAGCAGCGCACCCGCCAGCACGCCGCTGGCCAGCGGCACGCCCTCGACGCGCGTGCCGGCGCTGGCGGCGCGCAGCAGCACAGCGCCGGCCAGCACCAGCGGCTGGCCGGCGCGGCTGGCCGTCAACTCGGCCCAGCCCTGCAGCACGCGCAGCACCAAAAGCGCCTCGCCCTGGTGCAGCGCCACCTGCAGCTGCGCGCCCGGCAGGACGCGCACGGCCAGCGCCTGGCCGTTGAGGGTCAGCGCCAGCGCCACCGGCGTGCTGCCCGCGCCCGGCAGCACCAGCGTGGCGCCCTCTGCACCCGGGGCGATGACGATGGGCCGTGACGGCTCGGTGAGCTGCACGGTGCCGGGGGCGGTGATGTGCAGCTCGGCTGGTGCGGGGGGCTCCTGGGGGTCGGGCGGGGGTGGAGGTGGTGGTGGCGGTGGCGGTGGCGGCACTGCCTGGAACGTCGCCTGCACCGTGCAATCCTGGGTGATGGCCAGCGTCGTGAACACGGCGCCCACCAGGTTGCCGCCACAACTGCCGCCCACGCCGGCGACGCTGAAACCGCTGCTGGCCGTGATCTGGAAGTCGGGCTGGGCGCCGTAGGCCACGGTCTGCAGCGCAGCAGGCGCGATGCTGCCGCCGGTGCCGGCGCTGGGCGTGACCCGGTAGCCGCGCGGGGCCTGGCATTGCTGCGGCGCATCGCTGCCGACCCGGCAGCTCCAGCCCCAGATGGTGTTGCCGCCCACGACCGGCGAGGCCGTGCCGGTCTGGCACAGATCGGCGCTGGGCGCTTCGGCCAGCAGGGGTGCGGCACCAGCGTTGTGCGCGCTGCCGCAGGCCGCGCTGGCGGTCGTGCTGAACGCCACCTTGGCCACCCTGCGGCTGAGGTGGCCGGACTGGGCCTGGACGGCGAAATACCAGTCGTAATCAGCGCCCGGCGCCAGCCCGCCCAGGACGGTGAACGTGGCCGGTGTGCCGGCTGTCATCAGCGCGCCGCCCTGCGCCACGATGGTGCCGACATAGCCGCCCCCGCCGCCATTCCTGACCTGCGCCGGCGTGGGCGCAGCACTGCCGCGCGTCACCACCAGCCAATGGCCCTGGCCGGCCAGGCTGCTGGTGGCCTGCATGGTGGCGCTGGCCTGCGTGGGCGCGCCCGACAGGGCCACATCCCGCCACTGCGGCAGCAAGCTGGCATCGGCCCCGGCGCGCACCAGGCGCACATGGTGGGCCGTCGTGCGCGCCACCGAGTCCTGCAGACCGTACTGGAAGCCCACGACCCAGCTGTGGTCGGCGGTGCGCAGATCAGGTGTGCCCGTCCAGCTGCCTTGCATCTCATCGGCCACCCAGGGAGCGTTGGCAAAGACTTTGGTATTGATGGCCGGCGCCGTGCGGCAGTGTTCGACCAGGCTGCGCAGCTCGCGCAGATTGGGCACGCGCCAGTCGCTGTGGCCGGCGAATTCGTGGCCGGCGGCGTGTGCCAGCGCCTGCGCCCAGTCCATGGCCTGGGCGCTGCCGCTGCAGCTGCCGCCCGAGGCGTCCTGGCCCTCGGCGCACTGCTTCCACATCAGGCCGGTGCGCTGGTCGGTGACGGTGCCGTCGCCGTGCTGCTGGTAGATCGCCGCCGGGTTGCCGGGCAGATTGCCGTTGTGGCACAGCGCCTGTGCCTGGGCCTGCGCCGTGACGGCCAGCAGCACGGCGGCCATGATGGGCGTGCGCGGCAGCGGCTGCGTGCGTGGCGTGTGGGCGGGGCGCACCTGGCGGGAGCCGAGGTTGACCATCGTGGGCATGGCTGGATTCCTGTTGATGCTCTGTTTTAAATAGCTGTCAGCGCTTGTCTGGCAAGGGTTTCAGGCCATTTCCATGCTTGAATCGTCACTGCCCGCCGCGCACCAGGCGCACGCCCAGGGGCAGGAAGCGCTCGCCTGGGCAGGCTCCAGCACTGCAGCCCGACGGGTCAAAATCGACGAACCAGGCGCTGGGTGCATCCAACAGGCTGGGGTCGGCCAGCGGCGTGCTGCTCCACAGCGGCAGCAGCGGTGTGTTCGGGAAGTAGTCCGGGTCGATGGCCGGTGCCGAACCCGGAGGTTGCACGGCGCTGGCGCGGCCCAGATCCAGCAGGCTCTCCAGCTCCTGCACGCTGGGCAGGCGCCAGTCGCGCGCGCCGCACAGGCCGGCGGCGTTCACGTCCTGCACGAACTGGCTGGTGGTGCAGCGGCCCGGGGTCTGGCAGTCATCGCCAGGGTTTTGCGCGCCGCTGTCGCCGTCCGGGCTGTGCGGGTCGTACCAGGTGTAGAGGTAGCCCGCATCGCGCAGGTCGGCGCCGGGGTTGGTGGGATTGGCCGTCTTGACCTCCCAGACCAGGCCGGTCACGTTGTCGCGCGTGCAGGCCCAGTCGCCGCTGCCGCTGCCCAGGGCAGCAGCAGCGGGCAGCTCGCTGCCGTCGTTGGCAATCTTCGTGTAGTCGAAGCCGTTGGCTGCGCTGGCACTGGCGCCCTGCTTGGCCAGCTGGCCCAGGGCCGCGCCGGCGTCGCGCCCGTAGTGGCAGTCCTGCCCGCTGGGGTGGGCCGGGTCGCAGGCGCTGGCATTGCCGCTGCCGGCAGCGCCGCTGGCCAGCACGCCGGTGTCGTTTAGGGCGCGCGGGGTGATCCGGCTGGCGTCGAACTGCGCCGTGGCGGTCTTGGCCTCGGTGACGTTGGCCAGGCTGCACAGCGGGCCGCTCTGGCCGGCGCAGTCGCCGCCCCAGGCGGTCAGCGCATGGGCGCTGGACAGCGCCCGGCAGGTGGCAGCGCCGCCGTGCGGCACCGGGTTGGGCGCGCAGACCACGCGGCCCGCATCCGCCGGGCTGGCGCCCACGCTGATGGCGAAGGTAAGCGTGGCGCTTGCTGCCGCAGCGGCTGGACTGCTGCTGGCGCTGTCGTGCGCCCGCGCCAGCAGCGGCGCGGCACATAGGGTGAAGGCAACGAGTGCGGCAAGGCAATGCTTCACGCTCTTGTTTTCATAGCTGTAAGCGCTTGCCAGGCAAGCGTTTGAGGGCAAAATCATCCAAAAATATGAAAGTTTTCGTTCAATCGCCCGGCGCCCGGGCTGCATCCTGGGTGCGCCCGGCGCGCACGCCCTTGTTGCGAGGCCGGGGGGCGCTGGCCGCTGGCGTGGCGTTGATGGCCGACAGCGCCAGCTCCAGCACGATGCTGCGCGCCGCCGCGCTGCGGCCTTCGGGCGCATAGGGGCAGTAGCAGCCGCTGGCGGCGTGGATGGTGCTCTGCGCGGCGTGCAGCACGATGCGCGCCCGCCGGTGCGCGCTGCCGGCAAAGGGCTGCACGCGCAGGCGCGCCTCGGGAGCCAGCGCCAGGCCCATGGGCGCGGGTCGGTTCAGTATGTCGGTGCGGATGGTGCGCCAGTGCGCGCCTGCGTCCAGCGAGTACTGCCAGACGCCGGCCTGCAGATCGAGCTGCTCGATGATCACGCCCAGGCGCACGTCGAGCTGCGACGCGCAGGCAGCCAGCAGCTCGTCCACCGCCTGTCCGGCCAGCCCGGCGGCGGCAGGCCGGGAGGCCGCCGGCTGGGCAGGGCGGTCAGCGGCAGGGACGAGGGCAGGGGCAGAGGCAAGGGCAGGTTGGGCAAAGGACATGGCAGCGGGGCGCGCAGGAAACGGCGAGTGCCGGGGTAGGCCAGGCAACCGGCCAGGAGACAGGCCGCAGGGACAGGCCAAGACCACGGCAGGATGCAGCGCTGCGTCCAGCACGTCCATCACACAAATGGACTAAGGCCGGCGCCGCCGTCCTCGGCAATACTTGCGCCCCATGCCTGCGCCCGAGCCCCTGCCTTCGCAACTGCTGCGCCCGCTGCACCTGCTGCTGGTGGATGACCACAACCTGTTTCGCACCGGCCTGCGCCTGATCGTGCAGGATCACCCTGCCGTGGGCCGCATCGCCGAGGCCGGCAGCGTGGCCGAAGCCTGCGCGCTGGCCGGTGACCCGCCCATCGACCTGGTGCTGCTGGACATCCAGATGCCCGGCATGAACGGCCTGGACGGCCTGCGCCCGCTGCGCCAGGCGCACCCGCGCGCGCGCGTGCTGCTGGTGTCGGCCAGCGTCGCGCCGGACGCCGTGCGCGAGGCGCGTGCGCGGGGCGCCGACGGCTTTTTGCCCAAGAGCGCCAGCGGCGCTGACATCCTGGCTGCCATCGACTTGGCGCGCACCGGCCAGCCGTGCTTTCCCAGCATTGCCGCTGCCCCGCCTGCAGCCCTGCCCGGCCAGGCGGTGCCGGTATTCACCGCGCGCCAGAGCGAGGTGCTGCGCCTGCTGTGTACGGGCCGGCCCAACAAGGTCATCGCGCGCGACCTGGGCCTGAGCGAGAACACCGTGCGCGTCCATGTCTCGGCCATCTTCGCGCTGCTGGGCGTCAACAGCCGCAGCACGGCGCTGCTGGCCGCGCAGCGCCTGGGCCTGGCCGAGGGGCCGCTGGCCGATGGCCTCCCCTGCTGACGCCGAACCGGACAGCGTCCCGGCGCAGGCCGCCGAGGTGCTGGCCACTGCCGCTGCCGCGCGCCGCCAGCCGCCGCGCGCCGGCCTGTGCGAGGCGCTGCACTGGCAGCGCGACGCCGTGCTGGCCGAGCAGGTGCAACTGCTGCTCCAGGCCTTTCCGCGCACGCTGGCGTCCTCGGCGGTGACGGCTGGCGGCGTGGTCTGGCTGATGGCGCTGGTGGTGCCGCTGGGCGTCATGCTGGGCTGGCTGGCCTCGCATCTGGCGGTGGTGCTGGCCGTCCACCTGGCGCTGCGCCCCCTGCCGCGCACGCCGGCCAGGCCGCGCGCCGACGCCCACCGGCTGCTGCTGTGCATGGTGGCCATGGGCCTGACCTGGGGCTCGCTGGGCATCGTTGCGCTGTGGCAGGGCAGCAGCCGGGATGCGGTGATCTATGCCATCGGCGTGCTCAGCACGGTGTCTGCCGGTGCGCTGGGCCTGGGTGCGCCGCTGCTGCCGGCCTACCTGTTCTACCTGAGCTGCACCGTGGGCAGCGTGGCGCTGGCGCTGACGCTGGCCGGCGGCGACATGGCCCTGCCCGGCTGCGCGCTGCTGGGCGTCTATTACGTGCTGACGGCGCTGCACGCGCGCAATCTGGCGCAGGCGGCGCTGGCCAGCATCGAGCTGAAATTCGACAACCAGCGCCTGCTGGAGCGCCTGTACGAGCAGACCGAGCGCGCCCTGCGCGCGTTGCAGGTGGCGCAGCAGGCCAACCAGGACAAGTCGCGCTTTCTGGCCGCCGCCAGCCACGACCTGCGCCAGCCGCTGCACGCGCTGGGCCTGTTCCTGGACACGCTGGCGCGCAGCCCGCTCAGCGATGCCCAGGCTGGCGTGCTGGGCCATGCGCGCGCCGCGCAGGCCGCCGGCGCCGAGATGCTGACCACGCTGCTGGACTACTCGCGCCTGGAGGCTGGCGTGGTGCGCGCCCGCCCGGCGCCGTTTGCCGTGCAGGGCCTGTTGTCGGCGCTGGAGCAGGAGTTCGGCCCGCAGGCCGACGCCGCCGCGCTGGTCTATCGCACGCGCGAGACCACGGCGGCGGCGCACGCCGACCGGGCGCTGGCCGATCTGGTCATGCACAACTTCATCTCCAACGCGCTGCGCTACACCGACGCCGGCGGCCTGCTGATCGCCTGCCGCCGGCGCGCCGGGCGGCTGGCGCTGGAGGTCTGGGATACCGGCTGCGGCATCGCGCCGGAGCACCTGGGCGAGGTGTTTCGCGAATTCCACCAGCTGGGCAATCCCGAGCGCGACCGCCGCCGTGGCCTGGGCCTGGGCCTGGCGATTGCCCAGCGCCTGGCGCGCGCCATGGGCAGCGAGGTCGAGGTGCGCTCGCGCCCGGGGCGCGGCTCGGTGTTTCGCCTGTACCTGCCGGCCTGGCACGGCGCGCTGCTGGATGGCCCGGCAGGCGATGGCGTGGCCGACGATGGTGCGCTGGCCGGGCTGTCGCTGCTGGTCATCGACGACGACGAGGCGGTGCGCGCCGGGATGCAGGCGCTGCTGCACAGCTGGGGCTGCGTCTGCGTGTGCGCCGAATCGGCGGCCCAGGCGCTGGAGGCCCTGGTGGGCATGGCGCCGCCCGATGTCGTGGTGGCGGATTTTCGGCTGCGCCACGGCGCCACGGGCCGCCAGGCGCTGGACGCCGTGCGCGCCTATCTGGGCCGGCGTGTGCCGGCCATCATCATGACCGGCGACACCTCGCCGCAGCGCCTGCGCGACGCCCAGTCCACCGATGCGCTGCTGCTGCACAAGCCGGTGTCGGCGCTACAGCTGCGCGCGGCGCTGGTGCAGGTGCTGGCGCCGGTGCCGGTTTCAGAGATACAAAAAGCATAGCTGCCAGCGCTTGCCTGACGCCTTTTTCAGCCCCCTCACCCCAGCCCTCTGCCGCACGCGGGAGAGGGAGCGGGCAAGGGCGGTGCTGGATTTGCCAGCGGTACCGGAGCGAGGCTCAGCGCATCAGTGCATCAACGCCTCGATCTCGTCCGCTTCGACTGGCACGCCACGCGTGATCAGCTCGCAGCCGCCCTCGGTCACGATGGCGTCGTCCTCGATGCGGATGCCGATGCCGTGGAACTGCTCGGGCACGCCCGGCGCGGGGCGCACGTACAGGCCCGGCTCGATGGTCAGCACCATGCCGGGGCGCAGGATGCGGCTGGGACGGTTGAGGATGGTCTCGCCCGACAGCGGGTCGCGCCGCTCGCTGGTCTGGCCGACCTCGGCAGGCTCGACATAGCTGCCGCAGTCGTGTACGTCCATGCCCAGCCAGTGGCCGGTGCGGTGCATGTAGAACTGGAAATAGGCGCGCTGCTCGATCACGTCCTGGGCGCTGCCGACCTTGCCGGCGTCGAGCAGCCCCAGATCCAGCAGGCCCTGCGCCAGCACGGCCACGGTGGCCTCGTGCGGATCGTTGAAGCGGGCGCCGGCGCGCGTGGCGGCAATCGCCGCCTGCTGGCTGGCCAGTACCAGCTCGTACAGGGCGCGCTGCGGGCCGGTGAAGCGCCCATCCGCCGGGAAGGTGCGCGTGATGTCGCTGGCGTAGCCGTCGAGCTCACAGCCGGCGTCGATCAGCACCAGCTCGCCGGCGCGCACCGGGGCGGTGTCGGCGCGGTAGTGCAGCACGCAGGCATTGGCCCCGGCGGCGACGATGGAGCCATAGGCCGGGAATTGCGAGCCTTCTTCGCGAAAGGCCGCCAGCAGCTCGGCCTCCAGGTGGTACTCGCGCACGTCCTGGCCGGCGCGCAGCATCCGGGCGCTGCGCTGCATGGCGCGGATGTGGGCGCGGGCGCTGATGTCGGCGGCGCGGCGCATGGTATCCAGCTCGTGCGCGTCCTTGACGAGGCGCATCTCGTCGAGCAGGGCGCACACATCGGCCTGCTCGGCCGGGCACAGCGCGCCGTAGCGCACGCGCGCGCGCACGGCGTTCAGCCAGCCTTCGACGCGCGCGGCCAGGCCCTCGTGCGTAGCGAACGGAAACCACACGCGCTGGCGGTTTTCCAGCAGGCGCGGCAGCTCGGTGTCCAGCCGGTCGCTGGGCAGGGCGGCATCGACGTCCAGCGTGGCCACTGCCGCCTCGGGGCCGAGGCGGTAGCCGTCCCAGATCTCGCGCTCCACATCCTTGGGCCGGCAAAACAGCAGGCTGTCGCCCTCGGCGGTCAGCACCAGGCAGGCGCCCGGCTCGGCAAAGCCGGTCAGGTAATAGAAATAGCTGTCGTGCCGGTAGGGGAAGTCGCTGTCGCGGTTGCGCGGGCGCTCGGGGGCGGTGGGGATGATGGCGATGCCGCCGGCGCCCAGTTGGGCAGCCAGGCGCGCGCGGCGCTGGGCGTGGATGGAGGTCATGCGCGCAATGCTACTGCGCCGCCGGCCCGGCGCCAGGCGGGCGGGCACGCATCAGCAATTGAGTGCAGCCAGCCGCTGGGGTGTGCCCACGTCCGCCCATTGGCCCGAATACAGCTCGCCGCTCACGCGACCGGCATCCATGGCGCGGCGCAGCAGCGGGGCGAGTGGTGCCGCCGCACCCTGCGGATTGCCCGGAGCCAGGTCGCACCAGGGCGCTGCAAACAGCTCGGCACGCAGCAGGGCGATGGTGCTGTAAGTCCAGCGTGGGGCGGTGCTGGCCGCAGGCAGGTTCAGCACGCGCCCCTCGGCATCGAGGCTGAAATCGCCCCCAGGATGGTGCGCCGGGTTGGGCACCAGCCACAGGTGCGCCAGGGCATCGCTGGCGGCAAAGCGCTGCGCGGCGGCTGCCGAGAAGGCAAAGCCGGGCGCGAATACGTCGCCTGCCGCCAGCCAGAAAATGTGGGCGCGCAGCAGCGGCAAAGCGCGGGCGATGCCGCCGGCAGTCTCCAGCGCGTGGCCAAAGTCCTGCTCTTCGTCGGAGTATGAAATTGATAGCTCCTCGCGCTTGCTGGACAAGGCTTGGAGGCTGAATTGACTGGAAAACCGTTGACGGATCTGCCAGCCGAGCCAAGCCGTGTTGATAACCGCCCGCCGCACGCCTGCCGCTGCCAGTGCGCGCAGGTGCCACTGCAGCAGCGGCTGGCCGCGCACGGCCAGCAGCGGCTTGGGAGTGGTGTCGGACAGGGGGCGCATACGCTCGCCACGACCGGCAGCCAGCAGCAAAGCCGGGGGCTGGGTGAAGACGGCTGCGCAGGCGCTAGCGACCGGGGCAGGAGAGTGGGGCGTAGGCATAGCTGCACACTGTAGGGCATCGCTGCAGGCCAAAACCGCATGGCGTGCGCGGCTGGCTGGCAGGCGTGTGCCGGCCCCGGCCCAGTAAAATCACGGGTTTGCACCAACAAACCGCCCGCCTGGGGCTGCCGACATGGCCAATTCTCAACAGATGGCGAATGCGATCCGCGCACTCGCAATGGATGCCGTTCAACAGGCCAACTCCGGCCACCCTGGCGCCCCGATGGGCATGGCCGACATGGCCGTCGCGCTGTGGGGCCGGCATCTGAAGCACAACCCCGCCAACCCCCAGTGGCCGGATCGCGACCGCTTCGTGCTGTCCAACGGCCACGCCTCCATGCTGCTGTATGCACTGCTGCACCTGACGGGCTACGACCTGCCGCTGCAGGAGCTGAAGAACTTCCGCAAGCTGCACAGCAAGACCGCCGGCCACCCCGAGCACGGCATCACCCCCGGCGTGGAGACGACTACCGGCCCGCTGGGCCAGGGCATCACCAACGCCGTGGGCTTTGCGCTGGCCGAGAAGCTGCTGGCGCGCGAGTTCAACCGCGATGGCCACCGGATCGTCGATCACCACACCTACGCCTTCCTGGGCGATGGCTGCCTGATGGAGGGCATCAGCCAGGAGGCGCTGTCGCTGGCCGGCGCCTGGAAGCTGAACAAGCTGATCGCCCTGTACGACGACAACGGCATCAGCATCGACGGCCAGGTCGCCCCCTGGTTCATCGACGACACGCCGGCGCGCTTGCGCGCCTGCGGCTGGAACGTCATCGGCCCGGTCGATGGCCATGACGTGGATGCCGTGGCCGACGCCATTGCGCTGGCCAGGAGCAGCACTGACAAGCCCACCTTCATCGTCTGCAAGACGGCCATCGGCCAGGGCTCGCCCAACCGGGCCAATACCGCCAAGGCGCACGGCGAACCCCTGGGAGCCGACGAGATCACGCTGACGCGCAATGCCATCGGCTGGAGCCACCAGCCCTTCGATATCCCGGCCAAGGTCTATGCCGCCTGGGACGGCAAGCAGCAGGGTGGCAAGGACGAGGCCGACTGGCAAAAGCGCTTCGACGCCTACGCCGCCGCCCATCCGCAGCTCGCCGCCGAGTTCGCCCGCCGCATGGCCGGCGACCTGCCCAGGCACTTTGCCCAGGCCGCCGTCGATCTGGTCGTCGGCTCGCAGGCTGCCGCGCAGACCGTGGCCAGCCGCAAGGCCAGCCAGATGGCGCTGGAAGTGCTGACTGCGCAACTGCCCGAGCTGCTGGGCGGCAGCGCCGACCTCACCGGCTCCAACCTCACCAACACCAAGAGCACGCCGGCGCTGCGCATGGATCCGCAGACCGGCGACGTGCTGCAGGTGGAAGTGGCGGTGGGCGAGCAGACCGTACACGTCGGCGGGCGCCACATCAACTACGGCGTGCGTGAGTTCGGCATGGCCGCCGTGATGAACGGTCTGGCGCTGCACGGCGGCTTCATCCCCTATGGCGGCACCTTCCTCACATTCAGCGACTACAGCCGCAACGCCATTCGCATGGCCGCGCTGATGAAGCAGCGCGTGATCCACGTCTTCACGCACGACTCCATCGGCCTGGGCGAGGACGGCCCCACGCACCAGAGCATCGAGCACGCCGCCAGCCTGCGCCTGATCCCGCGCCTGGACGTGTGGCGCCCGGCGGACGCGGTGGAAACGGCGGTGGCCTGGAGCGTGGCGCTGTCGAATCGCGACCGGCCCACGGCGCTCTTGCTGTCGCGCCAGAACCTGCAGCACCTGCAAAAGCGCGACCTGGGCGACATCTCGCGCGGCGCCTACATCCTGTCCGAGCCGCAGGACGTGGGCCTGAAGAAGGCGGCGCAGGCGGTCATCATCGCCACCGGCTCCGAGGTGCAGTTGGCCATGGCCGCGCAAAAGCTGCTGGCCGAAAAGAAGATCGCCGTGCGCGTGGTCTCCATGCCCAGCACCACCACGTTCGACCGCGAGGGCGTGAAGTACAAGCGCCTGGTGCTGCCCGAGGGTCTGCCGCGCATCGCCGTCGAGGCGGGGGTGACGGATTTCTGGTGGAAGTACGGCTGCGCGGCCGTGGTCGGCATCGACACCTTCGGCGAATCGGCCCCGGCGCCGGTGCTGTTCGAGCACTTCGGCTTCACGCCCGAGAACGTCGCCGCCACCGTGCGGGCAGCACTGAAGAAGCGCGGCAAATAACGCCAGCGAAGGCCGCAGCTTCAATGTCTTCCAGCAAAACCGCCGCCCAAGCCATCCAGGAAGTTGTCACTGCCATGATGGATCGCGTATTGCAGCGCGTTTTGGTGGAAGACCCGTTCATTGAGGAGTCACACCGGGCCAACAAGCCTTTGTATGCTGCCTTGGTGCCGGATGAGATTTTCAAGGGCTCGCACTTCGAGCGCCGATTCGTCACGCCTTTTGGTGGCGTCTGGGAAAAATTGGCGGTTGTGGCTGCCGAACAGGCCCATGGACATTGCCAAAAAGGCTTCGCCATCCACGGTAGTGTTGCCGAGGAACGGCTCAGGCGCATTCAGGAGGTGCTCAACAAGCTGGAGCACAGCGCCTCGGGCTCTGTGCGCCAGCAGCCCAATTGGCAGGCAGAACTGGATTACATCCTGCAAGGGCGTGGCCGCCCCATACCCGTCAGCGTGGTGTGCGACATCTTCATCGATAGTCGCATCACTGGAAAAAAGCTGGCATTTGAATTGAAAGCCCCCTTGCCCAACAGCGATCAGACCAAAGTCAGCAAGGAAAAAATGTTCAAGCTCCTGGCCATGGAACCAGCCGTGGTGGATGCTGCCTTTTATGCCTTGCCGTACAACCCCTATGGAGCGCATCGGGCAGATTATTTGTGGATTTTTCCCAAACGCTGGTTTGACATGGCGGCAGATCCCTGCGTGCTGATCGGCAATGAGTTTTGGGATCTCATAGGTGGCTCCGGAACATACGCCAGTTTCATTCGGGAAATTAACAAGATAGGCAAGGCATATCGGCATCGTATCTATCAGGAGTACCTCGGTATTGACCCCAAGAAAATTGATGATGATTATTCGTTGCAATGAGGTAGGGTGGTAGTGAAACCGATCGATGAGCCTGGCTTCACGCACGTGGAGCTGTTCGCGGGCATTGGCGGCTTCCGGCTGGCCTTGGATGCCGCCGGTGGCCGTTGTGTGGGCTTCAGCGAGATAAATCGGGATGCCATTGCCACCTATTGTGAAAATTTTCTCGAAGACCCGGACAGCAATCTGGGAGACATCACAAAAATCACCCGCTTACCGCCGCATGATGTCCTGACGGCTGGCGTACCCTGTCAAAGTTGGTCGATTGCCGGACGCAATTTGGGCTTCGATGATGACCGGGGCCAGCTATGGAACGATACGCTGTTCCTGCTGCATCAGACCCAGCCCAAGGTCTTTATTTTTGAGAATGTCAAAGGCTTGGCTGATCCGCGTAATCAGGAGGCCTTGGCCTATATTCTGGATCGCATCCGTCAGGCTGGATATTTTGCGCGCCCATTGGTCATCAATTCCTCAGATTATGGCGTGCCGCAGGACAGGGTGCGGATTTATATCGTTGGCTTCCGGGACAAGGCCTTCTTTGATCGTTTCGAGCCGCCACCGCCCCAAGCCCGCCCTTGGCAATTGCAGGATGTCCTGGGCTTGGAGGCGGCGCAGGCCAAGGCCACGCCCAAGCCAGACTGTATCGACCAACAGGAGGGATTCGATCTGTTCGGCCAGCCCATGGCGACAGGGCGTAGCCATTCCAGGCCTGGGACAAGGAACGATTTTTTTCTGTTCAACGATATCCGCAACGGCCCAACCACCATTCACTCCTGGGATTTGAAGCCGACGACTGAGCGGCAAAAAGATATTTGCCTGTTGATTTTGCGCAACCGGCGCAAGAAAGCATTTGGGTTGCTCGATGGCAATCCGCTGTCTCTGGAGCATCTGCGCGGCCTTGACCCCAGCATTGAAGAGCGCGAGCTGGAGGCTTTGGTGGCCTTGGGCATCCTCAAGAAAGTGGCCTACGGTTTTTCTGCCGTCGAGGGTGCTAAGCCGCTTAATGAGCAGCAAATTCTGGTCATGGAACAGGTGCTTGCGGGTCATCGCTCATTGGATGCGTTGCGTGAATGCCGATCCATCAAACTGGCCCGTCTGTCGCTGGAAAAGACACTTGCCGTCATGCTGGAAAATGACCTGCTGTGCTGTGTGGAAATGCGCTACGAGTTCCGCTACACCAAGATCAGTACCGGAATCGATGGTATCAATCGAATTTTCTTGCCGCACTCCAAGGTTTTTCCGACGCTGGTGGCCAGTGATGCCAATGATTTTGTCGCTTTACGAGATATCGAGGCAGCCAGCGCTCAAGAATATAAGAGAAAATTTCTGGATGAGATTTTCAAGCCTGGTCTTTTCCGAAAGATCAACAAGGCGGAGGCCTGTCGCATACAGGGCTTCCCGACTGATTTTCGTCTGCCCGAAGCGCGCAGCCGCTGGATGAAATTGCTGGGCAATAGTGTCTCCGTGCCCGTCATCCAAGCTTTGATCCACGCCATTGCCCGGACTGGCTGCCTCGTGAATGCACCAGCAGCCCAGGCTGCCGCCATGCCTCGGCTGGAAATAACTGAAGTGGCGGCATGACGCGCTCTTGTATGTTTGAATTTTTCTGCTAGTTGTTTCATTTTCTGAACCTTAAGGAGTGAACCCCATGACGATCAAGATTGGCATCAACGGCTTTGGCCGCATTGGCCGCAACGTGCTGCGCTCTGCCGTGCAGAATTTCTCCGACATCGAAGTCGTTGCCATCAACGACTTGCTGGAGCCGGACTATCTGGCCTACATGCTCAAGTACGACAGCGTGCATGGCCGCTTCCAGGGCGAGGTGTCTGTCGAGGGCAACACGCTCATCGTGGGCGGCAAGAAGATCCGCCTGACGCAGGAGCGCGACCCGGCCAATCTGAAGTGGGGCGAAGTCGGCGCCGACATCGTGATCGAGTCCACCGGCCTGTTCCTGGACAAGGCCAGCGCCCAAAAGCACCTGGACGCCGGCGCCAGGAAGGTGCTGCTGTCGGCGCCCTCCAAGGACGACACGCCGATGTTCGTCTTTGGCGTGAACGACAAGGATTACGCCGGTCAGGCCATCATCTCCAACGCGTCCTGCACCACCAACTGCCTGGCCCCCGTGGCCAAGGTGCTGCATGACAAGTGGGGCATCAAGCGCGGCCTGATGACCACCGTCCACGCCGCCACCGCCACGCAAAAGACCGTGGACGGCCCCAGCAACAAGGACTGGCGCGGCGGTCGCGGCATCCTGGAAAACATCATCCCCAGCAGCACCGGCGCGGCCAAGGCTGTGGGCGTGGTGCTGCCCGCACTCAAGGGCAAGCTCACCGGCATGTCGTTTCGCGTGCCGACCTCCGACGTGTCGGTGGTGGACTTGACGGTGGAGCTGGAAAACGAGGCGTCCTACGACGAGATCAAGGCCGAGATGCGCGCCCAGGCCGAGGGCGCTCTCAAGGGCGTGCTGGCCTATACCGAGGACAAGGTGGTGGCCACCGACTTCATCGGCGAGACGCATACCTCGGTGTTCGATGCCGATGCCGGCATCGCCCTGGACAAGACCTTCGTCAAGGTCGTGGCCTGGTATGACAACGAGTGGGGCTACTCCAACAAGTGCCTGGAGATGGTGCGCGTACTGGCGGCCAAGTAAGCCCGCTCTCCCTCTCCCTCCCTCTCCCTCTCCCGCGCGCGGGAGAGGGTTGGGGTGAGGGTGCGGGCTCTCATGGCGTCGCGCCTGTTCCATTCCCCCACCCCCGCCCTCTCCCCAAGGGGGCGAGGGAGTGAAGAAAGCTGCCGCGCCAGCGCACGCGCGGCGGCATCCCAAAGCGCACGGCTCCTACAGCGCCGCGTCGCGTGTGCGGCCACACTGCGGAGCATCTTTTTTGCTTCCCGCCGTGTGCCCCATGTCTTTTTCCCGCCGCTTCCTGCTCGTCTCCGCTGCCGCTCTGGGCCTGGCGCCCGCCGCCTGGGCGCGTGATGCCAAGCCCGCCGCCAACGCGCTGGATTTCGACGCCTTCAACGCCGCAGATGACAGCCTGGCCCTCTCGCAGGGCGCGAAATCGGCTGCCGTGGCGCGCGCGCAGATCCTGCTGGATCGCGCCTGGTTCTCGCCCGGCGAGATCGACGGCGCATTTGGCCAGAACATGCAACGCATGGTGCGCGCCTTCCAGCGCTCCGAAGGCCTCAAGGAAAGTGGCCGCATCGACCAGGGCACCTGGGCCGCGCTGCGCAGTGCCAGCGACGCGCCGCTGCTGGCCCGCTACACCATCACCGAGCAGGACGCCGCCGGCCCCTTCGAGAAGACCCCTGCCGACATGGCCGAGCGCGCCAAGATGAAGGCCCTGCCCTACCAGTCGCTGGGTGAGATGCTGGGCGAGCGCTTCCACGTCAACCCCGGCTACCTCAAGCGGCTGAACCCGGGCGTGAAAATCGCCGCCGGCAGCGAGATCGTCGTGCCCAATGTGCGCGAGTCCAAGGCCCCGGCGCGCCTGTCGCAGCACCTGGAGATCGACAAGGGCGAGCGCGTGCTTTATGTGCTGGACAAGGACGGGCAGTTGGCGGCGGGCTTTCCCATCAGCATCGGCAACGAGGACAACGACCCGCTGCCGCTGGGTACGCTGACCATCAAGAATGCCGTGGACAACCCCAGCTTCACCTTCGACCCCAGGCTGCTCAAGTCGGCGCCGCAAGACGCACAGAAGGCCGAGATCGCACCCGGCCCGAACAACCCCGTGGGCACCATCTGGTTGGGCCTGAGCAAACCGCACTGGGGCATCCACGGCACGCCCGATCCGTCCACCGTCGGCCACTCGGAGACCAACGGTTGCATCCACCTGACCAACTGGGATGCCGAGCGCCTGGCCAAGGTCATCAAGGTGGGCGCCAAGGTCGAAGTCCAGGCCTGATGCGGGCAGACCTGCCGAGTTTATGGTGAAAAACGTCTCAAACCCTTGCCAGTCAAGCGTTGACAGCTATCAAAACATGAGTTCAGCGGGTGGGCCGGGTGGCATGTCCGAGAGCCTGTCGGCCCTGCTGCTGCTGGGCCTGCTGGTTTTGCTGCTGTTGCTGCCGCCCATGGCCGCGCTGGCTGATGATCCGGCCCCGCCCGGCATGTCCGCCCTGCCGGGCGACGGCGACAGCGCCGCCCTGGCCGCGCGCCGCCTCACCCTGCCCTTGCCGGGCCTGCAGCCGCAGGCGCTGACCGACACCTTCAGCGCGGCCCGCAGCGAGGGCCGCCAGCACGACGCCATCGACATTCCGGCCCCGGCCGGCACGCCGGTGCTGGCCGTGGAGGATGGGCGCATCGCCAAGCTGTTCCTGAGCCAGCCCGGTGGCATCACCATCTACCAGTTCGACCCCACGGGGCGCTACAGCTACTACTATGCCCACCTGCAGGGCTATGCTGAAGGCCTGCGCGAAGGCCAGCAGGTGCGCCGGGGCCAGGTCATCGGCTACGTCGGCGACACCGGCAACGCCCGGGGCGGGCCGGCGCACCTGCACTTCGCCATTGCCCGGCTGCCGCCCGAGCAGTCCTGGTGGAAGGGCGAGGCCCTCAATCCCTACCCGGTGCTGCGCGCCGGCATCCCGAAACCGACCAGCGAGCTGCCATGAAGCCTCAGGATGTCCTGCATTTCTGGTTCCAGGAAACCCCGCCCGGCAAGCGCTTCGTGCGCGATGCGGCCTTTGACCAGACTATCCGCGAGCGCTTCGGCGCCGCCCAGGCCAGCGCCGCGCAGGGCGAGCTGTGGAGCTGGCGCGCCACGCCCCAAGGCCGGCTGGCCGAAATCATCCTGCTCGACCAGTTCTCGCGCAATCTGCACCGCGACAGCCCGCTGGCCTTCGCCCACGACGGCATGGCGCTGGTGCTGGCGCAGGAGGCCGTTGCGCAGGGGCTGGATGCGCAGCTCGAACCCGAGCCGCGCGCCTTCCTGTACATGCCCTACATGCACAGCGAATCGCGCGCTGTGCAGCGTGAATCGCTGCGCCTGTTCACTGCGCTAGGCCGCCAGGAAAACCTGCACTTCGCGCACCGCCACGCCGAGATCATCGAGCGCTTTGGCCGCTACCCGCACCGCAACGCCGCGCTGGGCCGCAAGAGCACGCCCGAGGAGCTGCAATTCCTGCAGCAGCCGGGCAGCAGTTTCTGAGAGCGTGTTTACGATCCCCGCGCGGGTGCGCGGGCGCGGCCTCGGGCGGTCTGCGGCGTTGCAAATCCTCGCGATAGCACGGGCTATCGCTGCGGTTTGCGCCTGGCAGCCCATCCCGATCCGCACCCGCGCCCCTGCGCGCGGAGATCGTAAACACGCTCTGAGCGCCTGGGGAGGTCGTGCGAGGAGCAATGCGCGTTGAGCGACCAACGCCAAGCGCACGACGCACGACGCCAAAAAAAAGCTGCCGGTATGGGCAGCCTGATGCTGGAAAAAGGCCGGCGCGCCGGGCGCCGGCGCGTGGGCCGATCAGCTGCCCGCCGGGCGGCCATCGGGCGTGCGGATGGTCTCGCTGCCCTGCTTGGCGCGGTGGCGGGCCTGGTCGTCGCCCACCACGCGGATGATCTTCTCGATGGCGGCATGGAAGGCCTCGGCCACCGTGTTGGCGTCCGCCTGGGCGCTCAGCGGCTGATGGTTGGCCGGGCGCGCCTCGATGAGGCAGCGCTTGTCGTTGGCGCCGCCCTTGCCGGCGTTGGTGTCGGAAATGTGGATTTCCACCCGCGTCAGGTATTCACGGAACCGCGCCAGCTTGGTGGTGGTCTCCTGCTGCGCCCACTGGATCAGCGACTCGCCGCCCTGGATGTTGTCGTCGGTCTGCACTTGCACCTGCATATGGTTCTCCTTTGCTCGTGTCGAGGTGTCGAGGGGGGCCGGCGCCGGCTTGCTGGCGCAGTTGCCACGGCGCACGGTCTGCAGCCATCATGCCCCAGGGCCGGCAGGCCTCCAATTGATTCGGGTCAACAACCCCGGACAGTGCTGGGCTTGTTCCTACAGCAGCCTGCCCGGCGCCACCGAACAATGCATCCGGGTGAAGGAGCGTTTTTTCCAACCATGAACAGTCCCGCCCCCGAGGTTGCCGAGCGCCTGAAGATCGGCCTGTCGGCGTGTTTTTTCCACGCCGATCCCCAGCGTCCGCTGTTCACCAACAAGACCTTGCAGTATGTGGAACAGTCCATTGCCCACTGGCTGATGTCGGCAGGCGCGCTGGTGGTCATGGTGCCCTGCCCGACGGGCGAGACGGCGCGCGGCGATGTCACCCTCAAGCACTACGCCGAGTGGCTCGATGGCATGGTCATGCACGGCGGCAGCGATGTCTGGCCGGGCAGCTATGGCGAGGAGCCGCTGCGCGAGGCCTGGATGGGCGACCGCATCCGCGACCTGTACGACCTGGCCGTGGTCGAGGCCTTCGAGCAGCAGGGCAAGCCGATTTTCGGCATCTGCCGCGGCCTGCAGCTGATCAATGTGGCCTTTGGCGGCACGCTCTACCAGGACATCGAGACCCAGCACCCCGGCGCCATGCGCCATCGCGACCCCGGCACCTACGACCAGCACTTCCACGAGATCGACCTGGTGCCGGGCAGCCGCCTGGCGCGCCTGTACCCGGGGCAGGAGCGCGCCGTCGTCAACAGCATCCACCACCAGGGCATCAAGCAGCTGGCGCCGGGTTTCGACATCGAGGCCTGGAGCTGGCCGGACTGCGTGCCCGAGGCCATCCGGCGCAGCGCGCGCCACGGCGGCAGCTACATCGCCGCCACGCAGTGGCACCCGGAGTTCCGCGCGCGCAGCGCCACGGTGCTGGACGACACGCCCATCCTGAACGACTTCCTGGCGGCCTGCCAGGCGGCGCGCTCGCGGCCCCGGCCCGGCCCCGGGCCGTTGCACATCCGCGACCGCGCCTCGCGCCTGCTGCGCCAGGCGCTGCTGCGCAGGCTCTAGGGGGCTTTTTTGAGAGGTGCCGGAGCGCGCAGGGTGCGCGCGTCTCGCAGGGGTGGTGCGTCGGACGTTTGGCGTTGAGCGTGAACGCTCCCGGGCCGCCCAACGCTCAACTCAATGATGATGCCCGTGTCCGCCATGCACGTGGCGATGGGCGATTTCCTCGGCGCTGGCGGCGCGCACTTCGGTCACCTTGCCGGCAAAGCGCAGGGCGCGGCCAGCCAGCGGATGGTTGCCGTCCAGCAGCACCTGCGGGCCCTTGATCTTGACCACGTGGAAGACCATGGACTGGCCGTCCGGGCCGGGGCCTTGCAACTGGCCGCCGACCTTGACGCCGGGCGGGAAGTCACTCTTGGGGATGGTGCGTGCCAGCGCCTCGTCGCGCTCGCCGAAGGCGTCCTCGATGGCCAGGTCGACAGTGAAGGCGTGGCCGGGCGCCTGGCCCTCCAGCGCGGCCTCGACCTTGGGGAAGATGTTGTCGTAGCCGCCGTGCAGATAGGCGACATGGCCGCCATCGAGCTGCTGGCCGGTGGTGAGGTCGCTCAGGCGGTAGAGCAGGGTGACGGCGGTGTCCTTGGCGATGTTCATGGCAGGTGGCTGGAGATTGCAGGCAAAGGCGCCATTGTCTGCCAAGCCCGCCTGCCGGACTCAGTGGCCGGGCGGCTCGATGAGCGGCCCGCCCTGTCCGTGCGGGTCGAACGCGATGCGCAACTGCGGCGCGTCCGGCAGATCGGGGCGATGCACGTCGGACAAGTCGCGCTGGGCGGTGAACTGGCCGTCCAGGTACAGGAAGCCGAGGCTGCGCGCGGCTGCAGCCAGCGCTTCCTCGGCGCTGGCCAGGCCGGAGTCGGCCGGGCAACGCTCGCCGTCGATGTCATAGGCCCAGCGGTCGCCGTCCTGCGTCAGCGTGCCCAGATCGATCAGCTTGCCACGCACATTGCTGGCATACAGATGGCCGTGCCAGGCGTACAGGGTGAAGCGCTGCGTGGCGTGCGCCGTGGGCGCCAGCTCGGGCGTGGGCGTGGCCCGGTCGGTAGCCTCGGGCAGGGTGGCGCCGGGCAGGGCGGACAGGTCGTTGGCAGAGGGTTGGGCGGTGGGCATGACAGGGTCTCGCAGGCGGGCAGGAAAGGGAAAAGAGCGCGCGCGCCGGTTGCACCCCATGCTAGAGAGCCTGCAGCCGCTGCCTGTAGGAGCGCGCCGGACTCTGCGGACGGGGTTGTGCGCCCGGCGCACAGCGCATAGCCCTCAGCCCTTTCTGCGCCCCAGCCACCAGCCCGCCGCCAGGCCCAGCGCAGCCAGCGCGGTCACGGCGGCGGCGCGTCCGGCGGCGCTGCCCTGGTGCGTACGCCGGCCACCCTCGACCGAGGTCTGCAGCGAGGGCCGGAACAGATTGCCCTCGGACAGCGGCACGCGGTCGGCGCGGCGCAGGCCGAAATCGCTGGCCCAGCGCATCAGCCGCGCCACGCCGCCTGGCGCCACGGCGTGCGCCATGCGCCCGGCCAGCGTGCCCACGCCCAGGAAGCTGACGGCGCGCGGGCGCGGGCTGTCGGCCAAGGCCAGGATGGTTTGCGCCACGGCGTGCGGATCGACCCTGGGCAGGGGCGGGTCGATGCGCCGCCCGGTGTAGTTGGCGCCGTGCGACAGGCCGGGCGAATCGACAAAGGTCGGCGCCACGTCGCACACGTGTACGCGCGGCAGGTCGGCCGCCTCGGCACGCAGGGACTCGGACAGGGCGCGCGCGCCGGACTTGCTGGCCGCATAGGCAGCAGCGTAGGGCGTGGGCAGCCAGCCGCCGATGGAGATCATGTTGACCAGCAGCCCGTGGCCCTGCTGGCGAAAGCGCGCCAGCGCCGCGTGCGCGCCGTGCAGGTGGCCCAGCAAATTGGCCTCGATCACGCGCCGATGCGCGGCCAGTGGCACCTCCTCGAAACGCCCGATGGCGCCCACGCCCACGGCGTTGACCCAGACGTCGATGCGACCGAAGTGGCGCACCGCCTTGTCGGCCAGCGCCTGCACCGCTGCCGGGTCGGTCACGTCAGTGGGGATGCCCAGGGCGCGCGCGCCGGCGCTGTGGCAGGCCAGGGCTACCGGCGCCAGCGTGTCCGGGTTGCGCGAGGCCAGCACCAGCCGCACGCCGCGCCGGGCAAAGGCCAGCGCCGTGGCGTGCCCGATGCCGCTGGAGGCGCCGGTGATGACCACGACGGCGTCGGCGGGCAGCGAGGCGGAGCCGGCGTCGGCATCGGACGGGAGAGCGAGGGGGGCGGGGCGTGGGCTCATGGTGCGGCGCTGGAAGTCGTGCATGGCGGAGCGGGCATTTTGTAACAGGGCGGGTCGCCCACGCGTAGGACGAGGGCGGCCCTCCCTCACCCCCGGCGCGGGCCGAAATCCACCACCAGGCCGCCGGATGTCACACGGATGCGCTCGGGCTGCAGGCCCAGGCTGTCGGCCAGCGCCAGATCCTGGGGCCGCAGCTGGTGCAGCACCAGATCGTTGAGTGCGCGCTGCGCCAGCCGGGCGCCCTGGCGCGCCAGCAGTTCGGACAGAGTCGGCGGCAGGCCCTGCACGCGCAGCGCGTTGACCTGCAGCCGGTCGGTGCGGATGCTGCGGTCGGACGGCTCGTAGCGCAGGCCGAAGTCCACGTCCAGCACGCCCTGGGGCTGGCGGCCCTGCAGCAGCAGGCCCAGCGCCTGCACGTCGAGCACGGCGTTGAGCTGGTCGCGCTCGGGACGCAGGGCCAGTTTGGGCTCGTGCAGCTGCAGCTCCAGCAGACCGGCCAGCGGATAGCGGCGCGGAAAGCGCCCGACCAGCACCTGCTGCAACTCGGCCAGGCTGACGCTGTAGCGCGGCGCGGCAGCGCTGGCGCAGCCGGGCAGCAGGGCGCTGGCCATCCAGGCGCTGCCGAGCGTCGCCCCAAGGGCCAGAGCGCGGCGGCGGGTGGGCCGGGGAGAAAAGGGGTGAGAAGTCATGGTGCAGACCGCTTTCATGGGTCAGGCAGGGGCCACAGCCGCCAGCCGGCGCTGGGCCGCACTGTCCGGGCGCACCGCCCGCTGCTGGCGCGCCAGCTCGTAGCGCTCGGTGAACAAGTCCAGCCAGGCCGTCAGCAGCGTGGCGGCAGTGCCGTCGCCAGCCAGCTCCAGGCAGCGCGCTGCGACTTCGCTGGTACACCACTGCCCGTCCGCGCTGGCGTGGCGCAGCCAGTAGCGCGACGGGCCGCCGCCCGTCAGCCCGAGCACGGGCAGATGATCCAGCCAGGGGCTGTGGCGAAACATCTTGCGCGCCTCGGCCCAGGTGCCATCGAGCAGGATGAACAGCGGGCGCGGGCCGGGCGCGTGGCCGGCAGCGCTGGCCTGCGCCGCAGCCTGCAGCGCCTGCACGTCGGCCACCGCGCGCCCGTCGGCCAGCCCCTCGGTCGGAAAGACCACGCAGGGCTGCCACTGCGGCTCGCGCAGCAGCGCCAGCAGGGCGGGATCGACGCTGGTGCGCGCCCAGCCGAAGGCAAAGGTATCGGCCACGACATCGGCGATCAGCCAGCCGGTGTTGCTGGGCTTGAGCGGCTCGGTGTCGTGCATCAGCAGGCACACCCCGGCGCGCGTGGCCAGCGTGCGGCGCAGCGCGCAGGTGCAGTGGCTGAGCACCAGCCGGCAGCCCGTGCAATGCGGTCGGCGCGAGCCGCCGCGTGCGGTGAACGGCTTGCTGCTGCGCGCCAGGCGCCCGGCGCGCAGGCGGGCCACGGCGTGCAGCGCCGGAGCAAGGCAGGCGCCAGGGCCGCTGTCAATGCCAGGATTCATGATGTTTTTGGCGTTCAAGCCTTGTGCAGCAAGCGTTGGCAGCTATCGTTAGGGTAGCGATCTGGCTCACTCGCGGGCGGGGATGGCCAGGCCGCGCTGCACCGCTGGGCGATCCAGGAAGTTGGCCAGCACGCGGCGCACCTGCACGAAGTCCTCGATGCCCACCAGCTCGCCCGCGCCGTAGAACTCGATCAGGTTGCGCACGGCGGGCAGCACGGCGATGTCGGCCACGGTGTAGTCCTCGCCCATGATCCAGCTGCGGCCCTGCAGGCGGCCATCGAGCACGCCCAGCAGGCGGCGCGTCTCCTGCACGTAGCGATCGCGCGGGCGCTTGTCCTGCCAGTCCTTGCCGGCGAACTTGGTGAAAAAGCCCACCTGGCCAAACATCGGCCCCACGCCGCCGACCTGCCAGAACAGCCATTGCAGCGTCTGATAACGCTCAATCTCGTCCCTGGGCAGCAGCGCGCCGGTCTTGTCGGCCAGGTAGGTCAGGATGGCGCCAGACTCGAACAGCGCCAGTTGCCGCCCGCCCGGGCCGTGGGGGTCGATGATGGCCGGAATCTTGTTGTTCGGATTCAGCGCCAGGAACTCGGGCGAGTGCTGGTCATCGTGGCCGAAGTCCACCAGGTGCGCCTCGTAGGGCAGGCCGGTTTCCTCCAGCATGATGGACGCCTTGACGCCGTTGGGCGTGTTCAGCGAATACAGCTGCAGCCGATCCGGATGGCGGGCCGGCCATTTGGCGGTGATGGGGTGATCCAGGGGCATGGGGCGTCTCCTTTGCCGAAGCAGGTTGCAGGGCGGACGGGCGCGGCTGCAGGCGCGCGCCGATCCGGGCCAGCCCTGCACTTTAGGCCGGTGCCGCGCCGCCGGCTGTGGGCGAACGCCGCGCCGCAAGCCATGCGCGCCTGGGGCGCCGCCCTGCGGCTGGAGAATGCGGCTGGAGAAGGCATGGGGCACGCTGCGAGGCGCATCCGGGCCACCCGGATGCTTTCTTTTTCATAGCTGGTAGCGCTTGCCAGGCAAGGGTTTGCGCCATTTTTCATGTAAAAAATGGCGCTTTTTCGGGCCTCAGGCGGCCTTGGGCGGGCGGTGCAGCAGGCAGATCTTGTTGTTGTCCGGGTCGCGCACGTAGGCCAGGTACAGGCCGCCGGCGGCCTGGTCGCCGCGCCAGCCGGGCGGGTCTTCGCAGTCCGTGCCGCCAGCGGCCACGGCGGCGGCGTGCGCGGCGTTGGCCTGCTCGATCGAGGCGGCGGCAAAGCCGATGGTGCTGCCGTTGCCGTGGCAGGCCGGCTCGCCGTTGATGGGTGCGGTGATGCCGAAGGTGTTGCCCTCATGGCGCCAGAAGGTGCGGCCCTTGGGGTCGGTGAAGCCGGGCTTGGCGCCCAGCGCGCCCAGCAGGGCATCGTAGAACTTGCGGGATTTGTCGAGGTCGCTCGCGCCGAGCATGACGTGGCTGAACATGGTAGTGGGTCTCTCCTGGATCGAAGGGGGATGGGCGGGCCGGCGGTGGCCCCTCCCAGTCTGATCGTAGTGCAGCGGGAGGCGCGCGCCGGCAGGGCATGTCGCCAAGGCGCGCGGCGCAAGGCCGGGGCGGCTCCAGCGGCAAAACTGCAGAAAAAGTCGGTCAGGAGGCGGTTTCTGCAGAAAATTCTGTAACACTGCAGATTTTTCTGCTGGCATGAGGTGAACTGCATGAGCGCCGTGGGGTATGCCTGGATTCAGGCGGCGCTGGAGGCGCCGGACTTCATGGGGCCGCGCCAGGCGCGGGTGGCGCCTGTCAGCCGCATCGAGCGCCTGCCCGAAGGCTCGCTGCTGGTGCCGACCAAGCTGGCGCCGGCGCAGGATTTCCTGTCCCAGGCGCTGTTCGCCATCAAGCATGAGGGCATACGGCTGGACTTGCTGACTGCGGCATTGCGGCGCATCCCTGGCGAGCAGCTGACCGAGCTCGTGCGCGCCGCGCCCAATGGGGTGTATACGCGCAAGCTCTGCCACCTGTGGGAAGGGCTGCATCAGCAGCGCCTGCCCGCCCTGGCCGAGCCGGCGGTGACGGCCGCCTATGCGCCCCTGTTCGATCCGAAAGACCATATCGTCGGCACACCCCGGCGCGATGCACGCTGGCGCATCGAATTCAACGGCCTGGGTGGTTGGTCGTTCTGCCCGGTCGTGCGCAGAACGGCAACCCTGGCACGCCTGCTGGATAGCGACATCCTGGGTCAGGTACAGGCCTTTGCCGACTCCACGGGCAACGCCATGCTGGAACGCGCCCTGTCCTGGGCCTATCTGAGCGAGACCGAAGGATCGTTTGCCATCGAAGGCGAGACGCCCACACATGACAAGGCCGCCGTGTTTGCCGCATTGCTCAAGCGGGCCCACGAGCAGCGCCCGCTGACCGAGGAGTTTCTGGTCGAGCTGCAGAACGCCGCCGTCTCCAATCCTTTCGACAAGGCCGTCCAGTTCCGCACCGAGCAAAATCGTCTGCAAAAGGATCTGCTGGGCGCTGCCGGCGTGACCTACGTGCCGCCCTGGCCCGATTTGGCCGTGGAGCTGATGGAGCAGCTGATGACCCTGGCCAACCGCCCGCCCCAGCAGCTCGATGCGCTGATCCATGCGGCGGTGGTGTCGTTCGCCTTCGTCCTCATCCATCCTTTCATGGATGGCAATGGCCGCCTGTCGCGCTTCCTGATCCATCACTGTCTGGGCCAGTCGGGCCGACTGCCGCCCCAGTTTCTGCTGCCCGTCTCCGTCGCCATGAAAAAGCACGAGGCGCAGTATCTGCAGGCCTTGAGCTCATTCAGCAAGCCGGCGCGTCAACTGTGCCGGGTCACCTGGGCCGGTGACGAGCATTACAGCTACGACTGGGCGCCGCAGGCGGATATCTGGTTTCGCTACATGGACTTGACCGAGTGTGTGGAATTCACCCTGACCATGGCCGAGGCAGCGCTGGACATGCATCTGCGCCAGGAGGTCGAATTTCTCGAACTCTTCGACCGGGTGGCGCGCGGCATCAATGACCGCTACGACCTGCGCAGCAGCGATCTGACAACCCTGGTCGTGAGCATCTTCCAGAACGAGGGCAGGCTGTCGAACAACCGGCGCAAACGCTTTGCCGGGCGAGTCCCGGATGAGGTGCTGGATGCTGTCGAGGCGGCGGTGCAGCAGGCAATGCAGCGACCGCTCAAGCCCCGCGCAACACGCTGAATTCCTGGTACAGCCGCACCGGCAGCGGCACCTGTGCTGCCTTGCCGCAGCGTCCCTGAGTGCCTCGGTCAGCAGCAGGTCGTAGAGGCCTTGTGCAAGTGTCATGGGCGAGGCGCTGCAGGGCAGGATTCAATGCACCGTCGTCACCGCCCCATCCACCCCCTCCTCGCGGCTGCCGGGTGGGCAGGTCTGGTCGGTATAGACCACCGAGCCGCCGCGCAGGCATTTGCGCAGCGTGGGGGCGGGCGCTGGCTGGGCGGCGTCCAGGTCTGCCGGTGCGCTCTCGCCTGCCGCGCCACTGACTGCGGCCCCCAGCCTGGCAGCGCCGCTGCGCACCGAGGCGGCAGCGCCGGCGCCGCCGGACTGCTGCCAGGCCTGGCGCGCCCGGTTTTCCACGTGGGGCCACCACTTGGGCGCCGTCCACCAGGCCAGCGTGGCCAGCACGGTGATGTAGATGACCGAGGTCAAGCTGGGGCGGAAGCCGGCCATGGTGCGCTCCTGTGCTCTGTGGCAGTTCAGCCCAGGTGCTGGCCCAGGATGCCGGCCAGGGCGAACATGCCCACGCGATCCTGGCCCAGCACGGCGCGCAGCCTGTCGTCGGCGACGATGGTGCGCTTGTCCTGCGGGTCTTGCAGGTTGTGCGCCTTGATGTAGTCCCAGATCTTCTTCATGGCCTCGGTGCGGGCGACCGGCTCGGGGCCGATGACGGCGGCCAGGGCGGCGCTGGGCGTCTTGCCGGCAGCCGTGCTGGCCTTGCGCGGGGTCTTGGCGGCGGCCTTGGCCGGGGTGGTCTTCCCGGCTGCAGTCTTGATGGCTTTTTTGGCTGCAGCGCTTGTCCCACCTGCGCTGGCAGCTCCTGTTTTGCTGGCGCCGGCAGCGCTCTTGCGCGCCGGATACTTGCTCTCGCGCTGCTCGAACTCGAAGTTCACCTTGCCGGCAGCGGCGTCCCAGGCCAGGTGCGCCTTGAAGGGCCGGCGCGTGCGCAGGCTGATGAACTTGTCCAGCAGGTCGGTCTTGCCGGTGGCCAGCAGCTTGTGCATCTGCGCGCGTTCCACGGGCTGCTGCAAGATGACCTTGCCGCTCTTGAAGCCGCAGCTCGGCACCGGCTGCTGGGCCGTGGGCACGGCGCGACTGCACACGTAGTTGCTGCCGTGCTCGAAGACCGGCGCGCCACAGGCCGGGCACTGGCCCAGGCTGTCCTGGCCGGCAAAGTCCACCAGCTCGCCGCTGGCCTCGCTGCTGGCGTCGTCGCCAAAGTCGAATTCCAGCTTGTGCTGGCCGCTGTCCGCGTCGCGCACGATGGCCACCTCCGCCGTGAACGGCCAGCCGGCCTTGGAGCGAAAGCCCTCCAGCGGGCCGATGCGGCGCTCGCGCAGCAGGGTTTCGGCCTCGTGCGTCTCGAAGGTGCGCCCGGCGGGCGACTTGGTGAAGGAAAAGCCGCAGCCCGCGCCGCCGCTGCCCGGCTGGCCGGTGCAGGCAAAGCGGCGGTAGTTCTCCTTGACCACGCCGCCGCAATCCGGGCAGGGGCTGGCCAGCGTGGCGTAGTCGCCGGGGATGCTGTCGCGGTCGTACTCCTTGGCCTTGGCGACGATTTTTTGCGTCATCTCCTGGATTTGCTGCATGAAGACTTGGCGCGGCAGCTGGCCGCGCTCCATCTGCGCCAGCTTGTATTCCCACTCGCCCGTCAGCTCGGCGCGCGACAGCTCCTTGACGCCCAGGCCCTGCAGCAGCGTCATGAGCTGGCGCGCCTTGGCCGTGGGCACCAGCTCGCGGCCTTCGCGCAGCATGTATTTCTCGGCGATCAGGCCTTCGATGGTGGCCGCGCGCGTGGCCGGTGTGCCCAGGCCCTTGTCCTGCATGGCGCTGCGCAGCTCCTCGTCCTCGACTTGCTTGCCGGCGCCCTCCATGGCACCCAGCAGCGTGGCTTCGGAGTAGCGCGGCGGCGCCTTGGTGCGCAGCGCGCGGGCCTCGGCCTCGGCGGTGCGGGCGCTCTCGCCGGGGCGCACCGGCACCAGCGGCTGGGTGGAGGTGCGCTCGGCGGCCTTTTCCACGGCCCGGTCGGCGGCGCGGTCGGCGGCCTTGGCGCCACCGTCGATCTCGCTGGCCGCCTCCTTGCCGTAGATGGCCAGCCAGCCGGGCTTGACCAGCACCCGGCCCTCGGTCTTGAAGGCGTGGCCGGCAACGCGGCTGATGCGCGTCGTGACCTGGTACTCGGCGCTGGGGAAGAACACCGCCAGGAAGCGCCGCACCACCAGGTCGTAGAGTTTCTGCTCGGCCTCGGACAGGCTGCTGGGCGCCTGGGTGGTCGGGATGATGGCGAAGTGGTCGCTGACCTTGGCGTTGTCGAAGATGCGCTTGCTCGGGCGCACGTAGCCCTCGTCGAGCGCCTGGCGCGCATAGGGCGCCAGATGCGCCATGCCGCTGCCGGCCAGCATGGTGAAGGTGTCGCGCGCCACGGGCAGGTAGTCCTCGGGCAAGGCGCGGGAGTCGGTACGCGGGTAGGTCAGCGCCTTGTGTTTTTCATACAGGGCCTGGGCCAGCCCCAGCGTGGTCTTGGCGGAAAAGCCGAAGCGCCCGTTGGCCTCGCGCTGCAGGCTGGTCAGGTCGAACAACAGCGGCGAGGCCTGGGTGACCGGCTTGGCCTCCTCGCTGACGCTGGCGCTGTGGCCGCGCACGGCGTCGGCAATGGCCTGCGCCTGCTCTTTAGACCAGAGGCGGTCGGCGCGCGCTTCCGGGTCGTCGGGGTTTTTCTTCCAGTTCGGGTCGAACCAGCGGCCCGGGTACTGGCCGGCCTGCACGTCGAAGGCGGCGTGGATTTCCCAGTAGTCGCGCGGCACGAACTTGCGGATTTTTTCCTCGCGCTCGACCACGATGGACAGGGTGGGCGTTTGCACCCGGCCCACGGTGGTCAGGAAAAAGCCCCCGTCGCGCGAGTTGAAGGCGGTCATGGCGCGCGTGCCGTTGATGCCGACCAGCCAGTCGGCCTCGCTGCGGCTGCGCGCCGCATCGGCCAGGCCCTGCATCTGGGCGTTGCTGCGCAGGTTGTCGAAGCCATCGCGGATGGCTTGCGGCGTCATGCTTTGCAGCCACAGGCGCCAGACCGGCTTGCCCAGGGGCTTGGCGCCGCCGGCGTACTGCTCGATCAGGCGAAAGATCAACTCGCCCTCGCGCCCCGCGTCGCAGGCGTTGACCAGCTCGGTCACGTCGCGGCGCCGTGCCAGTTTCACCACCGCGTTCAGGCGGCTCTTGGTCTTGTCCACGGGCTTCAAGTCGAAATACGGCGGGATGACGGGCAGGTGGGCAAAGCTCCACTTGCCGCGCTTGACATCGAACTCCTCGGGCGCCTGGATTTCCACCAAGTGGCCCACGGCGCTCGTGACCACCCAGCGCTCGTTCTCGAAATGGTCTTCGTGCTTGTCGAAGCGCCCGGCCACGGGCGTCAGCGCCCGCACGATGTCCTGTGCCACAGAGGGCTTTTCTGCAATTACCAGCGTCTTGCTCATATCTCTTTTTTCCACGACCTGATGCACGGTGGCGCTGCCTACAATGGCCGCCTTCGCGTGCGCACACACGCACACGCCTATGTGCCCATTCACGCTAACAGAGTTTTTTCACCCCCATGCCGCGCTCTGACCACGCCTCCACCACGCCTGCCGCCGGGCGGCGCATCCAGACGCGGCGCTCGGGCGTACACGGCAAGGGCGTGTTCGCGCTGCAGCCCATTGCTGCCGGCGAGGTCATCATCGAGTACACGGGCGAGGTCATCAGCTGGGACGAGGCCCAGGCGCGCCATCCGCACGACCCCAGCCAGCCCAACCACACGTTCTATTTTCACGTCGATGAGGGCCACGTGATCGACGCTGGCGTGGGCGGCAACTCGGCACGCTGGATCAACCACAGCTGCGCGCCCAACTGCTGGGCCGACGAGCAGGGTGGGCGCATCTTCATCACCGCGCGGCGCGACATCGCCGCCGGCGAGGAGCTGAACTACGACTACGGCCTGACCCTCTCGGAGCGCTACACGAAGCGGCTCAAGGCCGAGTACGCCTGCCGCTGCGGCGCCGCCAGCTGCCGTGGCACGCTGCTGGCGCCCAAGCGCGGCTGGGCGCCGCCGGGGCCGCTGGCATGAGCGCCGGCGCCGCCCTGATCCCGCAGTGGCCGGCGGAGGACATCTGGCAGCAGGTCGAGCCGCTGCTGCCGGGCTTTTGCGTCGAGGTGCTGGCCAGCGTCGATTCGACCAGCAGCGAGCTGATGCGCCGCGCGCGCGCCGGACGCACCGAGCCGACGCTGCTGGTGGCCGAGACGCAGACCGCAGGCCGGGGCCGCCTGGGGCGCTCGTGGCAGACCGCCGGCGTCTATGAGGGTACGGGCGTGGTGCCGGCGCTGACGTTCTCGCTGGGCCTGATGCTGGCGCCGCGCGACTGGTCGGGCCTGTCGCTGGCCGTGGGCGTGAGCGTGGCCGAGAGCCTGGAGCCCCTGCCCGGCGCGCCGCGCATCCGCCTCAAGTGGCCCAACGACCTGTGGCTGGCCGACGGGCGCAAGCTCGGCGGCATCCTGGTGGAGACGGCCAGCTTCGCCACCGGCCCGCAGACGGCCAGCCAGCCGCGCTACGTGGTCATCGGCATCGGGCTGAACGTGCTGCCGGTGCTGGCGCCCGACCTGACCAACACCCCCGCCTGCCTGCGCGAGCTGGATGCCGCGCTGAGCGCGCCGCGCGCCCTGCAGCGCATCACCGCGCCCCTGGTGCAGGCGCTGCTGGGCTTTGCCGAGCACGGCTTTGCCCCCTTCCAGCCGCGCTTTGCCCGGCGCGACGTGCTGGCCGGGCGCGCCGTCACCCTGTCCGACGGGCGCGGCGGCACGGCGCACGGCGTGACCGACGACGGCGCGCTGCTGGTACACACCGCAGACGGGATGCAGGCCATCACCACCGCCGACATCAGCGTGCGCCCGCAGGCCGGCGCGGCGGCGTCCTGAAGGCTCGGCCATGCTGCGCCTGACCGTGATTGCGCTGCTGCTGGCCAACGCCGGCTATTACGCCTGGGCCTCGGGGCAATTGCAGGGCTGGGGGCTGGGGCCGAGCAGCGATGCCGAGCCGCAGCGCCTGGGCCAGCAGATCGCGCCGGACAAGCTGCGCGTGCTGCCGCCGCCGGACACTGCAGCGCCGGCAGCATCGGCCCCGCCCCCGGACGCAGCGGCTGCGCCGGCCACCCCGGCGGCATCGGACACAGCGGCTGCAACAGCTGCAGCAGATGCGCCGGACACACCGACCGCGCCGGCCACCGCAGCGCCCCCGGTTGCCGCCGCAGCGCCCCAGGCTGGCGTGTGCCTGCAGGCCGGCGTGTTCGACACGCGCCAGGCCGAAGCCCTGCGCGCCGCCCTGGCTGGCTGGCCCGAGGGCAGTTGGGAGCTGCGGCCCACGCCGCTGCCCGGGCGCTGGATGGTCTATATGGGCCGCTTCGCCGACGAGGAGGCGCTGGCGCGCAAGCGCGCCGAGTTGCGCGCGCTCAAGGTGGACTACGACCGGCCCGGCGCGGCGCTGGAGCCGGGACTGTCGCTGGGGCGCTTTTCCACGCCGGAGATCGCCCAGCGTGGCCTGACGCAACTGGCCGCACAGGGCGTGCGCACCGCCCGGGTGGTGCAAGAGCGCGCCGAGACGCCGGCCTTCACCCTGCGCCTGCCGGCCTTGACCCCGGCCCAGCGCCCGCAACTGGCCGGGCTGCAAAAGGCCCTGGCCGGCAAGGAGCTGCGCCCTTGCAGCACGCCGGGCGAGTAGCGCCGGCATCGGTGCTCCCGGGCGTTGTGCGTCAAACGTCGAACGTCAAACGCGCGACGCACGATCTCCCCGGGAGAGAGTTCAGCCCCCCGCCGCGCGGCTGGCGGCAAAGCGCAGGCCAAAGCGCGCGCCCGGCATGGCCGCGCCCGGGCGGGCGTCCTCGACCAGCACCTCGGCGCCGTGCTGGCGGGCGATCTCGCGCACGATGGGCAGGCCCAGGCCGGAGCCGTCGGCCTCGGTGCCCAGCACCCGGTAAAACGGCTGGAAGATCAGCTCGCGCTCAGCCTCGGGCACGCCCGGGCCGCTGTCCTCGATCTGCAGCAGCACCACGCCGCCCAGGATGTCGGGCAGCAGCCGCGCCGTGACCACGCCGGCGCGCTCGCTGCTGGACGGTGTGTAGTTGATGGCGTTGTCCAGCAGATTGCGCGCCATCTCCTTGAGCAGCACCGGATTGCCATCGACGAACACGCCGCGCGCGCCCGGCTCGGGGCCGTCGTAGCCCAGGTCGATGTGCTTGTGCAGCGCGCGCGGCACAGCCCCTTCCACCACGTCGATGACCAGCTCGGCCATGTCCACCGGCTGGCGCTGCACCACGGTGGCGCCGCCTTCGGCGCGCGCCAGCGCCAGCAACTGGTTGACGGTGTGCGTGGCGCGCATGGACGAGCGCTCGATCTGGCGCAGCGACTGTTTCAGCTCCTCGGTGCTGGTGCCCTCGCGCTGCGCCAGGTCGGCCTGCATCCGCAAGCCTGCCAGCGGCGTCTTGAGCTGATGCGCAGCATCGGCCAGAAAGCGCTTTTGCGTCGCCATGGATTCGTGCAGGCGGCGCAGCAGGTCGTTGACCGAGTCCACCAGCGGCGCCACCTCCATGGGCACGGCGCGCACGTCCAGCGGCGACATGTCGTCGCTCTTCCTCGCGCGGATGCGCTCTTCGAGCTGGTGCAGCGGCTTGATGCCGCGCGCCAGCGCCAGCCACACCAGCAACACCGCCAGCGGCAGGATGACGAACTGCGGCAGCATCACGCCCTTGATGATCTCGGTGGCCAGCACGCTGCGCTTGGTGCGCGTCTCGGCCACCTGCACCAGCACGGCGGGCGCGCCATCGAGCGGCACGCGCACCCAGATGTAGGCCACGCGGATGCCGATGCCGCGCAGCTCGGCGTCGCGCAGGCGCACTTCGGCGGAGCTGGCCTTTTCCTCCTCGGGCGGCGCCGGCAGGTCGCGCTCGCCGGCCAGGTAGCCGCCGCCCGGCGCCAGCACCTGGTAATAAACGAAGTCGGATTCGTCGGCGCGCAGCAGCTCGCTGGCCGGCTGCGGCAGGCTGAAATGCACCCGCCCCTTGTGGACGGTGACGAACTGCGCCAGCGCGTGCGCGTTGTATTCCAGCGCCCGGTCGAAGGGCTTGTTGGCCAGCTCCTGCGCCACCAGCCAGGTCAGCGCCAGGCTGACGGGCCACAGCAGCAGCAGCGGCGTGAGCATCCAGTCCAGGATCTCGCCGAACAGGGAGCGCTGCTCACGCTGGAAGATTTTCACGCGCCGATGCCGGTTGAGAGTTGCCGGATTTATGGTCTTTTTGGCCTCTAGCCCTTGCCAGGCAAGCGCTGGCAGCTATCAATTTCGATCAGCCTGGAATTTTTTCCAGGCAGTAGCCCAGGCCGCGCACGGTGGCGATGCGGATGGGGCCGCGCTCGATCTTCTTCCTCAGGCGGTGGATATAGACCTCGATGGCGTTGTTGCTGACTTCCTCGCCCCACTCGCACAGGCGCTCGACCAATTGCTCCTTGCTCACCAGGCGCCCGGCGCGCTGCAGCAGCACTTCCAGCAGGCCCAGCTCGCGCGCCGACAGCTCGACCAGCTTGCCGTCGATGGTGGCCACGCGCCCGGCCTGGTCGTAGGTCAGCGGGCCGTGGCGGATGGCGCTGCTGGTGGCGCCCATGCCACGGCGCGTGAGCGCGCGCACGCGCGCTTCGAGCTCCTGCAGCGAAAACGGCTTGGCCATGTAGTCGTCGGCACCCAGATCCAGGCCCTTGACGCGCTCCTCGATGCCGTCGGCGGCGGTGAGGATCAGCACCGGCAGCGCCGAGCCGCGCCCGCGCAGGCGCTTGAGCACTTCCAGGCCGTGCATCCTGGGCAGGCCCAAGTCCAGGATCAGCAGGTCGAATTCGTTGTTGGCCATCAGCGCGGCATCGACCTCGGTGCCGCTGGCCACGTGATCCACCACTGCGCCCGAGCCGCGCAAGCTGCGCAGCAGGCCATCGGCCAGTACCTGGTCGTCTTCGGCGATGAGGATGCGCATGGGGCAAAGTCTCCTGAGAATCGGCGGGCGCAGGCGCTGTGCGGCCGGCGCTGCCGATTCTAGGAGCCTGGGCGGCAGAAGCAGCATCGGCTGCAACGCGCGAGAAAACAGTCCATCGCGGCGCTCCCATCTGCGCCCATAGCCCGGCTATGGGCTTGCTGGTATCGCCACGCTGGCCTCGTTTTTCGCACGTTTCGCTTCGACGCCTTCTGCCGCCCAGGCTCCTAGGAGGCTGCCGGGCGGGTCTGCGCCTGGGCCGCCGGCGTGCCGCCCAGGTAGCGATCGACCGACAGGCCCTGCGTGGCAATCTGCGTGGGCCGCCCGGTCACGATGTCGGCCAGCAACTGGCCCGAGCCGCAGGCCATGGTCCAGCCCAGCGTGCCGTGCCCGGTGTTCAGGTACAGGTTGCCCAGCGGCGTGCGGCCGACGATGGGCGTGCTGTCGGGCGTCATCGGGCGCAGACCTGTCCAGAACTCGGCGCGCTGCAGGTCGCCGCCGGGGAACAACTGGCCGGTGACCAGCTCCAGCGTGGCGCGCCGCTGCGGGCGCAGCGTGGTGTCGAAGCCCGCCAGCTCGGCCATGCCGCCGACGCGGATGCGCTGGTCGAAGCGCGTCAGGGCGATCTTGTAGGTCTCGTCCAGCACCGTCGAGCGCGGCGCCAGCGCCTCATCGACGATGGGCAGGGTGAGCGAGTAGCCCTTGACCGGATAGACCGGAATGTCCAGCCCGGTGGAGCGCAGCAGCGCGCGCGAGTAGCTGCCCAGGGCCAGCACGTAGCGGTCGGCGCGCACGACTTCGCGCTGCGGGCCGCTGAGCTGCACGCCGCTGATGGCGCCCTGGCCGTCCTGCAGCAGCCGCTCGATGCCGGTGCCGAAGCGAAACTGCACGCCGAGCTGCTGCGCCAGGCGCGCCAGCGCATTGGTGAACAGCAAGCAGTCGCCGGTCTGGTCATCGGGCAGGCGCAGGCCGCCGGCAATCGGCGCCTGGGCGTGCGCCAGGGCCGGCTCGGCGCGGCGCACGCCGCCGGCGTCCAGCAGCTCGTAGGCGATGCCGCATTCGCGCAGCACGGCGATGTCACGCTGCGCCTGGTCGAGCTGTTTTTGCGAGCGAAACAACTGCAGCGTGCCGGCCTGGCGGCCTTCGTAGGCGATGCCGGTATCGAGGCGCAGCTGGTCGATGCACTGGCGGCTGTAGTGCGACAGGCGCAGCATCCGCTCCTTGTTGACCGCATAACGGTCTGCCGAGCAGTTGCGCAGCATGGCCGCCATCCAGCGCAGCTGGAACAAAGTGCCGTCGGGGCGGATGGCCAGCGGCGCGTGGCGCTCGAACATCCACTTGAGCGCCTTGGCCGGGATGCCCGGCGCGCCCCAGGGTGTGGAGTAGCCGAACGACACCTGGCCGGCGTTGGCGAAGCTGGTCTGCAGCGCCGCGCCAGCCTCGCGCTCGATCACGGTGACCTCGGCGCCGGCGCGCGCCAGGTAGTAGGCGGTAGTCACGCCGATCACGCCGGCGCCCAGCACGACAACTTTCACGACCTGTCTCCTGTATGGGGTGGATGGTCATGACTTTAGGGATTTGACCGCCTATCTTTTGCCGAAATAATGCCTGTCAGCAGCAAAAGCTGCTGTCATCCACCACCTCCGCAAGGTTTTGCAGCAATGCCTGAACTCGACACCCTGGACTTGCGCATCCTCGATCAGCTGCAGCGCGATGGCCGCCTGACCATGACCGAGCTGGGCGAGCGCATCGGCCTGTCCACCTCGCCGTGCTCGCAGCGCGTCAAGCGGCTGGAGGCGCAGGGCGTCATCACCGGCTACCACGCCCGCGTCAAGCCCGAGGCGCTGGGCCGGCCACTGCTGGTCTTCGTCGAGATCACCCTGGCGCAGAAGTCCGAGCAAATCTTCAAGGCGGTGCGCGACGAGCTGCAGCACATGCCCGAGGTGCTGGAGTGCCATTTGATTTCGGGCAGCTACGACTACCTGGTCAAGGCGCGCCTGACCGGCATGGCCGAATACCGCCACCTGCTGGGCAACATCCTGCAGCGGATGCCGGTGCCGGCGCAGTCCAACAGCTATGTGGTCATGGAGGAGGTCAAGGAGAGTTGCGTGCTGGCCAGCGAGCGGCGTGGCAAGGCTTGATGATGCTGCAAATTTAATAGCTGTCAGCGCTTGCCAGCATTGGGTTCAGGGCTGATTTCATGCCTATTCGTAGCCGCTTGCGTAGGCTTCCAGGCCCAGGGCGACCACGGTGGCCACGTCGTCGCCGACTTCGGCGCGAAACTCCGCCTCGGCCTGCGCCACGGCATTGCGAAAGCCCTGCAGCCACACGAGGCCCGTGGGCGTGAAGCACACCCGCCGCGCACGGGCGTCGCGCTCGTCGCGCTGGCGCGTGACCAGGCCCCAGGCCTCGCACTGATCGACCAGGCTGGCCATGGCCTGCTTGCTCATGCCGGCGCGCTCGGCCAGCTCGGTCAGGCGCTCGCCGGCCAGCGGCAGGTGGCGCGTGATGTGGATGTGCGCGGCGCTGATCTGCTCGCGCGCCGCCAGGTTGGACAGCGCCAGCGGCACCTGCACGTCGCGCGCCATGAGCTGCAGCACGCGCGCATCGAAGCGCCGCAGCGCGTGGCCCATCAGCCGGCCCAGGTGTACCTGGCGCCAGCGGTCGTCGGAAAAATCGTCGGGAAGGTCTTCGGAAAGTGCGGCTGCAGTCATGCCTTGATTGTCAGGCAAACTGACTAAATTTCGTTTGAAATGGCTTTCATGCGTCCCTACACTACTGTTCAGGCATCCAGTCATTCCCCGGTCTAGCGACCAATTTTCTGCCCCTTCGGGGCGAGGAACGCAACATGAACGCAACCGTCAACCCCGCCGCCGCCAGCGAGAAGGCCAAGGCCTTGCAGGCTGCCCTAGCCCAGATCGAAAAGCAGTTTGGCAAAGGCACCATCATGCGCCTGGGCGAGGGCGAGGCCATCGAGGACATCCAGACCGTCTCCACCGGCTCGCTGGGCCTGGACGTGGCCCTGGGCGTGGGTGGCCTGCCGCGCGGGCGGGTCATCGAGATCTACGGCCCCGAGTCCTCGGGCAAGACCACGCTGACCCTGCAGGTCATCGCGCAGATGCAGAAACTCGCCGGCCAGTGCGCCTTCGTCGATGCCGAGCACGCGCTGGACGTGCAGTACGCGCAGAAACTCGGCGTCAACCTGTCCGACCTCCTGATCAGCCAGCCCGACACCGGCGAGCAGGCGCTGGAGATCGTGGACAGCCTGGTGCGCTCGGGCGCAGTGGATCTGATCGTCATCGACTCGGTGGCCGCGCTCACGCCCAAGGCCGAGATCGAGGGCGAGATGGGCGATCAGCTACCCGGCCTGCAGGCGCGGCTGATGAGCCAGGCGCTGCGCAAGCTGACGGCCACCATCAAGAAGACCAACTGCACGGTCATCTTCATCAACCAGATCCGCATGAAGATCGGCGTCATGTTCGGCAGCCCCGAGACGACGACCGGCGGCAATGCGCTGAAGTTCTACGCCTCGGTGCGCCTGGACATCCGCCGCATCGGCACTATCAAGAAGGGCGACACGCCGATCGGCAACGAAACCCGCGTCAAGGTGGTCAAGAACAAGGTCAGCCCGCCCTTCAAGCAGGCCGAGTTCGACATCCTGTTCGGCGAGGGCATCTCGCGCGAGGGCGAGATCCTGGACATGGGCGTGAACGCACGCATCGTGGACAAGAGTGGCGCCTGGTACGCCTACAACGGCGAGAAGATCGGCCAGGGCCGCGACAACGCGCGCGAATTCTTGCGCGAGAACCCGGCACTGGCGCGCGAGATCGAGAACAAGGTGCGCGCCAGCCTGGGCATTGCCCTGCTGCCCGAAGTGGCAGGCCAGCCGGCGCCCACGGCGGACGAGGCAGCCGAACTGGGCGCGGCGCCCGCTGCCGAGGACAAGCCTGCTGCTGCACCGCGTGGCAAGAAGGCGGATAAGCCGTCCGAGGACGTGCTGCTCTGAGGGGAGGCTGGGCGATGCGCGTCGTGCGCCCGGCGTGAACGTCCGCACAGCGCCTACCGCTCGACGCACGCCGTCATGGGATTCCAGAAACTCTCGCTCAAGGGCCGCGCCCTGCGGCTGCTGGCGCAGCGCGAGCACTCGCGCAGCGAGCTGCAGGCCAAGCTGGCGCGCCATGTGCAGGACGGCGACGACCTGGACGCCATCCTGGACGAGCTGCAGGCCAAGGACTTCATCAACCCGGCCCGGGTGGCCGAGTCGGTGCTGCACCAGCGCGCGCCCCGGCTGGGCACGCAGCGCGTGCTGCAGGAGCTGCGCCGCAAGGGCCTGGACGAAGAGCTGGTGCGCGCCAGCGCCCAGCAACTCGCCGCCACCGAGCACGCACGCGCCCTGGCCGTGTGGCGCCAGCGCTTTGGCAGTGCCCCGCCGCCGCAGACGCCGCAGGAGCGCGCGCGCCAGATGCGCTTTCTGGCCGCGCGCGGCTTTGCCGCCGATGTGGTGCGCCGGGTGCTGCGCAGCGCCGGGCAGGAAGATGGCGACGACGGGGCCGACGCCGCCCCTGGTGAAACCTCGGGCGCAGCGAAACCTCGGACGCAGCGCCGCAGGGGCCTGGCAAAGGCCTTTTTTTTGGTCAAATGTGGCCCAAACCCTTATGGGACAAGCGCTAGCAGCTATATTTTGTGTAGCTACAATCAGTTCAGCAGGCGGCCCGGATCGGCGTCCAGCCGGGTCAGCGCCTCGCGCGTGGCGCGCAGGGTGAGGCTTTCTTCCTCCTGCGGCTGCAGCATCCGCGCCTGCAGGTAGGCCGCCAGCCGGCGCAATTGCAGCAGGTAGCTGCCGCCGCTGGCCGCCGCGAACAAATGCAGCTGGCGGCGCTGGCTGTGCCAGACGTACTGCACCTCGACCGAGTTGCCGCTTTGCTCCAGGGTGAACCAGCTGCCGGGCACCAGCTGCTGCGCCCAGGCCAGCATGTCCGGCTCCACGGGTGCGTTGTTGTCGGCGATGACGTGGATGGCCGAGGCGTCTATGCCCAGCAGCAGCTCGATGTTCTCCGCCGACAGCGGCATGTCGCCCAGCGCCTCGTCGCTGAGGTATTCCTCCAGATTGGCCAGGCGCCGCGCCATGGCGTCGATGTGTACCTGCGGGATGGCCGCCGTCTTGGACATGAAGGCGTCGGACAGGATGTCGGTCAGCGTCTTGATCTGCGCGTCCTGCTCGGCGCCGTTGATGCCCAGCAGCGCCAGGCCACGGCGCAGCGACTGCAAGAGCGCCGGCAGGTTCTGGATGACCTGGGCGCGGTCGGCGCGGCCCGGCTTGGCGCTGGCCGCCCAGACCAGGTCGGCGGCGGTGCGCTTGCACTCGGCAGTCACGGCGTGCTGGGCGCCGTGGCGCACGGCGGCCACGGCCAGCACCTCGGCCCAGGTCTTGAACAGGAACTCGCGGAGCTCGTCGCGTACCGGCATGTCCTTGAGCAGCTTGCGCAGCTCGATGGTGTACTGGATGGTCAGCGTCTCGCGCTGCTCAACCTGCTGGGCCACGCTGGCCAGGCGTGCCGTCGTGCCCTGGCGCCCGGTCAGAAAGCGCGCCAGAAAACTCTCGAACTCCTTGAGCGCGATGGCGAAGACGCGCTGGCCGGTCTCCGGGTACTGCTCGATGACCTGCACGATGCGGCGCACCTCGGTCTCCAGCGCGCTGGCGTCGATGCTGCTGGCGTCGAAGCCCAGCACGCACGCGCCCATGCGGTCGATGAGCTGGCGCGCCGGGTGTGCCAGGTTGCTGAAAAAATCCGGGTCGGCCAGCGCCACGCGCAGCACCGGCACCTGCAGCCGGGCAAACCACACGCGCACCGCCGGCGGGATGCGCTCCTCGCTCAGGATGGCCTGGAACATCAGCGCCACGACCTCGATGATGGCTTTCTCGCCCGGGGTGGTGGCCTTTTGCTTGAGCTCCCGGGTGCGGGCGCGTGCCACGTGCGCCACCTGCACCAGCGCCTGGGGCGGCGCCTGATGCGCCAGCGTGACCAGGCCGCTGTACTGGTTGTCGGCCAGCGCGTGCTGCGTGGCCAGGGCATGGGCCAGTGCTGCCGAGGCCGGCGCCGCCCGGCCTGGGTCGTGTCCCGCTGCCGTGGCCGCAGCCACTGCCGGCTGCAGCATGATGCGGCGCAGCTGCGCCAGCATGTTGTGCGCGCGCTGGCGCGCGCGCAGCAGCGGCCCGGCCGGGTGCAGGGCGGCTGCCGGATGGCCCGGGCCGGTGTACTGGGTGGGCTGGATGAACTGCGTGGGCGGGGGCAACTGGGTGGGGGCGAAGTGCGTCGGCATGGCGCCGGCGCTGGCCAGCGCTGCCGGCTGCAGGCCCGCCGGCCCGGCTGGCCTGGGGTGCAGGGGCATGGGCAGGGAAGGAGCAAAGGCCGTGCCCGGCAGCGAGTGCGGCCCGCTGTAGGGGTCGCCTTCGGCGCTGCTGGCCGCTGGCTGCTGCGCCGTGGCCGGGCGGCGCACCCGGGCGCGCAGGTCGCCGGCAGCCGGCGCGGTGACGCCCTGGGCCTCGTAGAGCCGGACTAGCTCCTGGTATTGCGCCAGCGCCAGCGCCGCCAGCTCGCGCTGCAGCGGATCGTGGATCAGGGCGAAGTCCTCGCGCTTGAGGTCGGCCTGGTGCCAGGCCTCGACCAGCCCGAGGCACCAGCCCTCGGGGCGCAGGATGTCGTTGCCCGCCAGTTCGGCGTTTTCCAGCTTCTGCGTGCGCTGGCGCACGGCCTCCAGGCTGGCGCTGACCTGCTCCTGCACCAGCAGGGCGATGCGCGAGGCGCTGATGCGGTTTTCCACCACATCGTCGTCCAGCAGGGACAGGCCTTCCAGGCCCAGGGCGGCGGGCGGGAGCTCCAGGGCGCCGGCGCCATCGGGCGCCGTGGCCGCGCGCCAGGCCTGGCAGGTGTGCTCCAGCCAGGCCTTGTGGTGCGCCTGGAAGGCTGTCCAGGCGTCGCGGCGCTGCTGCATGTCGCGCTGCGTGGCCGTCTGATTCATCAGCTCGGCCAGAAAGCTCTCCAGCGCCTGGGCCACGGCGGGCAGGCCGGCGCACATGCCGTCCACGAAATGCTGGCGCGCCGCCCGGGCCAGGCGGCGTGCAGCAGCAGGTTGGAGGGCGGAGTCCATGGGGCGGCATATTAGCCGCAGCCCATGGCCGGCACGGCGGGCTGCGGCAGGCCGGATCAGACCACGGCGCCGGCGTTGGGATCGTCCGGGTCGCCCTCGCGCCGAACCGGTGTCTTGACCAGATCCTCGCGCTTGACGCCCAGCCACATGGAAATCGCCGCAGCGACGAAGACCGACGAGTAGATGCCGAACAAAATGCCAATCGTCAGCGCCAGCGAGAAGTTGTGCAGGCTGGGGCCGCCGAAGAAGAACATGGACAGCACCATGGCCTCGGTGGAGGCGTGGGTGATGATGGTGCGGCTCATGGTCGAGGTGATGGCGTGGTCGATCACCTCGTGCGTGTCGAGCTTCCTGAACTTCCTGAAGGTCTCGCGGATGCGGTCGAAGATGACCACCGACTCGTTGACCGAGTAGCCCAGCACCGCCAGCACCCCGGCCAGCACCGACAGCGAGAACTCCCACTGGAAGAAGGCGAAGAAGCCCAGGATGATGACCACGTCGTGCAGGTTGGCGATGATGGCCGCGACGCCGAACTTCCACTCGAAGCGAAACGCCAGATAGACCACGATGCCCAGCACCACCATGCCTAGCGCCATCAGGCCGCCGTGTACCAGCTCCTCGCCCACCTGCGGGCCGACGAACTCGGTGCGGCGCAGCACCACCTCGGGGTCTTGCACTTTCAGGGCCGTCAGCACCTGCTCGCTTTGCTGCGCCGAGGTCACGCCCTTTTGCACCGGCAGGCGGATCATCACGTCGCGCGAGGTGCCGAAGTTCTGCACCACCACGTCCGGGTAGCCCAGGCCGGCGACGGTCTCGCGCACTTTGCCGATGTCCGCCGTCTGGGTATAGGCGACCTCCATGACGGTGCCACCGGTGAACTCCACCGACAGGTGCAGCCCGCGCGTGACCAGGAAGAACACTGCCAGGGCAAAGGTGATGAAGGAAATCGCGTTGAGGATCAACGCGTATTTCATGAACGGGATGTCCCGCTTGATTCGGAAGAACTCCATGACCTATCCCTTTTTCATTCGATGCCGGTGCGGCCGGCCACGGAGCGCAGTTGCGAGGTGTCCTCGGGCTTCCAGACCTGGCCGATGGCCACGCTCTTGAGCTTCTTTTGCCGGCCATACCAGAGGTTGACCAGGCCACGCGAGAAGAACACCGCCGAGAACATGCTGGTCAGGATGCCGATGGTGTGTACCACGGCAAAGCCGCGCACCGGGCCGGTGCCGAAGGCCAGCAGCGCCAGGCCGGCGATCAGCGTGGTCACGTTGGAGTCCAGAATCGTCGCCCAGGCGCGGTCGTAGCCGGTGGCAATGGCCGCCTGCGGCGCGACGCCGGCGCGCAGCTCCTCGCGGATGCGTTCGTTGATCAGCACGTTGGAGTCGATCGCCACGCCCAGGGCCAGCGCCATGGCGGCAATGCCGGGCAGGGTCAGCGTGGCCTGCAGCATGGACAGCACGGCAATCAGCATCAGCACGTTCACCGACAGCGCCAGCGTCGAGAACACGCCGAACAGCGCGTAATAGACGCACATGAAGGCGGCGATGGCGGCCATGCCCCAGACCACCGACTGCACGCCGCGCGAGATGTTGTCCGCGCCCAAGCTCGGGCCGATGGTGTATTCCTCGATGATCTCCATCGGTGCGGCCAGCGAGCCGGCGCGCAGCAGCAAGGCGGTGTCGTTGGCTTCCATGGTCGTCATGCGCCCGGAGATCTGCACGCGCCCGCCGCCGATCTCGCTCCTGATGACGGGCGCGGTGACCACTTCGCCCTTGCCCTTTTCGAACAGCACGATGGCCATGCGCTTGCCGATGTTCTCGCGCGTGATGTCCTTGAAGATGCGCGCGCCCTTGGCGTCCAGCGTCAGGTTCACCGTGGGCTCCTGCGTCTGGCTGTCGAAACCCGGCTGGGCGTCGGTCAGGTTCTCGCCGGTGAGCACGACCTGCTTCTTGACGATGATGGCCTGGCCGTTCCTGTCCAGATATTTCTCGTCGCCGAAGGGCACCGGGCCGTTGCCCAGCTCGGCGGCGCGCGCCTCCGTGCCCTCATCGACCATGCGCACTTCCAGTGTCGCCGTGCGGCCCAGGATGTCCTTGGCCTTGGCCGTGTCCTGCACGCCGGGCAGTTGCACCACGATGCGATCCAGGCCTTGCTGCTGGATGACCGGCTCGGCCACGCCGAGCTCGTTGATGCGGTTGTGCAGCGTGGTGATGTTTTGCTTGAGCGCCTGCTCCTGCACCCGGCGCAGGGCCTCGGGCTTGATGCTGGCGCTGAGCACGGTGGCGTCGCCGTCCGGGGCGCTGGTGGTCACCAAGTCCTGGAACTGGTCGGCAATCAGGTTGCGCGCTGCCGTGAGCGTGGCCTCGTCGCGCACGCGCACGCGCACGCTCTGGCCCTCGCGCACGACGCCGCCGTGGCGGATGTTTTTCTCGCGCAGCGCGGTGCGGATGTCGCCGGCGTAGCTCTCGGCCTTCTTGGTCAGCGCTGCCTGCATGTCCACCTGCAGCATGAAATGCACGCCGCCGCGCAAGTCCAGGCCCAGGTACATGGGGCGCGCGTGGATGGCGGTGAGCCAGTCGGGCGAGCGCGACACCAGGTTCAGCGCGACGATGTACATCGGATCGGCCGCATCGGGGATCAGCGCCTTTTCCAGCACATCCTTGGCCTTGAGCTGCTCGTCGGGCGTGGCAAAGCGCGCACGCACCGAGGTGCCCTCCAGGACGATGGAGTCCGACTGGACGCCGGCTGTGGCCAGCGCCTGCTCGACCCGTTCGAGCACGCCCGCGTCCACCCGGACGGTGGCCTTGGCCGAGGACACCTGCACGGCAGGCGCCTCGCCGAAGAAATTGGGCAGGGTGTAGAGAAAGCCGATGAGCAGCGCGACCACGAGGATCGCGTACTTCCAGGCCGGATAACGGTTCATCTGAGACAAGCTCCGGTTCGAAACCGCCCCGCTTCAGGGGGTGGTCGGATGGTCGCGCCTGGGCAGGGCGGGCTTACTTGTTGACCGTGCCCTTGGGCAGCACCTGGGTCACGGCGCTGCGCTGCACCTGCACTTCGACGCCGTTGGCGATCTCCAGGTGCAGGCTGCCTTCGCCCAGGCGCGTGACACGGCCCAGCAGGCCGCCGGCGGTGACCACTTCGTCGCCCTTGGCCAGCGCGTCGATCATGGCCTTGTGTTCTTTCTGGCGCTTCATCTGCGGGCGGATCATGATGAAGTACATGACCACGAACATCAGCACCAGCGGCAACATGCTGGTGAGCGAGCCCATGAAGCCGGCATCGGCGGCGGCAGGGGCGGTCTGGGCGAAGGCGGGGGAAATCAGCACGGCAAGGGACTCCGGGAAACGGCGGTCAACGCTTCGAGCGGCCTGCACATAGCGGTCGGACGGCTTGAAGCGGCTTGAGGAAAGCGGCGCGCAGGCAGGACGGCGAAGACCGAGGCCGCGCGCGCGGGCAGCCGGGCATTGTATGCGTCAGGCCGTGCAGGGCCGCTGGCAGACGCTGGCGGGAAAACTCCGTTCTGCATCAGGGTTTTTGGTGTCAAAAAGCCTTGAAACCGTTGACTGGCAAGCGTTGGCAGCTATCAAAAAATTGGCAAAAGCCCCGCCGATCATCCGGTTGCCGGCGCCCTGCCGGCCAGTGCGGCGCCGGCCATTGCCGGCCTGGGCCTACGCTGCGGTAGCGGCCCGTGCCCTACCATGCAGCGCTGCTGCGCCACTGGTTTGCTCCCGTGGCGCTTTTGGTTTTGTGTCTTGCCAAGAGGAGAAAGGAGTTGTCCTTCATGCAATTGCTACCCGACTGGGCCTGGCTGCACGAGCAGCTGCTGTGGGGCATGTCTGCCGCCAGCGTGCTGATTGCCGTGACCGCCGCCGTGGCGACCTATGTGCTGCTGAGCCTGCTGCTGGGCTGGGCGCAGCGGCGGGTGCGCCGGCACGCGCAGCAGGCGGCCCAGCCCGGCCAGCCCGCGCAGGCCGGCCTGCTGGCCCAGCTGCTGGCCGGCACCAGTCATCTGCTGATCCTGCTGGCGGCGCTGCTGGTCGGCCTGGGGATGCTGGACTTGCCCGAGCGCTGGCATACGCGCGTGAGCCAGCTGTGGTTCCTGGCCGTGGCGGTGCAGATCGGCCTGTGGGGCGCGCGCGCCATCGGCGTGGCGGTCGAGCGCTACCGCGTGCATCACGGCACCACGCAGCCGGGCCAGGCCAGCGCCTCGGCCACGCTGATGTCCTGGGCCTTGCGCACGGTGCTGTGGGTCACGGTGCTGCTGGCGATTTTGTCCAACCTGGGGGTCAACATCACCGCCTTCATCGCCAGCCTGGGCGTGGGCGGCGTGGCGGTGGCGCTGGCGGTGCAGAACATCCTGGGCGATCTGTTTGCCTCCATGGCGATTGCCGTGGACAAGCCCTTCGAGGTGGGCGACTTCATCGTCGTCGGCGGCATTGCCGGCACGGTGCAGAAGGTGGGCGTCAAGACCACGCGCATCCGGGCGCTCAGCGGCGAGCAGGTGGTCATGGGCAATACCGACCTGCTCAAGCAGACCATCAACAACTACCGCCTGATGCGCGAGCGGCGCATCGTGTTCGCCTTCAGCATCGCCCAGGCCACGGCGCCGTACAAGGCCGAGGCGGTGGCGCGCACCGTGGGCGAGATCATCCGCGCCATCCCTAAGGTGCGCTTCGACCGGGCGCACTTCAAGGGCTTCGGCGCCAGCTCGCTGGACTACGAGGTGGTCTATATCGTTGAAGACCCCAGCTACAACCTGTACATGGACATCCAGCAGCAGATCAACCTGGCGCTGCTGGGACGCCTGCAGGAGCTGGGCGTGCAGCTGGCCGTGCCGGTGAGCCGGGTGCAGGTGGCGGCGCCGGGCCAGGCGGAGCGCGAGGATGCGCAGGCGCAGGCCTGGGCGGCGCGGACGGAGGTGTAGGCGGAGGCGGCGGGGGGCGGAGGAGCAGGCGGAGGCGGGAGCGCAAAAGCTGGCCGGCCTCCCGGCTCCCTCTCCCGCGCAGCGGGGGAGGGTTGGGGTGGGGATGCTCGCCCGGGGACGGCGCCTGTTCCACCCCCTCACCCCAGCCCTCTCCCCCAGGGGGGAGAGGGAGGCAGAAGCGCCCTGCTGGCCCAAAGGGGGGCTACGCCCCGGGCGATCAGGCGATCAGGGTTTCGGTTGCAGCTGCCGGCTGCGGCTGGCGCCAGCGCTGCAGCAGCGCGTCCCATTTGGTGCGCGCAGCCTTGAGGTGGCGCTCCTTCACATGGCCATAGCCCCGGATGCCTTCGGGGATGGAGGCGATCTCCACGGCCAGCGGCAGGCGCTCGGGCGTCAGGCCGGCCAGCAGCTCGTCGATGCAGGCGCGGTACTCCTGGATCAGCGCGCGCTCGGTGCGCCGCTCCTCGGTCTTGCCGAACGGATCGAGCGCCGTGCCGCGCAGGCCCTTCATCTTCGTCAGCACGCCAAAGGCGCGGCGCATCCAGGGGCCATAGCTTTGCTTGACCAGCTCGCCCTTGTCGTTTCTCTTGGCAGTGGCTGGCGGTGCGAGGTGATGCACGATCCTGTAATCACCCTCGAACATGCCCTCGATGCGCGCCAGGAAGGCCGGGTCGGTGTGCAGGCGCGCCACTTCGTACTCGTCCTTGTAGGCCATCAGCTTGAACAAGTAGCGCGCCACGGCTTCCGACAGGCGCGTGCCCTGGCCCAGGCGCTGCTCGGCAGCGCGCACCCGCTCGACGAAGGCGCGGTAGTCCTCGGCATAGGCGGCGCTTTGGTAGCCGCTCAGGAAGTCCACCCGCTTGGCGACGATCTCGGCCAGCGCCGGCTTTTTCACGAATTCGATGACCTGCGTGGTCGTCAGCAGCGCCTGCACCTCGGACGGGTTGTGTGCCAGGCGCCGGCCCCACTCGAAGGCCGCCTGGTTGTTGGCCACCTGCACGCCATTCAATTCCATGGCCCGCATCAGCGCCGCGTGCGACAGCGGCACGCGGCCCTTTTGCCAGGCGTAGCCCAGCAGCAGGGGGTTGGTGTAGATGCTGTCGCCCAGCAGCTGGGTGGCGGCGCGGTCGGCATCGACCACGCCCAGCAGCGCGCCGCCCACGGCCTGGGTGATGGCGGCCTCGCAACTGCCCGTCGGGAACTGCCAGTCGGGGTTGTGGACGAAGGCCGCCGCCGGCGTGCCGTGCGTGTTCAGCGCGACGAAGGTGCGCCCCTCCTGCATGGCAGCCAGCGTGACCTTGCTGGCGGCGACGATGGGGTCGCAGCCGATGATGAGGTCGGCCTTGGCCGTGTCCACCTTGGTGGTGTGGATGGCCTCGGCCCGCTGGGCGATCTGCACGTGGCTCCAGGTGGCGCCGCCCTTTTGCGCCAGGCCCGCCGCGTCCTGGGTGATGACGCCCTTGCCCTCCAGGTGCGCCGCCATGCCCAGCAGCGAGCCGATGGTGATCACGCCCGTGCCGCCGACGCCGGCCACGACGATGCCGAAGGCCTCCTCGGCCAGCGGCAGCACCGGCTCGGGGATGGGCGGCAGGCTGGCGAGGTCGCCCTTTTTTTCCTTCCTGGGCTTTTTGAGCTGCCCGCCCTCGATGGTCACGAAGCTGGGGCAAAAGCCCTTGACGCAGGAGTAATCCTTGTTGCAGGTGCTCTGGTTGATGCGGCGCTTCCTGCCGAACTCGGTCTCCACCGGCTCCACCGACAGGCAGTTGGACGCCACCCCGCAATCGCCGCAGCCCTCGCAGACCAGCTCGTTGATGAGCACCGTCTTGGCCGGCGTGGCCAGCTTGCCGCGCTTGCGGCGCCGACGCTTTTCCGTGGCGCAGGTCTGGTCGTAGATCAGCGCCGTGCAGCCGGGGATGTCGCGCAATGCGCGCTGGATGCGGTCGAGCTCGTCGCGGTGAAAGACCTCAATGCCCGGCGGCAGGTCGTTGAGCAGCTCGGGCTGGCCCTCGCGCGCGGCATTGGCCGGGTGCGTGCGGCCGGCGTATTTTTCCGGCTCGTCGGTCACCACGACCAGTTTTGCCACGCCCTCGGCGCGCAGGCTGTGCGCGATCTGCGCGACCGAATGCCCCTCGGGGCGCTCGCCCACCTGCTGGCCGCCGGTCATGGCCACGGCGTCGTTGTAGAGAATCTTGTAGGTGATGTTGGCGCCCGCCGCGATGGATTGGCGGATCGCCAGCAGGCCGCTGTGGAAGTAGGTGCCGTCGCCCAGATTGGCAAAGACGTGCCGCTCCTTGGAAAACGGCGCCTGGCCGACCCAGGTCACGCCCTCGCCGCCCATCTGCGTGAAGGTGCTGGTGGCGCGGTCGGGCATCCAGTTGGCCATGTAGTGGCAGCCGATGCCGGCCACGGCGCGCGAGCCTTCGGGCACGCGGGTGCTGGTGTTGTGCGGGCAGCCGCTGCAGAACCACGGCGTGCGCTCGCCGGTTTGCAGCTCCTGTGCGGCCAGGCCGCGCTCGCGTGCATCGATCACGGCCAGGCGCTCGTTCATGCGCGCCATGATGTGCTCGGGCACGCCCAGTCTGGCCAGGCGCCTGGCAATCGCCTTGGCGATCAGCGCCGGCGTCAGGTCGGCCTGCGGGCGCAGCAGCCAGTGCTGGCTGGGGTTGGGCTGGCTCCACTCGCCGCCCGAATGGTCGCCCTCCACCTCGTCGAATTTGCCCAGCACATGGGGGCGCACGTCGGCGCGCCAGTTGTACAGCTGCTCCTTGAGCTGGTATTCGATGACCTGGCGCTTTTCCTCGATGACCAGGATTTCCTGCAGGCCTTGCGCAAAGTCGCGCGCGCTGGTGGCCTCCAGCGGCCAGACCACGTTCACCTTGTGGACGCGGATGCCCAGCTCGCGGCAGGTGGCGTCATCGAGGCCCAGATCCACCAGCGCCTGGCGCATGTCGTTGTAGGCCTTGCCGCTGGCGATGATGCCGAAGCGGTCGCGCGCGCCGCCCTCGATCACGTTGTGGTTCAGCCGGTTGGCGCGCACATAGGCCAGCGCGGCATACCACTTGTGGTTCATCAGGCGCGCCTCCTGCTCCAGCGGCGCGTCGGGCCAGCGGATGTGCAGGCCGCCCGGCGGCATCTCGAAGTCCTGCGGCAGCGCGATCTGCACGCGATCGGGATCGACCGAGACGCTGGCGCTGGACTCGACCACCTCCTGGATGGTCTTCATGCCCGACCACAGGCCGGAGAACCGGCTCATGGCGAAGGCGTGCAGGCCCATGTCCAGGATGTCCTGCACGCTGGCGGGGAAGAACACCGGGATGCTGCAGGCCTTGAAGATGTGGTCGCTCTGGTGCGCCGCCGTGCTGCTCTTGCTGATGTGGTCGTCGCCGGCCACAGCGATCACGCCGCCGTGGCGCGCCGTGCCGGCCATGTTGGCGTGCTTGAAGGCATCGACGCTGCGATCCACGCCCGGGCCCTTGCCATACCAGATGCCGAACACGCCGTCGTATTTCTTGGCTTGCGGGTAGATGTCCAGCTGCTGCGTGCCCCAGACGGCGGTGGCGGCCAGCTCCTCGTTGACGCCGGGCTGGAAGACGATGTGCTGCTCGGCCAGGTGCTTGCGCGCGGCCCACAGCGCCTGGTCGTAGTTGCCCAGGGGCGAGCCGCGATAGCCGCTGATGAAGCCGGCGGTGTTCAGGCCCGCCTGCGCGTCGCGCTGGCGCTGCAGCATGGGCAGGCGCACCAGCGCCTGCGTGCCGCTCATGAAGGCGCGGCCTTTGTCCAGGGTGTATTTGTCGTCGAGCGTGACGCTTTCGAGCGCACGCCGCACGTGCTCGGGCAGGGGGGCATTCATGGGGTTGTCTCCGTGGGGGCGGCGTGCCTCCTGGGTGGCGGGCACGGCCAGGCAGGGCCGGGGGGCGCAAAATGGCAGTGTATGCGCGACAGGCCGATATGTTTTTGCTTTTTTGCCGTGATAACCTTGATCCGGGAAATAATATTGCTCAAAAATCGCAGAAATGGAATCTTTGGATAAATACGATCTGGCCATACTGAACGAGCTGCAGCGCGATGGCCGCCTCACCAACACCGACCTGGCGCAGCGCGTGGGCCTGTCGGCGGCGCCGTGCTGGCGGCGCGTGCGCGCGCTGGAGGAGGCGGGCTACATCCGGGGCTACCGCGCCGAGATCGACCGGCACCGGATCGGCCTGGGCGTGCTGGCCTTTGTGCGCCTGGACGCCGAGCGCATCCGCGGCGACCTCACGCGCGCCATGGAGGAGGCCATCGCGCCCATCCCCGAGGTCGTGTCGTGCCACTACATCAGCGGCACCGGCACCTTCGAGCTGCAGGTGGTGGCGCGCGATCTGGAGAGTTTTTCGCAGTTCGCGCGCACGGTGCTGTTGAACCTGCCCAATGTGAAGGACATGCACACCAGCTTCTCGCTGGGCGAGGTCAAGGCCGGCGGCGCGCTGCCGCTGGCGCACCTCAAGGCCTGAGGGCGGTTGTTGCTGGCTTTCAATATTGATAGCTGGCAGCGCTTGTCCAGCAAGGGTTTGAGCCGGTTTTCATTCATTTTCCACGGATGAGTCGGGGCTGTCCGGGGCCTGCTGCCCGCCTTGGCCCCGGGGCCGCCACAATCGGCGCACATGCCTGCCCAACCTGTCCACGACGGCGCCCCTGCGCCCGCCCCCGCCAGCGCGCCCTCCCAGGCCGCCGATACCGCCGAAGCCACCGCCAGCGCCGAGCTGCGCCACAGCAGCGCCCAGCGCGCCGAGCAATCGGCCTTTGCGCCGCTGAAGGTGCCGGTGTTTCGCATGTTGTGGCTGACCTGGCTGGCGGCCAACACCTGCATGTGGATGAACGACGTGGCCACCGCCTGGCTGATGACCACGCTGACCAGCTCGCCGGCGCTGGTGGCGCTGGTGCAGACGGCCTCCACGCTGCCGGTCTTCCTGCTCGGCCTGCCCAGCGGCGCGCTGGCCGACATCCTGGATCGGCGGCGCTACTTCATGGCCACGCAGTTCTGGGTGGCCGCCGTGGCCGTGGTGCTGTGCGCGGCCATCCTGATCGGCGGGCTGTCGGCCTGGACGCTGCTGGCGCTGACGTTTGCCAACGGCATCGGCCTGGCCATGCGCTGGCCGGTGTTTGCCGCCATCGTGCCCGAGCTGGTCAATCGCCAGCAACTGCCGGCGGCGCTGGCGCTCAACGGCGTGGCCATGAACGCCTCGCGCATCATCGGCCCGCTGGTGGCCGGCGCCATCATCGCCAGCGCCGGCAGCGCCTGGGTGTTCGTGCTCAATGCCGTGCTGTCCGTGATCGCCGGGCTGACCATCATGCGCTGGCAGCGCACGCCCACGCCGCAGCCGCTGGGGCGCGAGCGCCTGGCCAGCGCCATGCGCGTGGGCCTGGCCTTCGTGCGCGAGTCGCCGCCCATGCGCGCCGTGCTGTGGCGCATCGCCGTGTTCTTCCTGCACGCCACGGCGCTGCTGGCGCTGCTGCCGCTGGTGGCGCGCGGCCTGGAGGGCGGCGGCGCCGGCACCTTCACGCTGCTGCTGGCCTCCATGGGCGCGGGGGCGGTGGCCTCGGCGTCCTTCCTGCCGCGCCTGCGCCAGCGCATGTCCATGGATGCGCTGGTGGCGCGCGGCACGGCGGCGCAGGCGCTGGCCACGGCAGTGGTGGCGGCGGCGCCCAACGTCTATGTCGCGGTGCCGGCCATGATCGCCGCCGGCGCGGCCTGGCTGACCACGGCCAACTCGCTCACTGTCTCGGCCCAGCTGGCCCTGCCCAACTGGGTGCGTGCGCGTGGCATGTCGATCTACCAGATGTCCATCATGGGCGCGACGGCGGGCGGCGCGGCGCTGTGGGGCCAGGTGGCCAGCTTCAGCAGCGTGCGCGCCAGCCTGGGCGTGGCGGCGCTGTCGGGCGTGCTGGTCATGTTGCTGGTGCAGCGCCGCGTGCCGGGACGCCACGGCGACGAAGACCTGAGCCCGGCGCTGGCACACAACTTCCGCCGGCCCGAGGCCGACACGCCGCCGGCTACCGGGCTGCGCCTGGTGACCAGCATCGAATACTTCATCAACCCGGCGCACGCAGCGGACTTCCGCGCCGTGATGCACGACAGCCGGCGCGCCCGGCTGCGCGCCGGGGCGCTGTCGTGGGAGCTGCAGCACGACATCGAAGACCCCGGGCGCTACGTCGAGCGCATCGTCGATGAGTCCTGGACGGAGCACCTGCGCCGCTTCGAGCGCATCACCGCCTCGGACGTGGCGCTGCGCGACCGGCGCTTTGCCTTCCACGTGCGCGAGGCGCCGCCGGTGGTCTCGCGCTATGTCGTGGAAGGGGATTGATGCTACTTAAAAGATAGCTATTAGCGCTTGTCTGCAAAGGGCTGGAGCCGTTTTTGGCCAAAAATCCAGCGTCAGCGCTCAGCCGGGCGGCACCCCCTGCCCGAGCACCTTGTCCAGCACCTCCTGCAGCACCTGTACCAGCAGGGCCGGCAGCGCCTCGGCCTCGGACGCTGGCGTGTGCAGGGCGGCGCGCAGGGCCGGCCAGCGGGCGTCGAGGGCGGCGTCCAGCGCGGCGGGCCAGCGGGCGGCCAGGGCCTGCAGCGCCGGCGGCGCCAGGCGCGCCTGGTGGGTCAGCAGCAGATACAGCAGGCAGGCGGCCTGGACGCTGGCGCGCAACGCGTCGGCAGTGCTGGCCGGATCGGTGCCGGGCGCTGCGGTGGTGATGGCAGCGGCGGCGGCATCGGGCAGGGCGGGGCGGCGCGTGCGGCCCTGCAGCGTCCAGGCCGCCGTGCCGCCCAGCAGCGCGCCCAGGGCGGTGCCGGCGCCCAGCGTCAGCCCGCCCAGGCCCAGGTCGAGTAGGGCGCCGGCCTTGGCCCCGGCGGCAGCGCCGGCAGCCGCGCCGGCAGAGGTGCCGACCACGGCGCGCAGCGGATCGCCTGCACTGCGGCTGGCGCCAGCCGCCGAGGCGTCCGGGGCGGGCGTGCCGGCTGCCACGGCGCCGGCAGTCGGCGCCGCCGGCAGCGTTGCCGGCAGGGCCGCCGGCAGCGCGGTATCCGGGTGCAGGGCGTGCAACACGCACAGCTCGGCCTGCAATTGCCTCAACTGCTGCATCTCCTGCGATTGCTGTGGCTGTGCCGGCCCGGCTGGGGCTGTGCCGTCGCCCGCCCCGGCTGCCTTGACCTCCTGCGCAGCGCCGGTCGGCATCGCCTCGGTCGGGACGGCGGCACAGGCGCGCAGATGCCGGGCCAGCAGTTGCGCCGCCTGCCGTAGCCGCAGCCGGTTGCCTTCCTGCCAGGCGGCGGCCAGGCGCTGCAGCGCAGCCGTGTGGCGCGGCAGCACGCCGATCAGGCGCTCGGGCAGCAGCGGCTCCAGCGGCCAACTGGCGCCCCACTCGTCCCAGGGCAGGGCCAGCGCCGGCGCCTTCTGCCAGGCAGGGGGCCAGTGCCCGGGCGCCGGCGTGGCCCAGGGCAGCAGCACGGCATCGACCGGCAGCAGCCGGCCCTCCACGTCGCCGGGCAACACGGCGCGCAGCGTGTCCGCCAGCGCCGTGCCGGTGGCGTCCCGGTGCAGCGCCAGCACGGCCAGCAGCGCCGCGCCCTGGCGCTCGCCGGCGCCGACCACGCCCAGCACCAGCTCGGTGGGCAGGGCCGCGCGCAGGCCGTCGAAGGCCGCAGCGTCCAGGTCGAGCCGGCACTGGCGCGCCAGCCGCGCCTCGCGCCAGCGCGCCCCGCCGGCCAGGGCCAGGCGCGGCAGCACCACCACCAGCGCCAGCAGGCCGACGTACATCCAGACCCAGCGCCCGCCCGCCGTGCCGGTGCCGGCGAAGTCCTGCGCGGCGGCGATCTCGGCCAGCGAGAACGGCTCCAGCCCCAGCACCGTGAGCGGCGCAAACAGCACGCGGGCGATGGCGTGTACCTGCGCGGCGTCCAGGAAGGTGCTCTCCCAGCCGAACTGGTAGCGCACCACCAGCCCGCGCAGCAGCAGCGACAGCGCCAGCCCGGCGCCCCAGGCGGCGGCGCACAGGTGCAGCGTGCGGCTGAGGCGCGCGCCCTGCAGCGCCGGCGTGGCGGCCAGCCAGCGGGCGTGGAAGTCCGCCGCGATGCGTGCCGCCAGGCCGCGCCCGCTGCCGGGCAGGCGCGCCAGGGCGGCGTGCAGCCAGCGCTGCGGCAGTGCGCCTGCAGCGCCTGCACCGGGCCGCCCGCGCAGCAGGGCGCGGCCCAGCAGGCTGGCGTACATGAGCAGATTCCACCCCAGCACCAGCAGCAGCGGCGGCGACAGCAGATCGACCCGGTGCGCGTTGGCCACGCGGTCTGCCGCCAGGCCCAGCGCCAGGGCGATCAGCGGCAGCGCCCGCATCAGCCAGCGCCCGCGCGCGTCGCCGGCGTGCAGTGCGGCGATGGCGCCTTCGCGGCCAGCGGCGCGCTGCACCACGGCGGCGCTGTGCGCCAGCAGCACGTCGGCCAGCCGGGGCCGGGCCACGCCGCGCGCCTGGGCGCCAGCCAGGGCGGCTTGCAGCGCCGCTGCGCGCTCGGGGGCGCTGACCAGCGTCTGGGCGCGATCGACCTGCTCGATGGCCTGGGCCAGCAGCACCTCGCGCAGCGGCGCTTCGGGCAGCATCAGCACGCCTTCGCCAGTGGAATGGAGTGCTTCGTTATTCATAGCTGTCAGCGCTTGCTAGGTAAGGGTTTAAGGCCGATTTTGTATATTTTTAGCTGAGAAAAGCGACCGGCCCCGGCCCGGCCGCGCCCCATGTCCCACGCACCACGCCCAGCCTCCCACAGCCGCGCGCACGCTCCTATCGCAGCGGGGCGTTGCGGGGCCACAGCGCCCACAGCCGCAGGCCCTGCTTGAGGCGCCCGGCGACGTCGCCCGCCTGCTCGCCCCAGCCGGTGAAGTAGTCCGCGCGCACTGCGCCGACGATGGCGCTGCCCGTGTCCTGCGCCAGCACCAGGCGCGACAGCTGCACCGCGCTGCCGCTGGAGGCCAGCCAGACCGGCGTGCCGTAGGGGATGCTGGCGCGATCCACGGCGATCGAGCGCCCGGGCGTCAGCGGCACGCCCTGCGCGCCGCGCGGGCCGAAAGCGGCGTCCAGCGGCTCCAGCGGCTCCTCGCGGAAGAACACGTAGCGCGGGTTGGCCCACAGCATTTCCTGCACCCGCTGCGGGTTGGCCTGCGTCCAGGCGCTGATGCCTGGCCAGGTGGCGTCGCGCACCAGGCCCTGGTCGAGCAGCCAGCGGCCCACGCTCTTGTAGGGGTGGTCGTTGGTGCCGGCATAGGCCAGGCGCACCAGGCGCGTGCTGCCGTCGGCCTCGCGCACCAGCAGCCGCCCCGAGCCCTGGATGTGCAGCACCAGGGCCGCCACCGGGTCGCGCACCCAGGCGATGGCCCGGCCCATGAGCTGGGCGCGCGCCTCGGGCAGGGTATCGATCTGCTGGCGTGTGTACCAGGGCCGGCGCGTGGCCAGATCGGCCGGCGCGCGGTACAGCGGCACGTCAAAGCCGTTGCCCGGGGTGCGCGAAGCCTCCAGGAAAGGCTCGAAGTAGCCGGTCAGCAGGCCATCGACGGCGCCGTCCAGAGCCTCGATGCGATAGGGCTGCAGGCGCTCGACCATCCAGGCGCGTTGCTCGGCATCGCTGGCAATGGACAGGCGGCGCACCTCGCCGCACAGCGGGGCGAAGACCGGCGGCGGACGCTCGCAGCTGCGCAGCCAGGCGTTCCAGGCCTCGTGCAGGCTGTCGGTCTCGAAGCCGGGCAGCTCGTTCCACGAGGCCGGCACCCAGCGGCTCTTGCTGACCGGGGGCTGGCCGGTCAGGGGGCCGCTGGGGCCGGGCGCGCTGGTGGGCGCGGCAGACGGTGCCGACGGTGCGCCTGCCGCCGGGCGCAGCGGTGGCACGGCAGCGGGCGGCGCTGGTGGCCGGCTTGAGCAGGCGGCCAGCATTCCTACAATCGCTGCGGTCGCAGCCAGGCGCAGGAGACGGGATTTCATCAGGAGCTGGCGGTGGGTGGCAGCCTCCCCCGTGCGAGGGGTGGCTGGTGCTTTGATGGGGCAGGGGGACGACCTCCCCCGGATTCGTCCCGAGAGGGGCGTGGATTGGAACATGGGACTGATTTTGCTTGAAGCCCTGCTGGCACTGGTGCTGCTGCTGGCCATCGTCTGGTGGACTATGTTCGCCGGCAGGAAGCGCGGCGAGTTGCCCGATGCCGTGGGCGACGCCGCCGCCGAGGTTGGCACCGACCCCAGCCGCGCCCCCGCCCTGATGCCGCGCAGGCAGCAGCGCCCGCGGCGCCCGCCCCGTCGGGGCCGCGCGAGTGACGCCGCACGCCACCCGCCCGGCCCGCCGCAGCCCGGGCTGACATTTGTTTGCAGGCCCTGGCGCCGGGCCTGCCAGCCGTCCTACATCATGGGGCGAACGCCCCGGCTACGCTGCCCGGCACTGCTTTTTCCGTCCTTTTCTTTCATGTCGCCCCATGCGGGCAGCAAGGAGCTTTTCATGCGCAAGCCATTCGTTGTCGCCAGCCTGTCGCTGGCCCTGTTTGCCGTCGGCTGTGCCGACATGACCGACACCCAGCGCCGCACCGCCATGGGGGCCGGCGCGGGCGCCCTGGGCGGCGCCGCCATCGGTGCCGTGACCGGAGGCCATGCCGGCACCGGTGCCGTGATCGGCGCCGGCGTGGGCGCCCTGGGCACCTACATCTGGTCGCAGCGCATGGAGCGCCAGCGCCAGGACATGCAGGCCGTCACCCAGGGCACGGGCGTGGTGGTGACGCAGACGCCGGACAACCAGCTCAAGCTGGACATCCCCAGCGACATCTCGTTTGCCGTCAACCGCGCCGATGTCGAGCCCAACTTCCGCCCCATCCTGGATCGCTTCGCCGAAGGCCTGCGCGCCAACCCCAATGCCGACGTGCGCATCATCGGCCACACCGATTCGACCGGCACCGACGCCATCAACAACCCGCTGTCCATCGAGCGCGCCGCCAGCGTGCGCAACTACCTGACGGCGCGTGGCGTGAGCGGCGCGCGGATCTATGTCGATGGCCGTGGCTCGCGCGAGCCGATCGCCAGCAACAACACCGCCGATGGCCGGGCGCGCAACCGCCGCGTGGAAATCTACATGGGCGAACGCCAGGGGTGAGGTTGAGCGTCTGGCGCTGAGCGTTGGGCGGTCGTGTTCCCGCTCAGCCGCCCCCGCCCCGCCGGGCGCAGCAAATTGGCCAGCTCCACCGCCGAGCGCACCTGCATCTTGTCGAACACGCGCGCGCGATGCACCTCCACCGTGCGCACGCTGATGGCCAGCTGGTCGGCAATCAGCTTGTTGGGCAGGCCGCCCACGACCAGGCGCATCACGTCGCGCTCGCGTTCGGTGAGTTCGCGCAGGCGCTGCTCCAGGTGCTGCTGCTCGCGCCACTGGGCCAGATGGGCGGCGGAGGCCTGCAGCGCCGCCTGGATGCGATCGACCAGCAGGTTGTCGGAAAACGGCTTTTCACAGAAATCGAAGGCGCCGCGCTTGACGCTGGCCACGGCAGTGGGCACGTTGGCATGGCCGGTCAGGAAGATGACCGGCATGGCGGCAGTCTCGCCGCGCTCGACCAAGCGGTCGAACAGCGCCAGCCCGCTCATGCCGGGCATACGCACATCCAGCAGCAGGCAGGCTGCCTGGCGTTGATGCACGCCGCGTGCCATGCGATCGGCCAGCATCAGCTCGAAAGCCTCGGCGCTGGCGAACGATTCGCTCAGCACGCGGCGCGAGCGCAGCAGCCAGGCCAGGGCCTGGCGCACTTCGGCGTCGTCATCGACGATGTAAACGGTGGCGGTATCCATGGGGCATTCAGATGGTGGGGCCGGCTGCCGGCGCGGCAGGCAAGGTGAAGACGAACAACGTACCACGCCCCTGGCGCGCGCTGTGGCCCAGGTGCCCGCCGTGCTGCTCGACCACCGTGCGGCACAGGCTCAGGCCCAGGCCCATGCCCTCGGCGCGCGTGGTGTAGAGCGGCGTGAACAGGCGTTGCGCCACCTCCTGGTCGATGCCGCAGCCGTTGTCGGCCACGCCGAACTCCAGCCAGCGCTGCATGGCCTCGCCAGTGCGGCAGCGCACGCGCAGCTCCAGCAGCGGCGTGCCGCCCGGCGGCGGCGCGTCCATGGCCTGCAGGGCGTTGCGCGTCAGGTTCAGCAGCACCTGCTCGACCATGGTGCGGTCGCACAGGGCGTCGGGCAGGCCGGCGGCAATGTCCAGTTCAACCTGGATGCCCAGCTTGCGTGCCTGCAGGCGCACGATGGGCAGCACGGCGTCCAGCAAGTCCTGCGCGGCCACGGCCTCGCGCGTGTGCGCGCGTCGGCGCACGAAGTCATGCACGCTCTTGATGACGCGCCCGGCGCGCTCGGCCTGCTGGGCGATGCGCTGCACGGCGAGCTGCACCTCGGCCAAGTCCTGTGGCTCGGGCAGGCCGGCGCCGGGCGCTGGCTGCAGCAGGTTCAGCGAGCCGCTGGCGTAGCTGGCGATGGCCGCCAGTGGCTGGTTCAGTTCGTGGCTGAGCAGCGAGGCCATCTCGCCCACAGCGGCCAGGCGCGCTGTGGCCTGCAGCCGCTCGTGCGTGGTGCGCGACAGCTCCTCGGCGCGGCGCTGCTCGCTCACGTCCAGGATGGAGCCCATCCAGCCGGTGTGCAGCCCCCGGGCGTTGATCAGCGGCGATTCATAGACCATGACCGGAAAGCGCGTGCCGTCACGGCGCATGAAGACCGATTCGTAGCCCTGCTGCGACGGACTGGTGTGCGCGGCCATGCGCCAGACTTGGCGCGCGGTGTATGCGTCGGCATGTTCGGGTGGCCAGTAGGGCAGGGGTGCGGCCTGGCCGACGATCTCGCTGGCGTCCAGGCCCACCATGGCGCAGAAGGCCCGGTTCACATAGGTCACGCGGCCCTGCAGGTCGCGTGCGCGCAGGCCGGTCACCAGCGAGTCCTCCATGGCCTTGGCAAACGACAGCGCCTCGGCCAGGTCGCGCTCGGCGCGCAGGCGCCGGCGCGTGTCGCGCACCAGCACCCCCAGCACCGACACCAGCGCGATCGACATGGCTGTGACCAGGGCCGGGAGCACGTTGGGGAAGGTACTGGGTGCGGCGTGCCAGCCGTCCAGGCGCAGCACCAGCGTGCTGCCTGGCAGGTCGAACAGCGACCGTGCGGAGAACATGCGCGAGCCGCGCCGCTGCGCCGCCAGCAGCGCCAGGCGCGTGCCGTCGGTCTCGGTGAAGGACGCCTCCTGGGTGTGCGTCAGCTGTGGCGCGACGACCTCGCTCAGGAGCTTTTGCAGCGAGTACGTGGCGACCAGAAAGCCATGCACGCGCCCGGCCTGGATCAGCGGCAGGCATAGCTCCATCAACTCGGCGCCGCCGCCGTCCGGCAGGGGCTGGAAGTAGGTGCTGGAGTAGGCCGCGCCCACGAGGCGGCGGGCGTTGGCGCAGGCCAGCGCAGTCTCGGAGTGCGCCGCGCTGTGGTCGGGTGCGGTCTGCGGCATGGCCTGCCAGGGCGAGAGCACCTGCGCCAGTGGCTGCAGCCGGGTGTTCAGCCACTGCAGGCGCATGATGTCGCGGTGCTGGCTGAGCAACTCGCCGGCGCGGCCCTCCCAGGCCAGCAGTGCCGCGCTGTCTGTGGGCAGGGCGCGCAGTTCCTGTTCGTTGCGCGCCAGGGCGTTGCGCAGCTCGGCCACCACGTCGGCGGCGTCGCGCTCCAGCCGATCCTGCACCTGGCTGGCCTCGTAGCGCCCGGCCAGCCAGACCAGGGTGACGAGCACGCCAGCCACCAGCGCACCCAGCAAGGCCCACAGCGACCAGCGCCGCCAGGCGCCCAGCCAGCGCCGGGGCAGGCGCGCCAAGTGCGCCATCAGGCGGGCCGGGTGGCGGCGCTGCAGCAGCGCGGCAGGCGAAGTCACAGGACGCGGTGCTCCAGCGCCGGCAGGCGCAACCGGGCGGCCTCCAATTGCGTGGCGTCCAGCTCGGCCAGCACCACGCCCGGGCCTTCGGCCTGCAGCGCGGCAATGGTGCCCCAGGGGTCGATGGCCATGCTGTGGCCCCAGGTGCGCCGGCCATTGTCGTGGCGCCCGCCCTGCGCCGGCGCCAGCACGAAGGCCAGGTTCTCGATGGCGCGCGCGCGCAGCAGCACTTCCCAATGCGCCTGTCCGGTGGTGTGGGTGAAGGCGCTGGGCACCAGCAGCAGCTCGCAGCCCAGGGCGGCGTAGTGGCGATACAGCTCGGCAAAGCGCAGGTCATAGCAGACCGACAGGCCGATCTGCCAGCGCCGGCCAGCGCGCGCCTGCAGCGCGAAGCTCACCGGCTGGCTGCCGGCGGCGATGGTGCGCGCCTCGTCAAACTGCTCGGCGCCGTTGTCGAAGCGAAACAGGTGCATCTTGTCGTAGCGCGCCACGCACTGGCCATCGGGGGCGAAGACCAGCGAGCTGTTGTGTACGCGCTCCGGGGTGCCCGTGGCCAGGGCCAGCGTGCCGCCGACGATGGTCAGCCCCAGCTCGCGCGCGGCCTGCGCCAGGAACTGCTGCACCGGCCCGTCGCCAAAGGCCTCGGGCTGCGTGAGTTTGTCGCGCTCGTGCAGGCCCATGCAGCTCCAGTACTCGGGCAGGACGGCCAGCTCGGCGCCGGCGTGTGCGGCCTGCTCCAGCAGGGTGCGTGCCTGCTGCAGGTTGTCCTGCACCACGGGGCTGGAGACCATCTGGATGGCGGCGACTTTCATGGTTTGCTCTCCTTGGGGGACGTTGGGCTGGCCGGGCCGAGCAGGCTGCGCGGCAGGCGCTGCACGCGCGGCTCGTCCCAGGTGCCGTCGATGCGGAACTCCTGCGTCGCCGCCTGCATCAGCGGGCCGCGCAGAAAGACCTGGGCCAGAAAGCTGCTCAGGCCGATGACCGGGTTGATGGCGGTGGCCACCAGCGAGGCCGTCATGGCGTTGATCTCGGGCACGACCACGACGTGCAGCTCCTGCGTCTCGCGCTCGATGTCGGCGCGGCCCTCCATCAGCACGGCGGCGTTCACGCCCTTCATCTGCAGATTGTTGCTGGCGGCCACGCCGCGCTCGATTTGCACGTCGCCGCGCACGAAGTCGAAGGCAAAGCCCTGGCTGAACACGTCGCGGAAATCCAGCGACAGGCGGCGCGGCAGCGATTGCAGGCTGAGTACCGACAGCAGCCTGGCCAGGCCTGGCTCGGCCCTGAGGAACTGGCCGGACTGCACCTCGATGTGCATCTGGCCGTCCATGGTGCGCCAGTCGGGCGCCAGCGGAGTGCCCAGCCAGCCGAGCCGGCCATCGATGCGGCCACGGCCGGCGCGCAGCACGCCCTCCATGCCAAAGCGCGCCAGCAGGGCGCCCGAGTCGCGGATATCGAGCTGGAAATCCAGCGCCGTGCGCCGCTGCTGCTGGGGTTGCTGCGCGCCAGCCAGCAGCGTCCAGCTGCCGCTGGAAGTCAGCGCCGCCTCGGGCGTCGCCAGATCGAAGCGCGCCAGGCGCCATTCGCGCTGACCTTGATCGTTCAGGCGGTTGTGCGCGGCGATCTCCAGGCGCCCCAGGCGGCGCCCGTGCAGCTCGAAGTCCTGCACCACGATGTCCAGCGCCGGCAGGGTTTCGGGCTGCGGCGCGTCGCTGAGCAAGGCCTCGACCTGCTCCTCGCTGGCTTTGGGCAGCGCCAGCCGGGCCAGGCGGGCGTGCAGCGTGCCGGCACTGGCCGGGGCATTGGCCGAGGTGCTGGCCGGGGCATATTGCACATAGCCATTGAGTTCGCCGGCGTCGATGTTGGCGCGCCAGGTGCGGCCCTGCTGCGAGGCGCCGGCCACTACCCGATGCAGCGTGCGACCGCCAGCCGTCAGGCGTGCAGCGCGCAGGCCGACGCTGGTGGGCAGATAGTCCCGGGCGGTGTCGGTGGCTGCGCTGGCCGGTGACGCCGGCAGGCCGGGCGGCGGCTGCAGCAGGGCCAGCCAGGCGTCGGCATCGAAATCCTCGAACACGGCATTGGCCACCACGCCCTGTGGCGGCAGCGCCGGCGGGTCGAGCGCTGCCTCGCCCACGGCGATGGCGCCGCGCAGCACGCGCGCGCTGCCGGCCTCGTCCAGCGCACGCACATAGGCCAGGTGCGCCAATTGCCCCAGTTCGATGCGCAGCTCGTCGGCCAGCGGTGCGCTGGCCGTGGCGGCGGCCTCGGGCGTCAGGCGGCGCTGTAGGCGCAGGGGCAGCGCCTCCTGGGCGGCCTTGGCCAGCGGCGGCGGGGCCTGCAGCGCCAGGCCGACCAGGTCGCTGGTCACCAGCAGCTCGGCCTGGCCCCGGCGCACGCCCAGCACCAGGTTGTAGGCGGCACTGCCGCTGGCGTGGCCGGCCAGGCGTGTCACGGCATCCCACAGGCCGGCGTTGCGCAGACCCTCGGCGCTGGCCGTGCCCTGGGCGCGCACGCGCACCTGCGCCTCGCCCCCGGGGCGGCGCGCATCCCGCCATCGAGCACCACCGGCCCGCCCAGGGCGCGGCCCTGCACGCCGGCCAGGGTGAAGCCATCCTCGGTGAATTGCACGCTGCCGCGCGCGCCGGCCACCAGGGGCGACTCGGGCACGAAGCGCACGTCGTTGCCCTGCAGCTGCACGCTGCCGCGCACGGCGGATCTGGCCAGATCATCGATGGGCAGCGTCAGGCCCAGCGCCAGCTCGGCGCCCCCGCTGGCGCTGGCCGCATCCAGCGCGCCCTGCGTCAGATCGGCCACGTGCGAGTTGCGCACCAGCGCCAGCATGTCGGCCAGCGGCCCGCGAATCTGGCCATCGACCTCGACCACCGGATGCTCCAGGTCGGCAATGCGCGCGCCGGTGCTGTGTACGCGCAATTGCGGCGCGCCGGCCAGCGTGCCGGCAGCGCCCTGCACCCGCATGGACGAGCCTTCGAAGATCAGCTCGCCGCCCAGGCCCGACAGCGCCGGCCAGGGCCGCTCGCCCGGCTGCTGGGCGCTGGCCGGCACATAGGCGTATTCGACGCCCCTGACCTGGGCAGCGATGCGGAACTCGCCCTTTTTGCCATCGGAAAATGGGAAGTCCTGCAGACCGCCCTGCACGCGAAACTGCACCCGGCTGGCGCTGCCGGCGCTGATGGCGTCGCGCACGTAGTGGCGCGCCTCCTGCGGCACGGCCAGCGGCAGGTAGCGGTGTACGCGCGTGGCATCGGCGCGCGTGAGCTGGCCCGACAGCTCCAGCACGCCCGGCAGGCGCCCATCGCCGCCACCCGCGCCACCCGTGCTGCCCGCGCCGGTATGCCAGGCCAGGCGCGCCTGGCCCTCGGCGTCGGCGTTGGCAAAGCGCAGGTCGCTGGCCTGTACGCTGATTTGCTCGCCCTCGATCTGCCAGCGCACACTGGCCGACAGGCGCTGCACGGCAACGAGCGCGTCCTCGAACACGCCGGGCAGGGCCAGGTGGCCATCGCGCATGGCCAGCTGCGCCTGGCCGCCGGCCTGGCTCAGCTCGAACTGCACGTCCGCGCCGGCCAGGCCCGGCACCTGCGCCGGCCCGCCGTGCGCGGCCAGCGCCAGGCCGCGCACCTGCGCGCGCACCTGGTAGTCGCGCGGTGCCTGCAGCGGCCCGTGCCACTGCGCCGCCAGGCCTTCGACCTGGCCCGCCGGCGCATAGGTCGCCAGCGCCCGGTGCAGCGCCTCGCCCAGCGGCAGGCGCGCCGCCAGCTGGGCCAGCACGGCCAGATCGAGCCGTTCGGCACGCAACTCACCCGCACCGCTGTGCGTGCCGGCATCGACCTGGCGCAGCAGCAGCTGGCCGCCCGGCCAGTGCTGCCCGCCGGCAGTGGTGAAGCGCAGCTCCTCGGCGCGCAGCTCGAAGCCGCCATCGAGCCGGCGCGCACTGGCGCGGCCCGTGATGCGGCGCAGCGCCAGCGGCTGCAGATCCTGGCCCAGGGTGGCCTCGACCTCGGACAGCGCCATGTCCACCGTGGCGCCCACCAGCTGCCCGCGCCGCACATCGCCCCAGGCGCGCACGCTGCCTGCGCCCTGCGCGATGGACAGCGCACCCAGATCGACGTGGCGCTGCAGGCGCGAGACATCGGCGCTCGGGAAGTGGCCATAGAACTGCCCGCTCCAGGTCTGCCAGTTGCCGGCGTGCTGGCTGAGCAGCCGCTGGCGGAACTGTCCGCGCAGCGTGAAGCGCTCGCCCCAGCCGGGCGCCGGCGTGGCGTCCAGGCGCACGGCGTGGCGACGGCTGCCGTTGCGCAGCACCAAATCGACCTCATGCAGCGCCAGCGGCGCCACACCGCGCAGCTCGTCCACATAGCGCAGCGTGCCGCCCTGGATGAACACCTCGGGCTGGGCAAACAGCCAGTCGGCGGCGCGGCTGTCGGCCTCGCCACTGTCGCGAAACGCCATGCCGGCGATGAAGATGCGCCCGTCCGGCGCGCGGCGTATGTCCAGCTGCGGCGCCTCGATATAGATTTGCTCGAAGCCCAGGCGCAGCAGCGAGCGCGGCGACAGCGCCACCACCACGCGCGGCAGTTGCAGGCCGGGCCGGCCCTCCTCGCCCAGCAGCGTGACGCCCGACAGCTGCACCGTCGGGAAGATGCCGTTGCTGGTGGCGGCGATGGCGGCCACGCGCACCGGCACCCCCAGGGCGCGTGTGGCCTGGCGCTCCAGGTGCGGACGCAGGCTGTCGATGCGCGGCACAATCCAGCCGTGCAGGCCTGCCCAGGCAGCCGCCAGCGCCAGCCAGGCCGCCGCCGTCAGGCCCAGCGCCCAGCGCGCACAGCCCGCCATGAATCTCAGAAGGCGGGAAGGAAGGGCGGGCGACTCGGACATTTGCGGTGGCGGGTGGTGGCGGGAATTATGGAACCTCTACTTTTCGCTTGTCCCGATGCCGTCTTCCCCAGCCCTGGCACTGTCCCAGCCCCAGCCCCTGTCGCAGCATTCACGCTTCTTGCAGCGCCTGGAGCGTCGCTATGGCGCCGAGCTGGCCCTGCTGCCCGCCGGCGTGCCCGCGCGCCAGGACATGGAGCAGACCTGCGACGCCCTGCTGGCGCGCGGCCACGGGCTGGGCGCGGCGCTGCGCATCCTGCGCCAGTTGATCCTGCACCGGCTGATGGTGCTGGACTGCGACGCCGGCGCGCCGCTGGCCGACATCACCACGCCCATGACCGAACTGGCCGAGCTGGCCCTGGAGCGCGCCAGCCAGCACGCCTGCGCCGAGCTGCAGGAGCGCCACGGCACGCCGCAGGCGCCCGACGGCAGCGCCGTGCTGCTGTGGCTCATCGGCATGGGCAAGCTGGGCGCGCGCGAGCTCAACGTCTCCAGCGACATCGACCTGGTCTATGTCTATGAGTGCGACGGCGAGACCAGCGGCCGCGCCGATGGCCGGGGCCGGCTGTCCAACCATGAATACTTCGCCCGCGCCGCCCGCGCCCTGCACGCGCTGATCGGCGAGACCACCGAGCACGGCTTCGTCTTCCGGCTCGATCTGGCGCTGCGGCCCAATGGCAACTCCGGCCCGCTGGTGTGTTCGCTGGCCGCGCTGGAGGAGTATTTCCTGGCGCACGGGCGCGAGTGGGAGCGCTTTGCCTGGCTGAAAAGCCGCGTCGTCGCGCCGCGCACGGCCCTTCGCAGCAGCGGCGTGCAGCGCCTGCGCGAAGTGGTACTGCCCTTTGTCTTCCGGCGCTATCTGGACTACAGCGTGTTCGACGCGCTGCGTGCGCTGCACCGCCAGATCCGCGAACATGCCCTGCGCCGCGCCAGCGGCCACCCCGAGCGCGCCAACGACGTCAAGCTCTCGCGCGGCGGCATCCGCGAGCTGGAATTCACCGTGCAGCTCTTGCAGGTGGTGCGCGGCGGGCAATTCCCGGAGCTGCGCTGCCGGCCCACGCTGGAGGCCATCGCCCGCCTGGTGCAGGGCGGCCTGATGCCGCCGGCCACGGGCGCGGCGCTGGCGCAGGCCTATGCCTTCCTGCGCCGCGTCGAGCATCGCATCCAGTACCTGGACGACCAGCAGACCCACGTGCTGCCCACGCGCGACGACGACCTGGCCTGGCTTGCCGCCACGCTGGGACTGCCGTGCTGCGACTTCCTGCGCGAGCTGGACACGCACCGCGAACTGGTGGCGCAGGAGTTCGACCGCCTGCTGGGCGGGCCGCAGAAAAAGACCGGCTGCAATGGCGGCGGCTGCGCCGGCCCGCGCGCCCAGGCTGGCGCTGGCCCGAATGCCCCGACCTGGACGCCCTGGCCGCGCAACTGCCGCCGGCGCTGGCCAGCCGGGTGCAGGCCTGGCGCACGCACCCGCGCGTGCAGGAGCTGCGCGAGCGCTCGCGCGAACGCCTGGCGCTGGTGGTGCAGCGCACCGGCGGCTGGCTGGCCGAAGGCCGCTTCACCGAGGAGGCCGCCGCGCGGCTGCTGGACTGGCTGGAGCCGCTGCTACGCCGCGAGAGCTATCTGGCGCTGCTGCTGGAGCGCCCGGCGGTGCATGAACACCTGCTGCACCTGCTGGGCGCAGCGCGCTGGCCGGCGCGCTACATGATGCTGCACCCCGGCGTGATCGACGAGCTGGCCGGCGGCGCCATCCTGGGCGAGCGCTTCGTGCCCGAAGACTTCGAGCGCGAGCTGGCGTTGCGCCTGGCCGCGCTGCAATCGACCGGCGAGGACGATGACGAGAACCTGCTCGACCTGCTGCGCCGCGCGCACCACGCCGAGGTTTTTCGCACCCTGGCGCGCGACGTGGAGGGGCGCATCAGCGTGGAGCAGGTGGCCGACGACCTGTCGCTGCTGGCCGACAGCGTGCTGCGCGTGACCAGCCAGTGGTGCTGGCAGCGCCTGAAGAACCGCCATCGGCAGGAGCCGCGCTTTGCCATCATTGGCTACGGCAAGCTGGGCGGCAAGGAGCTGGGCTACGGCAGCGACCTGGACATCGTGTTCGTCTTCGACGATGGCGACGAGCGCGCCCCCGAGGTCTATGCGGCCTTCGTGCGCAAGCTCATCAACTGGCTGGCCGTCAAGACCGGCGAGGGCGATCTGTTCGAGATCGACACCGAGCTGCGGCCCAACGGCAACTCGGGCCTGCTGGTGAGCAGTTTCGACTCCTATGCCGACTACCAGTGCCAGCGCGGCAGCAACACCGCCTGGACGTGGGAGCACCAGGCCATGACGCGGGCGCGCTTCGTGCTGGGGGCCGAAGACCTGCGCGCACGCTTCGACGCCGTGCGCCAGGCCGTCATCACCGCGCCGCGCGACCTGGGCGCGCTGGCCGGCGAGATCATGGCCATGCGCGAGCGCCTGCGCGCCGCGCACGCCACAGCCGCCGACTGGTTCGACATCAAGCACGGCCACGGCGGGATGCTGGACGTGGAGTTCGCCGTGCAGTACCTGGTGCTAGCGCACTCGCGCGCCCACCCCGAGCTGCAGGACAACAAGGGCAACATCGCCCTGCTGGCGCGCGCCGAGGACGCCGGCCTGCTGCCCGCCGGCCTGGGCCGCGCCGCCGCCGATGCCTATCGCACGCTGCGCCTGATCCAGCACCGCGCGCGCCTGGACGAACAGCCGGCGCGCGTGCCCACCGGCGGCCTGGGCGCCGAGCGCGAGGCCGTGCAGGCGCTGTGGCAGGCGGTATTTGCTTGAATTTTGATAGCTGCCAGCGCTTGTCTGGCAAGGGTTTGAGGCCGATTTGGCTGAATAATTCCACCCCGTCGATAAAATCCCCACCATGTCCGCCTCCCTGCCTGCCGTCCCGGCCCTGCCCGATGAACAAATCCTGCGCCTGGCCCGCGACACCCTGGCCATCGAGGCGCAGGCGCTGCACGGCGTGGCCGCGCGCCTGGGCGCGCCCTTCGTGCAGGCCGTGCAGCTGCTGCTGGCCACCACTGGGCGCGTCATCGTCATGGGCATGGGCAAGAGTGGCCATGTCGGGCGCAAGATCGCCGCCACGCTGGCCTCCACCGGCACGCCGGCCTTCTTCGTCCACCCGGCCGAGGCCAGCCACGGCGACTTAGGCATGGTGACTGCCGGCGACCTGGTGCTGGCCCTGTCCAACAGCGGCGAGAGCAGCGAGCTGAACGTGCTGCTGCCGCTGCTGCGGCGCCAGGACGTGCCGCTGGTGGCGCTCACGGGCCGGCTGGATTCGACCCTGGCGCGTCATGCCGACGTGGCGCTGGACTGCGGTGTCGAGCGCGAGGCCTGCCCCTTGAATCTGGCGCCCACCGCCAGCACTACGGCGCAACTGGCGCTGGGCGATGCGCTGGCCGTGACGCTGCTGGACGCGCGCGGCTTCCGGCCCGAGGACTTTGCCCGCTCGCACCCCGGCGGCGCGCTGGGCCGGCGCCTGCTGACCCATGTGCGCGACGTGATGCGTGGCGGCGACGCCGTGCCGCGCGTGCTGCCCGAGGCAGATTTCGGCCAATTGATGCGCGAGATGAGCGCCAAGGGCGTGGGCGCCGCCGCCATCGTCGATGAGGCCGGCCGGCCCCTGGGCATCTTCACCGACGGCGACCTGCGCCGGCGCATCGAGGCCGGCCTGGAGCTGCGCGCCCTGCGCGCGCGCGAGGTCATGCACGCCGGGCCGCGCACCATCGCCGCCGACGCCCTGGCCGCCGACGCCGCGCGGCTGATGGAGCGCCACGCCATCACCAGCGTGCTGGTCACCGACGTGCATGGCGGCTTGGTGGGCATCGTCCACATTGGCGACCTGATGCGCGCCAAGGTCATCTGAAAGAGACAGGTTGCGCATGGCAGACCTACACGCTCCGCTGGCTCCGCTGGCCCCCGTCATCACCTTTGCACCCGAGCTGCTGCTGTGCGCCCAGGACGTGCGCGTGGCGTTCTTCGATGTCGATGGCGTGCTGACCGACGGCGGCCTGTATTTCTCCGAGGCGGGCGAGACGCTCAAGCGCTTCCACACGCTCGATGGCCACGGCCTGAAGCTGCTGCAGCAAGGCGGCATCACCCCGGCCATCGTCACCGGGCGCGACTCGCCGGCGCTGCGCCTACGTCTGCAGGCGCTGGGCGTGCAGCACGCGCGCTTCGGCACCGAGGACAAGGCTCCGGCAGCGGCCAGCATCCTGGCCGAGCTGGGCCTGTCGTGGCAGCAGGCCGCCGCCATGGGCGACGACTGGCCCGATCTGCCCCTGCTGCGCCGCGCCGCCCTGTCCTGCGCGCCGCCCGATGCGCACGCCGAGGTGCGCGCCGTGGCCCGGCACATCACCCGGGCCTGCGCCGGGCAGGGTGCGGCGCGCGAGCTGTGCGACCTGCTGCTCACCGCCAGCGGGCGCTACGCCAGCCTGCTGGCGCGGTACGCAGCATGAGCCCGGTCGCTGCGCCGCAGTCCCCGCCGCACCGCGCGCCCCGATCGTTGCGCCAGCTCTGGGAGCGCGTGTCGCTGTACCTGCCGGTGCTGCTCATGGCGCTGCTGGCGCTGGGCACCTGGTGGCTGGTACGCAACGCGCCCAAGCCGCAACTGCCGGTGGCCGACAGGCCGGCCAGCCATGAGCCCGATTACTACATGCGCGATTTTTCCGTCAAGAGCTTCGAGGCCGATGGCCGGCTGGGCAGCGAGTTGCGCGGCACGCTGCTCAAGCACTATCCGGACACCGACACGCTGGAGGTCGATCAGGCGCGGATGCGCTCGACCGGCGAGGACGGGCGCGTGCTCACGGCGCGCGCCCACCGCGCCCTGAGCAATGCTGACGGCTCCGAGGTGCAACTCTTTGGCCAGGCGCAGGTGGTGCGCGAGCCGCTGGCGCCGCCGGGCGGCGGCGCGCCCACGCCGCGCCTGGAGTTCGCCGGCGAGTTCCTGCACGCCTGGGTCAAGGAAGAGCGCGTGCGCTCCCATCAGCCGGTGACGCTGCGCCGGGGCAGCGACACCTTCACCGCCGACAGCCTGGAGTACGACCATCTCAGCCAGGTGCTGGAGCTGCGCGGGCGCGTGCGCGGCAGCCTGGCGGCGCCGGCGACGCGCTGAAGGAGCACCGGGCGGGCACTGGCAGCGCATCCGGGACTGGTGCGGGGGCGAGGACGAAAGGCAAGGCTTCAGCCTGGCCGCTGGCGGATGAGGAAACAAGAAAGGCTCCGTGAGGAGCCTTTCTTGTCCTGCCTGGACAGCGACTGTGGGGTCAGCTGTCAGCAGTCATCAACAACCATCAATAGCCGCTGTTGCCGCCGCCGTAGCCGCCACCGCTGCGGCCACCGCCGTAGCCGCCGCCACCACCGCTGCGGCCACTGCCGCCGTAGGGGCTGCGAAAGCCGCCTTCGCTGCGACCGCCGCCGTAGCCGCCACCGCCGCCTTCACGGCCACCGCCGTAGCCGCCGCCACCGCTGCGGCCACCGCCGCCGTAGCCGCCGCCACCACCAAAGCCGCCACCGCCGCCGCCGTAGCCGCCGCCACCGCTGCGCGGGGGACGCGGCTCCATCGGACGGGCCTCATTGACGACGATGCTGCGACCGCCCAGGGACTGGCCGTTCATGCCGTTGATGGCTTGCTGCGCCTCTTCGTCGCTGCCCATCTCGACAAAGCCGAAACCCTTGGAGCGACCGGTGTCGCGCTCCATCATGACCTTGGCGCTGGTGACTGCGCCGAACTGGCCGAAGGCCTGCTCCAGGTCCTGGTCGCGCACGGAATAGGGCAGGTTGCCTACGTACAGTTTGTTGCCCATCAGGGACTCCTCAAAAACAAAAAAATTCAGCGACGGAGTCCCGAACCGCAGCCAGTGAATCACAAAGACGCCCTATGCGCGAAAACTGACGGATCACCGCAACCTCGACAGGTACCGAAAAACAAAAAATACCTGCTCGGTCATTATGTGCCACAACCCCCCGGCTGCCTCAATGGTTTTTTGGCAAACAGGCAAGCGTATTTGCCACAAAGGGAAAGTCCGCAGAAGTTCGTAGCGGCCTCGCTACAATCCGCGCCGGTCCATTGGGGAGTAGCCTGCTCGCGCTTGACGAGAGACATGCATCAACAGACTTGGCGCCGTGCGGCGCCGTGGTGCATGAGGCCCGCCGCTCATCGCGGCAGGTGGGGCGAGACCATTGGCCGTGCACGAGTGTTCCGTGGCCGGACTCGCGCGCGGTCAATGCCGTCCGCCCGACACCGGCCCGCCTGCGTTCGTGAGTTCCCTGCATGGAAGCCTTCCTCGTATCCACCTCCATCGTCGCCCTGGCCGAAATGGGCGACAAGACCCAGCTGCTGTCGCTGGTACTGGCGGCACGCTTTCGCCGCCCTGGCCCATCGTGGCCGGCATCTTCGTGGCGACGCTGTTCAACCACATGCTGGCCGGCGCCGTCGGCGCCTGGGTGACCACGGTGCTGGGCCCGCAGGCGCTGCGCTGGGGCCTGGGCCTGTCCTTCATCGCCATGGCAGCGTGGATGCTGATCCCCGACAAGCTCGATGAGGACGACACCGCCAGCGCCGCGCCGCGCCTGGGCGTGTTCGGCGCCACCGCGCTGGCCTTCTTCCTGGCCGAGATGGGCGACAAGACGCAGATCGCCACGATCGTGCTGGCCGCGCAGTACGACGCCTATCTGTGGGTCGTGGCCGGCACCACGCTCGGGATGATGCTGGCCAATGCGCCGGTGGTCTGGCTGGGCGAGCGCATCACGCGCCGCGTGCCGATCCGCGCCGTGCATGGGGTGTCGGCGGCCATCTTCCTGGTGCTGGGGGTGATGACCCTGCTGGCGCCTGCGCTGGCATAATTGCCAGCTTCAGACGCGCCGATTTGCACCGCTTGCGGGCGCTTTACAAATCCTGCTAAAGACGCGCCCGTCGCACGTATGCAAATCCCGACCCGGCCCGCCTCTTTAGCGTGAGCCGGGTTTTTGTTTGCCATGTCGTTCATCGCCACACCGCAGACCATGGGCTTTGCCGAGCCGCTGGCGCTTGCCTCGGGCGCCGCCATCCGCGACTACCACCTGACGTACGAGACCTATGGCACGCTCAGCGCCGCGCGCGACAACGCCGTGCTGGTGTGCCATGCGCTCAATGCCTCGCACCACGTCGCCGGCCATTACGCCGGCCAGCCCAAAAGCGAGGGCTGGTGGGACAACATGATCGGCCCGGGCAAGAGCCTGGACACCAATCGCTTCTTCGTCATCGGCGTGAACAACCTGGGTTCGTGCTTCGGCTCGACCGGGCCGATGCACGTCAACCCGGACACCGGCGAGGTCTATGGCGCCGACTTCCCCGTGGTCACGGTCGAGGACTGGGTCAATGCCCAGGCGCGCCTGCTCGACGAGCTGGGCATCGAGCAACTCGCCGCCGTCATGGGCGGCAGCCTGGGCGGGATGCAGGCGCTTTCCTGGACGCTGCAATACCCCGAGCGGATGCGCCACGCCGTGGTCGTGGCCAGCGCGCCCAACCTGACGGCGGAGAACATCGCCTTCAACGAAGTCGCGCGCCGCGCCATCGTGACCGACCCGGACTTCCACGGCGGGCACTTCTACCGCCACGGCGTGATCCCCAAGCGCGGCCTGCGCATCGCCCGCATGATCGGCCACATCACCTACCTGTCGGACGACGTGATGAACGAGAAGTTTGGCCGCGAACTCAGGAGCGCGGTCAACGGCGACTACCAGTACAGCACGCAGGACGTGGAGTTCCAGATTGAGAGCTACCTGCGCTACCAGGGCGACAAGTTCAGCGAGTACTTCGACGCCAACACCTATTTGCTCATCACCCGGGCGCTGGATTATTTCGATCCGGCGCGCCGACACGGCGGCAGCCTGGCGCAGGCGCTGGCTGTGGCGCGGGCAAAATTTTTGCTGGTCAGCTTCTCCACCGACTGGCGCTTTGCCCCGGCGCGCAGCCGCGAGATCGTGCAGGCGCTGCTGGAAAACCGCCGGGGCGTCGCCTATGCCGAGATCGACGCGCCGCACGGGCACGACGCCTTCTTGCTCGACGACGCGCGCTACATGGCCGTGGTGCGCGCCTATTTCGACAACATCGCCAAGGAGCTGCAGCCATGAGCGACCGCCCCACCATGGAAGCCATCGCCCGCCTGGTGCCGCACGGCGCCCGCGTGCTCGACCTGGGCTGCGGCGACGGCGCGTTGCTGGATTTGCTGCAGCGCACGCGCGGCTGCTCGGGCTACGGCATCGAAATCGCCGACGCCAACGTGCTGGCCTGCGTGCGCCGGGGCGTCAACGTCATCCAGCTCAACCTGGACGAGGGCCTGGCCATGTTTGCCGACGACAGCTTCGACGTGGTGCTGCAAATCGACACCCTGCAGCACCTGCGCAACGCTGAAGTCATGCTGCGCGAGACGGCGCGCGTGGGCCGGAGTGCCGTCGTCGCCTTCCCCAACTTCGCCCACTGGCCCAACCGGCTGTCCATCCTGCGCGGGCGGATGCCGGTCACCAGCCGCCTGCCCTACCAGTGGTATGACACGCCCAACATCCGCGTGGGCACCTACAAGGACTTCGAGGTGCTGGCGCACAGAAACCGCCTGCGCGTGCTCGACTCCTTCGGCCTGCAGGACGGCCAGGTCGTGCGCTTTGCGCCCAATGCGCGCGCCGGCACGGCGGTATTCCATTTCGAGCGTGCTTGAAAATACTATCCAAACGATAGCTGCCAGCGCTTGCTGGACAAGGCTTTGTGGCCTGAAACACTGAGAAAAAGCGAGCAGCGCCCAGCATTGCGTCCCGTGAACTACGCAACACTGCGTAAGGGAATTCGTCAATAAATGTAAATGGGTGGCTGCCCTATATTCTTCAACCGGCCTGCGCCGGCGGGCCTGTCAGCCGTTTTTCAGGAGTCCGCACGCCATGGTCAAAGCCGTTTCTTCCAGTCTTCGCAGCCCCTCGGTGGCCCGGCGGGTCACCCTGGCGGCGCTGGCGCTGGTGGCCGCCGTGCTGGTGCTGCTGGGCATTGCGCTGACCCTGTTGACCGAGCGCAGCACGCGCCAGCAGCTGGTGCAAAGCGTGGGCACCACCGCCGTGGCCGTGGCCCAGTCGCTGGACGCCGCCGACAACGCCAGCCGCGAGATGGTGCGCGGCGCCATGAAGGGCTTCCAGCGCTATTTCGAGGCGCAGATGCACCTGGACGAGGCCACGGGCGAACTGCGCAGCTATGGCGGCCTGGTCAATGGCGACTCCGGTTCGGTGGACAAGTTCGCCCAGGAAACCGAAGGCGTGGCGGCGGTCTATGCGCGCAAGGGCGCGGACTTCGTCGTCGTCACCACCTCCATCAAGAATGCCGACGGCCAGCGCGCCCTGGACACGCTGCTGACAAGTGCCGACCCGGCCCATGCCACGGTCAGCAAGGGCGAGCCCTACACCGGGCTGGTCAGCGTACAGGGCAAGCCCTACATGGGCCACTATCTGCCGGTCAAGAACTCCGCCGGCCAGGTCGTGGCGCTGCTGTTCATCGGCAACGACGTGAGCCTGTTCCAGGCCATGGTGCAGAAACAGGTCGAGAACACGCACTTCTTCGAGCACGGTGGGGTCTATGTCGTCGCCGCTGGCGCCACGCCCGAGCAGGCGCGCTTCATCTACCACCCCAGCGCGCGCGGGCGCAAGGTGCTGGAGGTGGCCCCCGGCGCTGCCCCCTTCCTGCAGGAGCTGGCCGGCGCCCCTGATGGCTACGTGCGCCACGCCCAGGCGCTGCTGGCGCCCACGCAGGCCGACACCTGGGCGCTGATGCGTCCGAGCCAGGGCGGCTGGTGGATCGTCGCCGAGGTGCCCGACGCCGAGGCCATGGCGGGCTTTTGGCGCACCACCGCCGCCCTGTGGGCGTTGCTGGCGCTGGCGCTGGTGCTGCTGGGCGCTGGGCTGCTGCTCATGCTGCGCCGCAGCATCAGCCAGCCGCTGGGCAGCCTGACGCAGGCCGTCACCCTGGTGGCGCAGGGCGACCTGACGCAGAGCTTCGCCAACCGCCGACGCGACGAGATCGGCGCGCTGGTGCAGGAGGTGGAGGGCCTGCGCCAGCGCTACGCGCAGATGCTGCGCCAGGTGCGCCAGGCCGCCGACAGCATCGAGACCGCCAGCGCCGAGATCGCCAGCGGCAACCAGGATCTGTCGGGCCGCACCGAGGCCACGGCCAGCAGCCTGGCGCAGACCGCGCAGAGCATGGAGCAGCTAACCGCGACGGTGCAGCAGTCCGCCGATGCGGCGCGCCAGGCCAACCAGCTGGCCAGCAGCGCCGCCGAGGTCGCCGCGCGCGGCGGCCAGGCGGTGGGGCAGGTGGTGGACACCATGGAGGGCATCAGCAGCGCCAGCCGCAAGATTGGCGACATCATCCAGGTCATCGACTCGATCGCCTTCCAGACCAACATCCTGGCGCTCAATGCGGCCGTGGAGGCGGCACGCGCTGGCGACTCGGGCCGGGGCTTTGCCGTGGTGGCCGGCGAGGTGCGTGCGCTGGCCGGGCGCTCGGGCGAGGCGGCGCGCGAGATCCGCCAGCTCATCCAGGCCTCGGTCGATCAGGTCGAATCCGGCACGCGGCTGGTGCAGCACGCCGGCAGCACCATGCAGGAGATCGTCGGCAGCGTGCAGCGCGTGGGCGACATCATTGGCGAGATCAGCGCCGCCGCTGCCGAGCAGGCCGGCGGCATCGGCCAGGTCAACCAGGCCGTGGGCCAGCTCGACCGGATGACGCAGCAAAACGCCGCGCTGGTCGAGCAGTCCGCCGCCGCCGCGCACAGCCTGCGCGAGCAGGCCATGCGCCTGGCCGGCGCGGTGCAGGTGTTCCGCCTGGAGGCGAATCAGTCTGCGCGCGCACTGCCGCCGGGCGCTGCCGCGCACACGCCGCCGCTGGCGCTGCAGGGGTGATGCAGCCAGCAGCCGGCTGCCAGGACTGAGGGCAGTACACGGACAAGCCTCGCATATGCGCAATTGCTACTGCAATTGCTGCTGTTTTGGTAGCTGCAATCGCTTTCCCAGTAAGGGTTTCCATCGTTTTTGGCCTATAAAGATATAGGCGGTCGGGCGCGCATGTACCATGCGCCATCCATGCCCAATCTCGACGTCTTCACCATGCTGGCCATGACGGCGGCATCCTCGTTCGCCATGGCCGGGCCATGACCGTGGTGCGCCCGCAAGGCCGCGAGGGCGTGGACTTGTGGGCCTTGGGCCTGCTGGCGCACGGCGGCTGCTACGTGCTGTACGCGCTGCGCGGCCATGCGCCCGACTGGGCCACCGTGGTGCTGGCCAATGCCCTGCTGTCAAGCGCCTTTGCCCTGACGCTGGCGGCAGTCGCGCAGTTCCATGCGCGCCCCCTGCCCTGGTGGCGCATGGGACTGCCGGTGGCGGCTGCGCTGCTGCTGTTCGGCTGGCACGTGGGCGACTACCGCGCCCGGCAGATGTCCGCTGGCGTAGTGCTGCCGCTGCAGCTACTGCTGACGTTGTGGGCGCTGTGGCGCCCGCAGGCGCCCGGCCAGCCGCGCGGCGCCTGGCTGATCAGCCTGAGCATGGGCATCGAGGTGCTGCTGATGGGCGGACGCGGCTGGCTGGCGCTGTCCGGGCGGCTGGACAACGCTGACCTGCTGCAGCTCAGCCCGACGCAGGCGGTGCTCTTCATGATGGCCTTCGTCACCATCATCCTGGCCTCGCTGGGCTTCATCCTGATGACCAAGGATCGGGCCGACGCCGCCAACCAGCACCTGGCGGCCTACGACGCGCTGACCGGTGTGGTCAACCGCCGCGCCCTGCTGCAGGTGCTGGAGCGCGAGGTGGCCCAGGCCGCGCGCACGGCCAGCCCGTATGCGCTGGTGCTGCTGGACATCGACCACTTCAAGGCCGTCAACGACACGCGCGGTCACCTGGCCGGCGACCAGGTGCTGCGCCACGTCTCCCAGGTGCTGCGCGCACGGCTGCGCGGGCAGGACTTGCTGGGGCGCTACGGTGGCGAGGAGTTCCTGGTGCTGCTGCCCGGCACCGACCTGGCCGGCGCGCTGCAGGTGGCCGAGGGGCTGCGCCAGGCCGTGCAGGACGCACCTTGCCCCTGGTCGGGCGGCTCCATCGCCGTGACCATCAGCCTGGGCGTATGCGCCGCCCGCCCCCACGCGCCGGGCTGCGCCGAGGCGCTGATCGACGCTGCCGACCAGGCGCTGTATGCGGCCAAGCAAGCCGGGCGCAACCGCGTGCAGCATGGCCCTGCGCCGCAGTGCGCTGCCGGCATGTCCTGAGCGCTGAATACTGCACGCCCAGCCCGCAGGCGCTGCCGTCGGCGCGCTGTACGCCGCCAAGGCGCTCGGGCGCAACCGGGTCGAGGCCGATCCGGGCTGAGGTGCCGGTTCGGGCGGCAGGGCTGGCCCATCTGGCGTATGCTGGATTTTCCCGCCCCATCCCATCCGCACTGCCTTGTCCCGCCGCTGGAGGAACCCGCCCATGAACGCGCCCCTGCCCACTGCCGCCCTCGAATCCGTGCTCGACCCTGCCCTGGCCCTGGAGCGCATCGCACGCACCTGGGACGAGTCCATCGTGCGCGAATTGACCGACTACATCCGCATCCCCGCCAAGTCGCCCGGCTTTGCCCCCGACTGGCGCGAGCAGGGCCACCTGGAGACGGTGCTGAGGAACGCCGCCACCTGGATCGAGGCGCAGCAAGTCGCCGGCCTGCAACTGGAGATCGTGCGCCTGCCCGGGCGCACGCCGGTGCTGCTGTTCGAGATCGCCGCCACGCGCCCCGGTGGCGCCAGCAGCCCGACGGTGCTGATGTACGGCCACCTGGACAAGCAGCCCGAGTTCGACGGCTGGCGTGCCGACCTGGGGCCGTGGAGTCCCAAGTACGAGGACGGCAAGCTCTATGGCCGGGGCGGCGCCGACGATGGCTACGCGGCCTACGCCAGCATCGCCGCCGTGCAGGAGCTCAAGCGCCAGGGTGTGGCGCACCCGCGCATCGTCGGCCTGGTCGAGACCTGCGAGGAAAGCGGCTCCGCCGACCTGCCGGCCTACATCGAGGCATTGAAGGGCCGGCTGGGCGATGTGCAACTGGTCGTCTGCCTGGACTCGGGCGCGGGCAACTACGACCAGCTGTGGCTGACCACCAGCCTGCGCGGCATGGCCAGCGGCACGCTCAAGGTCGAAATCCTGACCGAGGGCGTGCATTCGGGCGACGCCTCGGGCCTGGTGCCGTCGTCGTTTCGCATCATGCGCCAGGTGCTGGATCGGCTGGAGGATTCGAGCACCGGGCGCCTGCTGCCGGCCAGCTTTCATTGCCAGGTGCCGCCCGAGCGGCTGGCGCAGGCGCGCGCCACGGCGGCCATCCTGGGCGAGGAGGTCTGGCGGCGCTTCCCCTGGGCGCACGCCGACTGCGGCGGCTCGACGCTGTTTGCCCTGCCGACCACGCAAGACCCGGTGCAGGCACTCATCCGGCGCACCTGGGAGCCCACCCTGTCCGTGACCGGCGCCGAAGGCCTGCCGGCGCTGCGCGACGCCGGCAACGTGCTGCGGCCCTATACGGCCTTCAAGCTGAGCCTGCGTCTGCCGCCGCTGGTGGATGCTGCCGCCTGCGTGCAGCAGATGAAGGCGCTGCTGGAGGACAACGCGCCCTACCAGGCGCGCGTGACCTTCGAGCACGGCGGCGCGGCCAGCGGCTGGAACGCGCCGGACATTGCGCCCTGGTTCGGCAGCGCGCTGGACGCTGCCAGCCAGGCGCACTTCGGCGCGCCCTGCGGCTTCATCGGCCAGGGCGGCACCATCCCGCTGATGAACATGCTCAGCGCGGGCTTTCCGCACGCGCAGATGATGGTCTGCGGCGTGCTCGGCCCCAAGAGCAACGCCCACGGCCCCAACGAGTTCCTGCACGTGCCCTACGCCAAGCGGCTGACGGCGGCGGTGGCGCAGGTCATCGCTGCCATGCCGGATTGAAGCGGCCATGGTGGCGCAACTCTCCACGCTGAACGGCCAGGCCGGCACCGAGCTGGCGGTATACGACTGGCCGCTGCCCGCCAGCCAGCGCCGTGCCAGCGCCGTGCTGGTACACGGCCTGGGCGAGCACATGGGCCGCTACGAGGCGCTGGCGCGGCAGCTCAACGCCTGGGGCCTGGGCGTGCGCGGCTACGACCATCAGGGGCATGGCCGCTCGGGCGGGGCGCGCGGCGCGCTGGCGCACGGCGATGGCCTGACGGCAGACCTGGCGCTGGTCATCGACAGCCAGCGCGCGCAGATGCCGCCGGGCGAGCCGCTGGTGCTGCTGGGCCACAGCATGGGCGGCCTGGTGGCGGCGGATTTCGTGGCGCGCGGCCTGCGGCCCGTGGATGCGCTGGTGCTGTCCTCGCCGGCGCTGGCGGCCTTCCTGAACCCGCTGCAACGGCTGCTGCTGGCCACGCTGCCGCGCCTGCTGCCCAACTTGCGCGTGGGCAACGGCCTGGATGCGCGCGGCCTGTCGCACGACGCCGCCGTGGTCGCCGCCTACCGCGCCGATGCGCTGTGCCACGACCGCATCAGCGCCCGGCTGGCGCACTACATCGCCACGCGCGGCCATCAGGTGCTGGCCGCTGCGCCCGCCTGGAGCGTGCCCACCTTGCTGCTGTGGGGCGAGGACGACCGCATCATCGACCCCGCCGGCTGCCGCGCCCTGGCCGCCGCCGCGCCGGCGGGCGTGCTGACGGCGCACGGCTTTGCCGGCCTGCTGCACGAGATCTTCAACGAGCGCGACGCCGCCCCGGTGCTGGCCGCGCTGCGCCAGTGGCTGGACGGTCAGTTGGCAAAATAACAGTCAAATCAGACGCAAAGCCTTGCCAGGCAAGCGCTGAGAGCTACTTATTCAGGAGCATCTCCAGCCGCCCAGACGACCTGGTCGCGCCCGCTCGCCTTGGCCTGGTACAGCGCCTCGTCGGCGCGCCGCAACAGCTCTTGGGCGCCCTCCCCGGGACGCAGGCAGGCCACGCCGGTGGAAAACGTCAGGCGCGCCGTGCCTGTCGGCAATTGCAGCGCCAGCGCCGCCACGCGCTCGCGCAGCCGATCCAGCAGGCGCGCGCCGTCGGCTGGGGCGGTCTCGGTCATCAGCAGGATGAACTCCTCGCCGCCCCAGCGCGCCACGGTGTCGCTGCAGCGCACGCCGCTGGCGATGGTGCGGGCAAAAATCCTCAGCACCTCGTCGCCGGCGGCGTGGCCGTGGGTGTCGTTGACGGCCTTGAAGTGATCCAGATCCAGCAGCGCCAGTTGCAGCTGCAGGCCGCCGTGCCGGGCGTGCTGCAGGCGCTCGTGCAGTAGCTCGTTGAGATGGCGCCGGTTGGGCAGGCCGGTCAGTTCGTCGCGCGTGGCCAGTTGGCGCACCTGATCGACGGCATGGCTCAGCTCGTTTCTCTGCTGGTGCAGCCGGCTGCGCACGGCCTGGATGCGCAGGCTCAGGGTAGTGCCGGCCACCAGCACCACGGCGATCATCAGCATGTAGGCCGCCGACAGCGCCAGCGGCGGCGCCGGCTGCGTGCCGCCCCACTGCACCCAGGAGATGGCCGTGCCGAACATGGCCAGGCCGCACACCAGCAGGATGCGCATCTGGCGCGGCTGCAGGCCGAAGATGCCGAACATCAGAATGACCGCCACGATGGGCAGCACGATGCCGCGCGCCTCCCCGGCGATGACATAGGCCACGGCCACGGCGCCGGTGGCCGTCAGGTTCTGGAACATGGTCATGGCCGGGTCTTGCCAGCGCCGGCTGTAGCCGCTGCGGATCAGCGCATAGACCAGCAACAGCCCGCTGCAGCACGCCAGCGCCCACCAATGCACCGGGCGCGCCGGCGTCAGCCCGGAGGCCACGGCCAGGTACATGGCGCCCATGCAGCACAGCATCAGCACAGCCGCCAAGCCGGTCATGGCCAGGCGGATGCGCTGCTCGCGCTCGGTGGTCAGCAGTGCGTCCAACAGGCGCGCGCGCAGAGGGTTCCGATCGGGACGAAATGGCGGGCTCAGGGGTGTCTCCTTGCAAGAGGGCGCATCTTGCCAGCAAGAAACATTTTGGTACATCAGCGCCTGCCGACACCGTGACCAGACCTGCGCCTACAGCGTCGCCAGTGTCAATACGCTGACCGCTGCCAGCGCCGCCGTTTCGGCGCGCAGCACGCGCGCGCCCAGACTGGCCGGGGCGAAGCCGTGCGCCAGCGCGGTCTGCTCTTCCTGCGGCGCCAGGCCGCCCTCGGGGCCGTGCAGCACCCACACGGCGGCGGCGCCGGCGGCCGCGTGCAGCAGGGGCTGGCTGCCGGCCTGCAGTGACAGCACCAGGCGCGCTCCAGGTGCTGTGCTGTCTGCGCCAGCCTGGGCCGCCTGCTGGCGCAGCCAATCGGCCAGCGGCAGCGGCGCGTGGACGGTGGGGATGCGGTTGCGCCCGCACTGCTCGCAGGCGGCCACGGCGATGGCCTGCCAGTGCCCCTGCCGGCGCGCCGCGCGCTCGCCGGACAGCTTGATCACGCTGCGCGCGGCGGCCACCGGCTGGATGCTGGCTGCGCCCAGCTCGGTGGCCTTTTCCACCAGCCAGTCCATGCGCTCGTTGGCTGGCATCCCGACCACCAGATGCACGGCGCGCGCCGCCTCGCGCTCGATGGCCTGGTGCTGGCCGATGTCCACCAGCACCTCGGCGCGGCCCATGCGCGCCACCGTGGCGCTCCACTGGCCGCCGCTGCCGTCGAACAGCGTCAGCGCGTCGCCTGGCTGCAGGCGCAGCACCTGGACATGGCGCGCTGCCGTCGCCGGCAGTTCGATCTGGCTGCCGGCACGCAGCGGCACGGGGCAATGAAAGCGCGGCATGGGAGACTATGAAAAATATAGCTGACAGCGCTTGTCAGCAAAGGGTTTGAGACGGATTTAGCTTGTATTTTCTGGCTCACATGCGGCCAAAGGCGTAGCCCATGGCGGCCTGCGTGCCCTCCAGCTCGTCGATCAGGCGCGAGAGCGGCGCCAGTTCGCGGTAGCGCCCGCAGGTCTGGCGGATGTAGCCGATGAAGCGCGGTGCATCCGCCAGGTAGCGCGGCTTGCCGTCGCGCAGGGCCAGGCGCGCGAAGATGCCGGCGACTTTCAGGTGGCGCTGCAGCGCCATCCAGTCCACGGCGCGGTAGAACTCGCCGAAGTCAGCGCCGAAGCCGCTGCTGCTGGCCGCGCCCAGCAGGCCGGCGCGGCGCGCCTTGTCCCAGTAGCGCACGGTGATGTCGATGACGAATTCCTCATCCCAGCTGATGAATGCATCGCGCAGCAGGCTGGCGATGTCATAGGTGATGGGGCCAAGGACGGCATCCTGGAAGTCCAGCACCGCCAGGCGCCCGTCCGCGCCGACCATCAGGTTGCGCATCATGAAGTCGCGGTGTACGAAGACGCGCGGCGCGGCCAGGTTGTCGCGCACGATGGCATCGAAGCTGCGCGCCAGCACGGCCTGCTGGGCGTCGCTGGGCGCAGCGCTCCGGTGGCGCGTCATGTACCAGTCGGGAAACAGTTGCAACTCGCGGCGCAGCAGCGCCTCGTCGCAGGGCGGCAGCGCGCCGTCCCGGCTGGCGCGCTGCCAGTCCAGCAGCACATCCACGGCCTGCAGGTACCAGGCGTGCGCGGCCTGCGGGTCGCGCTCGTCCAGGCGCTCGATGACCGTCTGGCGGCCCACGTCGGTGAGCAGCATGAAGCCCTGCGCCTGATCCCAGGCCAGGATCTGCGGCACCCGCAGGCCGGCGGACTGCATCAGCGCCTGCACGTGGACGAAGGGGCGGCAGTCTTCGAGCTGCGGCGGCGCGTCCATGGCGATGAAGCTGCCGCCCTGGGCATCGACGCGCAGGTAGCGCCGGAAGCTGGCGTCGCTGGAGGCCGGGCGCAGGCTGTCCGGCAGCAGGCCGTGGGCGGCGGCCAAGGGTGCCAGCCACTGCGCGAAGGCCTGGGCGCGTGCCGGGTCGTCCCAATGGACGGGGCGGGTGCGCCGGCGGCTGCAGAGGCCGGGGCAGGGGAGGGCGCTGCGCAGGGCGCAGGGCCGGGGGCGGAGGCAGGGAAGTGGCTCATGGATAATCGAATTCTAGGCAGCGCCGCCGACCCACCAGCATCGCCATGCTGCGCCGCCGACCCCGCCTTCCGCCGCCTGCCCGGCGCCCGACCGTTCGCCCGCCACCCGTGCCACCTTCCCAACGCCCCCCGTCCCCGCACTGCCTGCCGCGTCGCCGCCCCCTGGCCCGGCTGGCGGCCCTGTTGCTGTGCGGCGCGCCGCTGGCCGTGCTGGCGCAGGCGCAGCCGCAGTCGCCGCCCGGGCCGCCGCCGCTGCGTGCCAGCCCCGCGCTGCAGGAGGCGCTGGGGCCGACCCCGCACGTCCGGCAGCCGGTCTTCGTGCGCGGCGATCAGCTCTCGGGCCAGCCCGACATCGAGGCCACCATCGAGGGCCACGCCGAACTGCGCCGCGAGGGCACTGTGATCCACGCCGACACCATGCACTACGACGTGCCGGCCGACCGCGCCCGCGCCAGCGGCAACGTCCGCATCAACCGCGCCGGCAACCGCTACGAGGGCGCCCTGCTGGACATGCAGGTGGATGCCTTCCACGGCTTCTTCAGCGACGCGCGCTACCGCTTCCTGGCCACCGGCGCGCACGGCGAGGCGGCGCGCGTGGACTTCCTCGACCGCGAGCACTCCGTGGTACATGAGGCCACCTACACCACCTGCCAGCGCAGCGACGAAGCGTCCTGGCAGCCCGACTGGGTGCTGCGCGCACGCCGCATCGAACTCGATCAGGCCGAGGACGTGGGCTACGCCGAAGCCGGTGTGCTGGAATTCAAGGGCGTGCCCATCCTGCCGGTGCCGGCCATCAGCTTTCCGCTGTCGGACAAGCGCAAGTCCGGCCTGCTGCCGCCCACCTTCGGCCTGGACAGCGTGAGCGGTTTCGAATACGCCCAGCCCTACTACTGGAACATCGCGCCCAACCGCGACGCCACCCTCACGCCCATGCTGCTGACGCGCCGGGGCGTGTCGCTGGCCGGCGAGCTGCGCTACCTGGAGCCGGCCTACAGCGGCGAGCTGGCGGCGCAGTTCATGCCCAGCGACAGCCTGCGCAACCGCGACCGCTGGGCCTGGCGCGGCCAGCACAGCCAGTTGCTGGCCACGCCGCTGGGCGGCATGGCGCTTGGCCTGAACATCCGCCGCGTGAGCGATGACGACTACTGGCGCGACTTCACCCAGCGCGGCAGCATCGTCGGCGGTGGCGGCAGCGCCGCGCGCCAGCTGGCCGAACGCCTGCTGCCCGGCGAGGCCGGCCTGAACTGGGCGCAGGGCGCGCAAAGCGCCTCGCTGCGCGTGCTCAAGTGGCAGACCCTGCAAGACCCGCTGGCGCCCATCACCCCGCCCTACGACCGCCTGCCGCAACTGCACTGGCGCTACGCCCCGGCGCAGCTGCCGCTGGGACTGGATGCCAGCGTGGATGCCGACTACACGCATTTTTCTGCCGACCGGCGCTGGTACGCCCAGCCCGACGCGCGGCGCGGCTATGCGCTGGCGCAGGTCAGCCGGCCCTTCCTGGCGCCAGCGGGTTTCATCACGCCGCGCCTGCAGCTGCACGCCACCAGCTATCAGTTCGACGATCCGCTGCCGGGCGCGCAGCACTCGGCCAGCCGCACCCTGCCCACCTTCAGCCTGGACAGCGGCCTGGTCTTCGAGCGCGACGCCAGCTTCTTTGGCCGCAGCTTCCTGCAGACCCTGGAGCCGCGCGCCTTCTACACCTACACGCCGTACCGCGACCAGAGCCGGCTGCCGGTCTATGACACGGCGGCCATGGACTTCAACTTCGCCACCGTCTATACGGAAAACGCCTTCGGCGGCAACGACCGCATCGCCGACAACAACCTGCTGACCCTGGGCGCCACCACGCGGTTGCTCGACCCGGATACCGGCGCCGAGGCGGCGCGCTTCGGTATTGCCCAGCGCCTGCGCTTTTCCGACCAGCGCGTGACCATGCCCGGCGCCACGCCCGTGAGCGAGCGTCTGTCGGACGTGCTGCTGGGCGCGGGCATCAACTGGACGCCCGAGTGGGGCCTGGACACCACCGTGCAATACAACCCCAAGAATGGCGAATTCATGCGCAGCACCGTGGCTGCGCGTTACTCGCCCGGGGCCTACCGCACGGTGAGCGCGGCCTACCGGATGCAGAAGGTGACCGACCTGATCACCGTGCCCGACAAGCAGCTCGACATCGGCTGGCAGTGGCCCCTGAACCGCCTGTGGGGCGATGAGCGCACCAGCCCGGTGCAAGGCGCGGGACGCTGGTACAGCGTGGGCCGGCTGAACTACAGCCTGCAGGATCGCAAGCTGGTGGACACCATCGTTGGCCTGGAGTACGAGAGCTGCTGCTGGATTGGCCGCGTGGTGCTGGAACGCCTGCAGCGCAGCATCGACAGCTCCAGCACGCGCGTCATGCTGCAGCTGGAATTCCTGGGCTTTTCGCGCCTGTCGCTGGGCGCCAACCCGCTGGCGGCGCTGCGCGAGCACGTGCCGCGCTACCAGAGCCTGCGCGACAACGCCCCCGTGCCCAGCCGCTTCAGCCAGTACGATTGACGGCCCTGCCGCCCGGCGCCGCCGGGCGCAACGAGCCGCACAACCCATTCGCCAAACGCCATGACTCTCCGCGCATCCATCCTGGGCCTGGCCGGCCTGACCGTGCTGACCGCATCGCTGGGCCTGCCGCCCGCGCTGGCGCAGGGCCTGCGCGCGCCCGCCGGCAGCGCCGCGCCGCGCCAGCCTGCCATCGCCACCACGCTGCCGCCTGCCGGCGGCTCGGGCGCGGGCGCTGCCCTGGCGCCGCGCGCTGCCGACTACATCGTGGCCGTGGTCAATTCCGAGCCCATCACCAACAACGAGGTGCGCCAGCGCGCCGCGCGGCTGCTGCAGCAGCTCGCCGGCCAGGAGACGCCGCCGCGCGAAGCCCTGGCGCGCGAGGCGCTGGAGCGCCTGATCCTGGAGCGCGTGCAGGTGCAGCTGGCGCAGGAAGGCGGCATCAAGGTGGACGATTGGGCCATCGATCAGGCCGAGCAGTCGGTGGCGCGGCAAAACGAGGTCAGCGTGGCCGAGATGTACCGCCGCCTGCACTCCGACGGCGTGAGCCGCGAGCGCTTCCGCGAGGAATTGCGCACCCAGCTGCTGGCCCTGCGCGTGCGCGAGCGCGATGTCGAGTCGCGCGTGCGCGTGTCCGACCTGGACATCGACCGCTTCCTGCGCGAGCAGCAGCAGGGCGCCGGCGCCGGTCAGCTGGAGCTGAACCTGGGCCACATCTTCATCCGCGTGGCCGAGGACGCCACGCCGGTGCAGGCCGCCGAGCGCGAAAAGCGCGCCCAGCAAGTGCTGGCGCAGCTACAGGACGGGGGCGACTTTGCCCAGCTGGCGCGTGAGTTCTCCGACGCGCCCGAGGGCGAGCGCGGCGGCGAGTTCGGCCTGCGCCCGGTGGATCGCTACCCCGACCTGTTCGTCAGCTCGACCCGGGGCGCGCCGGTGGGCGGCCTGGTCGGGCCGGTGCGCTCGCCCGCCGGCTACCACATCCTGAAAGTGGTCGAGCGTACACGCGCCGGCGCCATCGCGCCCACGGCCATCGAGAACCACGCGCGCCACATCCTGCTGCGCGTGCAGCCCGGCACCAGCGAGCGCCAGGCGGCCGAGCAGCTCGAAGAGCTGCGCGCGCGCGTGGCCAAGGGCCAGGCCGACTTCGCCCAGCTGGCGCGCGAGCATTCGCAGGACGGCAGCGCCAAGGACGGCGGCGACCTGGGCTGGGCGCTGCCTGGGCGCTACGTGCCCGAGTTCGAGCAGGCCCTGGACGCGCTGGCGCCGGGCGAGATCAGCCACGCCGTGGTCTCGCGCTTCGGCGTCCATCTGATCCAGCTGCTGGAGCGGCGCGAGGTCAAGCTCAGCCAGCGCCAGCAGCGCGACATGGTGCGCGACGTGGTGCGCGAGAAAAAGCTCGACGAGGCCTTTGCCGACTGGCTGCGCGACGCACGCGCGCGCGCCTACGTCGAATACCGCGAGCCGCCGCAGCTGTGAAGCCGGCCCCCGCGAAAAAGCCCGCGCCCGGCGGACGCCAGCCGCACGTGGCGCGCAAGCGCTTCGGCCAGCACTTCCTGTCCGATGCCGGCATCATCGACGCCATCGTGCGTGCCATCGCACCGCGCCCGGGCCAGCCCATGGTGGAGATCGGCCCTGGCCTGGCGGCGCTGACCCAGCCGCTGGTCGAGCGCCTGGGGCGGCTCACGGTCATCGAGCTCGATCGCGACCTGGCCGCGCGGCTGCGCCAGCACCCGCAGCTCGACGTCATCGAGTCCGATGTGCTGAAAGTGGATTTTGCCCAGGTGGGGCAAGCGCTGGGTGCTACGAAAATCAGAGTCGTCGGCAATCTGCCCTACAACATCTCCACGCCCATCCTGTTCCATCTGCTGGAGCACGTCCCGGTCATCGAAGACCAGCACTTCATGCTGCAAAAGGAGGTCATAGACCGCATGGTGGCGCCGCCCGGCACGCCGGCCTATGGCCGGCTGTCGGTCATGCTGCAGTGGCGCTACGACATGGAGGACGTGCTGTTCGTGCCGCCACAGGCCTTCGAGCCGCCGCCGCGCGTGGACAGCGCCGTGGTGCGCATGGTGCCGCTGGCGCAGCCGCCGCAGGTGGACGTGGCGCTGCTGTCCGAACTGGTGCAGGTGGCCTTCAGCCAGCGGCGCAAGCTACTGCGCCATGCCCTGGGCGGCTGGCTGGCGGCGCGCGGCTGGAGCGCAGACTTCGACCTGCAGCGCCGCGCCGAGGAAGTGCCCGTGGCCGAGTACGTCGCCCTGGCCCAGGCATTGGCTCAAAAACAATAGCTGGAAACGCTTGCTGGGAAAGGGCTTAGGGCAAATTTTGTGTTCAATCAGCCCCAATGCCCTGTTCCGGTCAGGCGGCGGACAGCCAGTAGCCGGTGTTGAAGGGGCTGCTCATGCGCAGCGCCAACGGCGAGACATCCACCAGCACGTCGGTCGGCAGCTTTTGCACGTCTGCGCAGGAGGCCTGCGCGGCGGCGATCTCGATATTCATGGCCTGGGGTGCGACGCCCTGTGCGGTGTCGCTGGCCCGTTCCGCCTGGCCGGCGGTTGCAGAACGGGCTACAGAAAAGAATAGAAGCAGCGGAAGGCGATCTTGCGGTCGGCCCAGTATTCGGCGGCCTCGCGGAACACGTCCAGCAGCTGCTCACGCACTTCCTTGTCGAACTTCGGCGTCACCGGGATTTGCTCCAGCACCACCACGAAGCCCGGCTGCGGGCCGCACTTGTGCAGCGGATCGGTCAGGCAGTCGTACAGCGCATCGAAGTTCTTGCCGAAGTGCGCCGGGAAGGTGAACTGCAGGGCGATCAGCTCCAGGATGTCCTGGCGGGTCTGGGCGTGCGCCAGGTTGGCGTACAGGAAGTGGTGGCCGAGGTTGCGTGCGCTGACCTGCAGTTCGTGCGCGTTGAAGGCGCGGATCGACTGCACGATATTGGGGCGCACGCCACGCAGCAGGCTGTCCTGATCCTTGCGAGGTGGCGTTTGCATCTGCGTAGCTCTTTCTTTCAGAGGTTCAAAAAATGGAGCGCTGCCGCCGTGTCCAGTGCTGGCATGGGCGGGGGCGCAGGATTCAAGGGGCCGCAGCGGGCGCCCTGCCGCTGCCGGCGCATGGCGCGCAGCGCTCATGGCGTGATGACCCGAAAGCTCGCGTAATGGTCGGCGCTGTAGTAGCAGACCTCGGGCGTGCTGGGCAGGGCGCCGCCGCATACGATGCGCCGCGCCCCGCGATGGCGCACGCCGGGCGTGCGCACGGTGTACTCGCGCCAGTAGCCGCGCCGCTGCTGGGGCAGCAGGCGCTCGCGGTTGCCGAACACCGTGCCGTCCTTGTCGAACGGGAACGGCCCGCCGGCGTGGATCAGCGCATAGGTGCGCCGGCCCTGTAGGGGCAGCTCGGCCAGGGCGATGGGGGAGCAGCGGCGGAGGCTGGCGAAGCAGGCAGCGGCGCCGCAGTGCGCGCCGACGCTGCACCCGGCGTCAGCATGGCCGCGGCAGCAGCGCACGCCACAAACGCCTTGCACACAGCAAGGGAGCCGGCCTTGAACATTCGCGATACCTTTCAAAAACTTCGGGTTAACCCGAAATTTCGACGCGCAAGTGTGGCAAAAATGGCGCACAAAGGCAAGCATCTGCCCGGATTTCGGGCAGATGCCTGTTGTCTGTACGCCCTTTGCCGGCTGGCTCCGAGGGTCTCCCGAGCGTGTGCCGGCGCCGCAAGTCAGCGCACGGTGTTGGCGTCGGCCACGGTGAGCGCCGTCATGTTGACGATGCGCCGCACGGTGGCGCTGGGGGTCAGCACCTGCACCGGCGCGCCCACGCCCAGCAGCATGGGGCCGATGGCGATGCCGCCGCCGGCAGCGGTCTTGAGCAGGTTGTAGGAGATGTTGGCCGCGTCGATGTTGGGCATGACCAGCAAGTTGGCGCTGCCCGCCAGCGTGCCGTGCGGCATCAGCTCCAGGCGCTCCTTCTCGTCGAGCGCCACGTCGCCGTGCATCTCGCCGTCCACCTCCAGCCAGGGCGCCTGCTCGCGCAAGAGCGCGAGCGTCTGGCGCATCTTGACGGCGCTGTCGTGGTTGCTGGAGCCGAAGTTGGAGTGGCTCAGCAGGGCCGCCTTGGGACGGATGCCAAAGCGCATGATCTCCTCGGCGGCCATGACGGTGATTTCGGCCAGCTGCTCGGGCGTGGGGTCGTAGTTGACGTGCGTGTCCACGATGAAGACCTGGCGGCCCGGCAGCAGCAGCGCGTTCATGGCGGCGTAGGTCTTGGCGCCAGCGCGCTTGCCGATGACTTGGTCGATGTACTGCAGGTGGTGCGCCGTCGTGCCCCAGGTGCCGACGATCAGGCCGTCCACCTCGCCCTTGTGCAGCAGCATGGAGCCGATCAGCGTCAGGCGACGGCGCAGCTCGATCTTGGCGATCGGGATGGTGATGCCCTTCCTCTCGGTCAGGCGGTGGTAGGTCTGCCAGAAGTCGCGGTAGCGGTGGTCGTTTTCCACGTTGACCACGTCATAGTCCACGCCCTCCTTGAGGCGCAGGCCGAATTTCTCGATGCGCTGGGCGATGATGGCCGGCCGCCCGATCAGCGTGGGCCGGGCGATGCGCTCGTCCACCACGATCTGCGCGGCGCGCAAGATGCGCTCCTCCTCGCCTTCGGAGAACGCCACGCGCTTGGCCCCGGCCTGCTTAGCCGCCATGAAGATGGGCTTCATGATGTTGCCCGACGCATAGACGAAGGTCTGCAGGTGGTCGCGGTAAGCGTCCATGTCGGCGATCGGGCGCTGGGCCACGCCCGACTCGTGCGCCGCCTGCGCCACCGCCGGCGCGATCTTCATCATCAGGCGCGGGTCGAACGGCTTGGGAATCAGGTATTCACGCCCGAACGCCAGCGGCTCGCCGGCATAGGCCGCAGCCACCACCTCGCTTTGCTCGGCCTGGGCGAGTTCGGCGATGGCATGGACGGCGGCGATCTCCATCTGCGTGGTGATGGTGGTCGCGCCGCAGTCCAGCGCGCCGCGGAAGATGTAGGGAAAGCACAGGACGTTGTTGACCTGGTTGGGGTAGTCGGTGCGGCCGGTGGCGATGATGGCGTCGCTGCGCACTTCCTGCACGTCCTCGGGGGCGATCTCGGGGTTGGGATTGGCCAGGGCGAAGATCAGCGGGTTGGCGGCCATCTTGGCCACCATGTCCTTTTTCAGCACGCCGCCGGCAGACAGGCCCAGGAAGATGTCGGCATCCTCGATGACCTGCGACAGCGCGCGCAGCTCAGTGTCCTGGGCGAACTGTGTCTTGTCCTCGTCCATCAGCTCGGGCCGGCCCTGATAGACCACGCCGGCGATGTCGGTCACCCAGATGTTGCTGCGCGGCAGGCCCAGCTTGACCAGCAGGTTCAGGCAGGCCAGGGCGGCGGCGCCGGCGCCCGAGGCCACCAGCTTGACCTCGCCGATGTCCTTGCCGGCGACTTTCAGGCCGTTCAGGATGGCCGCGCCGACCACGATGGCCGTGCCGTGCTGATCGTCGTGGAAGACCGGGATCTTCATGCGCTCGCGCAAGCGGCGCTCGATGTAGAAGCAGTCCGGCGCCTTGATGTCTTCCAGGTTGATGCCGCCGAAGGTCGGCTCCAGCGCGGCGATGATCTCGATCAGCTTGTCCGGGTCTTTTTCGTCGATCTCGATGTCGAAGACGTCGATGCCCGAGAACTTCTTGAACAGCACCCCCTTGCCTTCCATGACCGGCTTGCCGGCCAGCGGGCCGATGTCGCCCAGGCCGAGCACGGCCGTGCCGTTGGTGACTACGCCGACCAGGTTGCCGCGCGCGGTGTAGCGAAACGCCGCCGCCGGATCCTTGACGATCTCCTCGCAGGGCGCGGCCACGCCGGGCGAGTAGGCCAGCGCCAGGTCGTGCTGGTTGCTCATCTGCTTGGTGGCGGCGATGGCGATCTTGCCGGGCTGGGGAAACTCGTGGTATTCGAGGGCTGCGCGGCGCAGCAGGGCGCGTTTGTCGGCGGTCGTGGCCGTTTGGTCGGGCATCAGGAGTCTCCAGCAGGGAAAGCGTGCCGACGCGGCGCCGTGGGAGCCCTTGCGCCCCGTCAGCTGTGCATGAGGGGAGTCGATTGTAGGACGCAGGGTCTGCCGCCCCGGGCCAGTGAAACAGTTGTGATCGGCGTGGACGCAATCGCGGCATCTGCGCCGCCAGCTTTTTGGATTGACACTAAAAAAGCCGCCAAACGCTTGACTGGCAAGCGCTGGCAGCTATCAAAATGTCAAAGCGCCGGGTGGGCGTCAGGCGCTCATCAGGCCGTCTCGTGCAGCGCATCGCCCAGTGCGCTGACCAGGCGTTCGAGTTCGCTTTCTGTGCTGATGAAGGGCGGCGCCAGCTGGATGGTGTCGCCGCCGTAGCGCACGTAAAAACCCTTGTCCCAGCACTTCATGGCAACTTCATAGGGCCGGCGCGCCGGCTCGCCGGGCAGGGCCTCGATGGTGAAGCCGGCGGCCAGGCCGTAGTTGCGGATGTCCAGCACGTGTTTCGCTCCCTTGAGGCCATGTACGGCGCGCTCGAACATCGGCGCCAGCGCCTTGACGCGCGCCGGCATGTCCTCCTTTTGCAGCACATCCAGCACCACGTTGCCGGCGGCGCAGGCCACCGGGTGCGCCGAGTAGGTGTAGCCGTGCGGGAACTCCAGCATGTACGGCGGCCCGCCGGCGGCCATGAAGGTGTCGTAGATGTCACGGCTGGCCACGCAGCCGCCCAGCGGCTGGGCGCCGTTGGTGACCTGCTTGGCGAAGTTCATGATGTCCGGCGTGACGCCGAAGACCTCGGCGCCCGTCCAGCCGCCGGCGCGGCCAAAGCCGGTGATGACCTCGTCGAAGATCAGCAAGATGCCGTGCTGCGTGCAGATCTCGCGCAGGCGCTGCAGGTAGCCCTGCGGGGGGATGACCACGCCCGCCGAGCCGGAGAACGGCTCGACGATCACGGCGGCGATGTTGCTGGCGTCGTGCAGGGCGATGACGTCCAGCAGCCTGTCCGCCAGCGCCCGGCCATCGGTGTCCGGCATACCGTGCTGGAACGAACCCAGCGGCGGCTGGGTGTGCGGGATGTGGTCGGCCTCGACGCCCTGGCCGAAGGTCTTGCGGTTGCCGACCATGCCGCCCACCGAGACGCCGCCGAAGTTCACGCCGTGATAGCCCTTCTCGCGCCCGATCAGGCGCGTCTTGCTGGCCTGGCCACGGGCGCGCCAGTAGGCGCGCGCCATCTTCAGCGAGGTGTCGGCGGCCTCCGAGCCTGATGAGGTGAAGAACACATAGTCCAGACCCTCGGGCGTCAGTGCCTTGATACGGTTGGCCAGCTCGAACGAGGCCGGGTGGCCGAACTGGAAGGCGGGGCAATAGTCCAGCGTCGCGGCGGCCTGGCCGATAGCCTGGGCGATGTCGCGCCGCCCGTGCCCCAGGCCCGAGCACCACAGGCCGGACAGGCCGTCGAAGATCTTGCGGCCCTCGGCGTCGGTGTAGTAGGCGCCCTCGCCCGCGACCACCATGCGCGGGCGCGCCTTGAAGTCGCGGTTGCCGGTGAACGGCATCCAGTGGGCATCCAGCCAGGCGGCGTCCATGCGCGGGGCGCTGGCGGCGCTGGCAGCGGGCTGGTCGTCGATCACGGCAAAGGTCATGGCGCTCTCCTGGCAGGGGCTGAAAAAGGGAAGAAACGGGACGAAGCAGCCATTGTGGCGCTGGGCAATAAATTCATGAAGTCACAAATGTCCACGTTCACTTGGCAATTTGTGCAAGCAAGCCCAGTCTGTAAAAAATTATGGTGTTTTTCGGATCAAACCCTTGTACAGCAAGCGCTGATAGCTATATTTTTTGAATGATTCACTGAAGCCGTACCACCACCATGGTCTGGTTGAGCAACTGGTAGCCGATCTCACCAAAGGTGAACGGCCCTTCCACTGCGCCGCCCAGGGTCTGGTTTTCCAGTTCGCCAAAGACGAAGTTCAGGATGCAGTTGCAGGAAAAGACCACGCCGTCGGCGTCGAACCCGGCCAGGCGCTGGCGAAACGCCTGGGCGTAGTTGTCCACCGGGCGCGCCAGGCGGTAGTCCACACCCGGAAAGACCGGTGCATACAGCGTGACCCGGCCCGCCGCCGCATCGATGCCCTGGAACGAGACGTTGACGTGCGCACCGGCGAAGTCCCCGACCAGGGGCAGCCTGCCGTCGGCTGCGCCGCGCTCGTGCAGGTAGTGCGCCAGATTGACGCGGCGCCCGGCCACGCGGCACTCGCCGACCTCGAAGCCCAGGGTGTCGAAGTGCAGCACTTCGCCCGCATCGGGCTCGAAGATGTTGACGATCTCCACGGTGACCAGCTGCTCGTCCGGCACGCGCACGTGGGCCACCACGGCGGCGTCCTCGTAGGCCTGGCCGCTGCGCCCGTCGAAGACCTTGGGGGTGGCGCGCCCCAGTTCGTCCAGATGGACGCCGGCCACCCAGCCGACGATGGGCTTGGAAAACGCATCCGGGTAGCTGTCGGCCTCCTGGGCGAAGCGGGCGTGGGCGCTGCTGCCAGCCGGCAGGATGGCCAGGGCAAAGCCGTTGTCCGCCGTGGCCCCGGTGATGCCGGCCAGGGCATCGGGGCCGTAGCAGGCCAGCGTGACCTGGCCGATCTGCGACAGGTCGGTGACGAAGACGCTGCCCTCGGTCACCACCGTGGCCCGGCCCTGGGCCGACAGATAGGGGATGGTGCCGCCGATCCAGGGGCCGGCGGGCAACTGGCGCAGCACCGCCTCGGCCCCGGCGATGGACAGGGGCCGGCCCTCGCGGATCCACTGGGCGGCGTCCTGCACGCGCATCAACTGGTTCATCATGGTCTTGGCTCCTGGATCAAAGGCGGCCCAGCTGGGCGATTTCGTCTGCCAGCAGACGCTCGTACTTGACGAAGAAGGAGCGGATTTCCGCCGCCTTGGTGGCGATCGGGGCATTCGAGCGCTCGACCCGCTTGGCCAGCAGCTGGGCGGCCAGCAGCGGGGTCTGCAGACGCTGCATCCCGCCGGTGGCCAGGCTTTGCCAGCACGGGGCGGATGCAGGAGGAAGGGAGCTGGTCATACGGAAACAACCTTTCGCGGCAAGCCACGCAGAGAGGGCGAAACACCCGGGTATGGCTGGATAGCCGCAAGTTGCGTGCCAGCGCATCGGCGCCGGTGGGCGCACCAGACCGGGCTGGTGCTGTCCCTTCCTGCAACACTGGAGTCCTGCCGGCGCAACAGTGCGCCGCCAAGCGTTGCACGCAGCAAGATGACCATGGCCCAGCACCCCAAAGATCCTGTCTCGCCCCGTCCCCCGTCCACCCCCCGCCCGCGCGCCGTTCTGGGCCAGCTGTCCGACATGGATCTGCGTCTGCTGCAGGTCTTCAAGGCCGTGGTCGAGTGCGGCGGCATGGCGGCGGCCGAGCTGGAGCTGAACATCGGCACCAGCACCGTGAGCCGCCACATCAAGGATCTGGAAACCCGCCTGGGCCTGACCCTGTGTCGGCGTGGCCGCGCCGGCTTTGCATTGACGCCCGAAGGCCAGCGCGTGTATGAGGAGACGCTGCGCCTGCTGGCCTCGGTGCGCGGCTTTCTGGCCAGCGTCGATGACATCCACGCGCGCATGGGCGGGCAGTTGGCGGTGGCGGTGTTCGACAAGACGGCCAGCAACCCGCAGGCACACATCGACGCCGCCATCGCCCGCTTCACCCGGCAGGCGCCGCATGTGCAGCTGCAGATGCACGTGGCCAGCATCAACGCCATCGAGCGCGGCGTGATCGATGGCAGCTTCCAGGTCGGCATCATCCCGGCGCACCGCAGTTCGCAAAGCCTGGCCTATGCCGATCTGTTCGGCGAAACCATGCTGCTGTACTGCGGCGCGGGCCATCCGCTGTTCGGTGCGGCGCACGATGCGCTGAGCTGGCAGGCGCTGCGCGGCCATCCGTTTGCCGGCCTGGGCTACCACTCGCCCAACATGGAGCTGAGCCACCGCGCGCAGCTGGCGCGCAGCGCCACGGGCTTTGACCAGGAGGCGATCGCCACGTTGGTGCTGTCCGGGTGCTTCCTGGGCTTCCTGCCCGACCACTACGCCGAGAGCCTGGAGCGCCAGGGCCGGCTGCAGGCCGTGCGCCCGCAGGAATTCCGTTACCAGTGCCGCTTCGTCAGCGTCATGCGCCGCCCGCCGCATGCTTCGCGCGCGGCGCAACTGTTCCAGGAATGCCTGGTGCAGGCGCACGCCTGCTAGGGCGGGCCTGGTTCACTGCGCTGGCATCCTGCCGATAATCCAGGGCATGACCAGCATCGCCACCACCGCATCCTCGGGCCTGCAAGCCGCGCAACTGCGCCTGCACGCCAGCGCGCACAACATCGCCAACATGCAGACGCCGGCCTTTCGGCGCCAGCAGGTCGAGCTGCAGGCGGCGCCGGAGCAGGGCGGGGTGCTGGCGCACAGCACCCAGGCCGCGCAGCCGGCGGATGGGGTGGCGCTGGAGGGCGAGGTTGTCGAGCAGATTGCCGCCAGCTACGCCTTTAAGGCCAATGTGCTGGTGCTGCGCACGGCGCAGGACATGGCGGGCGCGCTGCTGGACGTGCGCGCCTGAGCGCGCACCGCGCCTTGCAAGAGTGCGTGCTCAGGCCGGCAGCGCACGCTGCAAGATGGCGTCCACGTCCAGGCCGCGCGTGTCGATGGCGCCCACCACACGGGCGCCGCTGCCGGCCTCGCCCAGCCGGGTGGCGATGAAGGCATCGGCAACAAAGGCCGGTGCCTGCTGGCGCAGCAGGCAGCCCTGCGCCAGCAGCACCAGTTGCTGCGCCAACACGCGGCCCAGCGCCTCCAGATCGCCCGGCGGCAAGGCCAGCAGCGCCTGCACCTGCGCCAGCGCGGCGGCCAGGCGCGGCTCGCCGCTGGCGATGGGGGCAAGCTTGGCCAGCAGCGCCTGCGCGGCCTGCGGCTCGCGGCCGAAGGCACGCAGCACGTCCAGGCACATGACGTTGCCCGAGCCTTCCCAGATGGAGTTGACGGGCGACTCCAGGAACAGCCGGCCCGCGATGCCGTCCAGCACATAGCCATTGCCGCCCAGCACCTCCATGGCCTCGCCGGTGAGCTCCACGCCACGCTTGCAGACCCAGAACTTGGCCGCCGGCGTCATCATGCGGCTCCAGGCGCGCGAGGCCGCATCGTCGTGCTCGAAGGCTGCCGCCAGCCGCATGGACAGCGCCAGCGCAGCCTCGCTCTCCAGCGCCAGGTCGGCCAGCACGGCGCGCATCAAAGGCTGCTCGGCCAGCCGCTTGCCGAAGGCGCTGCGCTGGCGTGCATAGCTGATGGCCTGCACCGTGGCCTGGCGCAGGATGGCGGCGCTGCCGACCACGCAATTGAGCCGCGTATAGGTGGCCATCTCGATGATGGTCGGGATGCCCCGGCCTTCCTCGCCCATCAGGATGCCCCAGGCGTCCTGGAACTCGACCTCGCTGCTGGAGTTGCTGCGATTGCCGACCTTGTCCTTGAGGCGCTGGACGTTGACCGTATTCTTGCTGCCGTCCGGACGCCAGCGCGGCACGTAAAAACACGCGAACGGCCCGCCCTCGCCGGTGCGTGCCACCACCAGATGCGCGTCGCACATGGGCGCCGAGAAGAACCACTTGTGGCCGCGCAACTGGTACTCAGCTCCGCGCCCGCCGCCGGTGATCGGCGTGGCCACGGTGGTGTTGGCACGCACGTCCGAGCCGCCCTGTTTTTCCGTCATGCCCATGCCGACCCAGATGCTGGCCTTGTCGGCAGCGGGCACGTCGCGCTCGTCGTAGGCCGGGCTGAGCAGCTTGTCGGCCAGTTGTTGCCACAGGCCGTCCTCCTTTTGCAGCAGCGGGATGCAGGCCTGCGTCATGGTCGCCGGGCACAGCGTGCCCTGCTCGATCTGGCCGTGTAGATAAAAACCCGCCGCCCAGGCCGTCCAGCGGCCCGCGCGCTCATCAGCAAAGGGCAGGGAGATCAGGCCCTCGCCCCGGTACATCTCCATCAGGCGGTGCCAGCTGGGGTGGAACTCGACCCGGTCGATGCGCCGGCCCCGGCTGTCGAAGCTGTGCAGCACCGGCGTATGCCGGTTGGCGTCGGCAGCGAGCTGGTACGTCTCGCTGCTGCCCAGCCGGCGCGCATAGGCGCCCAATGGCTCCTTGGCCCAGCCGGCGCCGCCGCGCTGCAGGGCTTCGCCCAGGGCAGCGTCGGTGGCCAGCAGGTCGTAGTCCGTAAGTTCAGGGTATTGGTTGAAAACCTCGTGCGTGTGCCAGTTCATGGTGAGTCTCCCGCGCCGTTGCTGCAAAAAAGCCAGCCCTGGGGCCAGCGCTCGCCAGTGTAGGTGACCGCATGGGTGCATCCGTGCCTGCGAATTTTCTTGTCACCGGGGTGCAATCTTCTCAATAATCTTGTCGCGCAGCTTTCTTTCCGACAAGATTTCCTCTTATTCTCATCACTTGACCAAGTTGACCAGATTGAGAAGACTGAAACCATGACGCCTCGTACTTTGCCCGCGCGCCATGGCGCGTTGCTGCGCCAAGTCCTCGCAGCGGGAGAGTCCGTTGCGCCGAGCGCGCTGGAGCGTGCTCTTCAAGTCTCCCGGGCCACCATCAACCGGGACTTGCGCGAGCTTCTGGCCGCCGGCTTTCTACAGAAGCAGGGGGATGGCCGCTCGACCCGATACCGGGCCACCGCAGCCGCCGAGGCCGCGCTGGGCGCACTGCCGCCGGCTTCTCCGTCGCCGGCCAGGCCTGGCGCCTTTCAGTGGTCGGCCACTGCACAGCCCCTCGTCGAGGCGCTGCTCGCTCCCCTGGGCGCCCGCACGCCCGTGGGCTATGACAGCAGCTTCGTGGGCGGCTACATCCCGAACCAGTCCAGCTTGCTGCCGCCGCAGCTTGCCGCTGACCTGTACCAGGCGGGCCGCAGCCAGGGCCAGCAACCTGCCGGAACCTATGCGCGCGAAGTGCTCGAGCAGTTGCTCATCGATCTGTCCTGGTCGTCATCGCACCTGGAAGGCAACAACAAGAGCCTGCTCGACACCAAGGAGCTCTTCGAACTTGGTCAACAAGCCGGCCCGCTCGATGAGGACACGCTGATGTTGCTCAATCACAAGAGCGCAATCGAATTCATGGTCGATGCGGTGCCGACCGAGGGCATCACCGTGCCCGTCATCGTCGACCTGCAAGCCAAGCTGATGCGAGACCTGCTGCGAGACGCACGCGACATCGGCAGCATCCGCTGGCGCGTGGTGAATATCGACGGTTCTGTCTACAGCCCGAGCAGCATCCCCCTGCTCCTTGAAGAGGCGCTGAACGCCATCGTCGCCAAGGCCCGAGACATTCGCAATCCGGTTGAGGCTGCCTTCTTTCTGTGGGTCAACCTGGCCTATCTGCAGCCTTTTTCGGACGGCAACAAACGCACGAGCCGGCTGAGCGCCAACCTGCCGCTCATGCTCTACAACTGCGCGCCGCTGTCCTTTCTGGACGTGGAGCGCGCGGACTACGCGACCGCGATGCTGGGTGTCTACGAGCAGCGCAACGTGGCGGCGGCGGTGGACTTGTTCGAGTTCATCTACCGCCGCTCGATTCAAAAGTACAGCGTGCTGCGCGCCTCCCTGGCAGTGCCAGACCCGGTTCGTACCCAATACCGGCAGACCTTGAACGAGCTGATGCAGTTCGTGGTCTTCCATGGCCAGACGCTGGAGGCCGCCCTCGCCGAGGTGCAGGTCGACGCCGCTGACCGCGCGGCGCTACGCCGCATCGCGCATACCGAACTCGACCACCTGGAGCAGCACAACTGCGCCCGCTACAACCTCGCAAGGGGCATGACACAGCGATGGATAGATGCCGGGCGGCATCGGTGATGCGTTCGCGAGCCTCGGCGCGATGAGCGCAGCGGTGATGACGGCTGCCAACATGGCATCAGTCTTATCTGGCCCAATAGCAGCTTGCGCCAGCGCGCATCCACCGCCGCGCCACGCGCGCCAAGAACACTCCTTGCTGACCTCCGATCAGCACCACTCGATCAGCGCCTGGATCGCCCAGCCACGTCGCGGCGAAAGATCAGCAGCCGGTTGTTGGCGGGCATTGCATGATCGCCCTCCAGCCCCAGGCCATGCTGCAAGGCCAGGGCCACGATGTCCTCGACATCGCGCAGGCCACTTGCGGGATCACGCGAACGCAGCCAGGCATCAAAATCGCGGTTGCTGTCGCTGGTGAACGTGCCTGCGTAATTGAAGGGCCCGTACATCGCCAGCACGCCGCCCGAAGGCAAATGTGCGCCCACCAAAGCCATCAAGCGCTGCACCAGCGGCCACGCCACGATGTGCGCGGTGTTGCTGGTGAACACCGCATCGAAGGCACCCTCGGGCCAGTCACTGGTGCGCAGATCCAGCAGCAGGGCGGCAGCAGATTGGGCGCGGGGCGATGGGCCTGCCAGGCGCGGATGCCGGCGTGGTTCTCGCTCAGGTCGCTGGTCTGCCAGATGAGGTGCGGCAGGCGTGGCGCGAAGTACGCCCCGTGCTGGCCCGTGCCGGAGCCGATCTCCAGCACCCGGCGGCGGTCGGCGAACGCCTGCGCGAGAACGGAAAGGATGGGCGCCTGGTTGTTTTCGCAGGCCTGGGAGAAGGGCAGGTCGGGTGGCTGAATGGCGGGCATGGGACAAAGGTTGTTGGCTGCAAGCCAGCCTTGGTTCGGCGTGTGGTGCGATGCGCGGCGGGCGGCCAAGTCTATGCTTCGCCTTCCAATACAAGACATGGAGATCCGCGCCGCGCTGCCAGGCGTTGACTCTGCGTGGGTTCTCTCAAATACAACACCAGGGAGGGGCGCCATGACCGCCGGTATCCGCCAGCTCAGCGCAACCGACATCTGCGACCGCTTCATCACGCCCGCGCTGCAGCGCGACAAGGCTTTCATCCTGCGCGCCGGCCATGTGTTGCTGCACAAGCCCAGCCTGCCCCTAGCCGTGCTGGAGCGCACGCTCAGCGCCGATGAGCTGCCCTCGCCCGCGCAGCTGTGGGCCCGCTACTGCGCCTGGAAAGACTGGACGGCGCCCGAGCAGCTGATCGCCGCCAGCGACTACGCGCCCAGCAAGACGCCGCGCTACTACCAGTTGATCGCCATCAACCGCACCGTGCAGGCCATCGCCCAGGGCCAGCCGACGGTGGAGGATGTGGACTTGGCCGTGCGCAAGACCACCAAGCAGGTGGACAAGAGCTACGAGATCCATTTGTCGCTCTGACTGCTGTGGCGTGACAGATCCAGCCACCCTCTATAAATTACCATGATGGTAAAAATGATCGTCGTCTCGGAGTACAGTCTGAATCCACCTGCCGATGGGCAGGGGCGCGTCAAGATCGCTGGCGGACCCTTGTACGAGTTGGCTCGGGTTCACAGGCTAGCGGCGGCGAGAGCGTTGAACATCTGGACTGGCCGTTGCGGCAAGACGGTGTACGACCTGTTCGCGGGCGACCTCGAAGCAGTCGCCGACCTCTTGGGGCACCTGCGTCCTGACGACTACCGGGATTCCGAGTGGTGTGTCAATGGTCAGAAGGCGTGGGCCGCCTGTGACGCCTATGCGCTGCGCCGTGTGGAATGGGTGGCCACCGCGGGCAAGGAGATGGGCGTTGAATATTTTGTGAAGTTTGCGGTGGGCAAGAAGGGGCAACTGCTGTTGCTGGTGTCGTGCCACCTGTCTTGAAGGAGAGCCGACATGGAAAACAAGGCGCTGTGCGCCATTTGCGGCGAGGGCCACGTCACCGCGCTCACCCGTGCGGTGGAGACGGAATACAAAGGCGCCAAGGCCCTGCTGCCCATGCACTACCAGCAGTGCGACACCTGCACGTCGGACTACGCGGGCATGGCGGAGTCCAAGCTGAACAAGCGCATCGTGATGGCGTTCCGCAAGCAGATCGACGGTTTGCTGACGGGCGACGAAATCACGGCGCTGCGCAGGCAATACCGGCTCACCCAGGCGCAGGCCGCCCAGCTGTTTGGCGGCGGCCCGGTGGCGTTCAGCAAATACGAAAACGACGATGTGGCCCAGTCCGAGGCGATGGACACCTTGCTGCGCCTGGTGCGCCGCAGCCCCGAGGCATTCTGGGCACTGGTGGAAGAAAAGGGCCTGCAGGCCGAGTTCACCCAGCAGCGTGCAAGCGTGCGTTCCAGCATGCAGGCTGCTGCAAACGTGGTGGCGTTCAAAAGGGTGCCAGTGCATCCCGGTGCGCCTGACCCGCACTACCGCCCCCGGGAATTCCGCAGGTTTGACCAAGGAGCCGTTTCATGTCCGCGTTGACCGTTCATCGCCCGGTGCTTCGCAGCTTTCGTGTGCTCGCCTGCCAGGGTGACAACCGGGGCGAAGACACTGGCGTCGCGATGCGACTGGATTTCCAGCAGGAGATCGAGTTTGGCTTGGCCGTTCCCGAGATTGAAGGGGCGCCGCTGATGGTGGGCGTGAAGGTCAAGCTGGAGACCCTGGCCACCAACCAAAACGATGCCAGCGACGTCGCCCGCTACAGCGGCGAGTACGAAGCGCGGTTTTACTACCCGGCGGGCGTGACAGAGGATGCCGTCGCGCCGCTGCTGGATGACCACGACTACCAATATGCCCTGGTCGCACAGGCCTTTCCCTTGGCCATGACGCATCTGCGCCGTGAGCTCCAGGCCATGGGGCTGGACGCGCGCGAATTGCCACTGGGCTTGCCCTACCACTGATGCAGGGTGCCGGCGCTTGCCGCGCGCATGATCCGTCAAAGAAACGGGCCAGCAAGTGTGTCTTGCTGGCCCGTTCTGTTGGATGCGGCAGGTAAACGTTTACACGTCCACGTTCACCGCCCGCAAGGCATTCGCCTCGATGAAGTCGCGCCGCGGCTCCACCTCATCCCCCATCAGCATGGTGAACACCCGATCCGCCTCGATGGCATCGTCAATCTGCACGCGCAGCAGGCGGCGCACTTCCGGATCCATCGTCGTCTCCCACAGCTGCTCGGGGTTCATTTCGCCCAGGCCCTTGTAGCGCTGGCGGCTGGTGGTGCGCTCGGCCTCGCGGATCAGCCACTGCATGGCGGCGCGGAAGTCGCCCGCCTTCTCCTCGCGCTGGCGCTCGCCCTCGCCGCGCGTGACGCGCGCGCCCTCGACCATCAGGCCGGCAAAGCTGTGCGCGGCCTCGGCCAGCGCGGCGTAATCGGCGCCGGCGACGAAGTCCTGCGTGATCAGACTGCTTTTCACGTTGCCGTGGTGGTGGCGGCTAATGCGCAGCACCGGCTTGTCGCTGCGTGCATCGAACTCGCCCGCGACCTCGGCCGGCACGCCGGCGCTGCCACTGCTGCGCAGCCATTCCTGCAGGCGCTGCGCGCTGGCCTGGGCCTGTGCCACGTCGTCCAGCTCGATGACCACGCCATCGGCGATGGCGCGCAGCGCCTCCTGATCCATGAAGGCCGACAGGCGCTCGATGATGTGCTCGGCGCGCTGGTGCGTGCGCGCGAGTTCCGCCAGCTCGTCGCCGGCAATGGTGCGCCCGGTTTCGCCACCGGTGTGAACGGCGGCATCCTTGAGCGCCACGCGCAGCAGGAATTGATCCAGCGCGGCGGCGTCCTTGAGGTACAGCTCCTCCTTGCCGTTCTTGACCTTGTACAGCGGCGGCTGGGCAATGTAGATGTGGCCGCGCTCGACCAGTTCCGGCATCTGGCGGTAGAAGAAGGTCAGCAGCAGGGTGCGGATGTGTGCGCCGTCCACGTCGGCGTCGGTCATGATGATGATGCGGTGGTAGCGCAGCCGGGCGATATCGAAGTCGTCGGCGCCGCTCTTGCCCCGGCCATTGCCGCTGAACTCATCCTCGCTGGTCTTGCCGATGCCGGTGCCCAGTGCCGTGATCAGGGTGATGATTTCCTGGCTGGACAGGAGCTTTTCGTAGCGCGCCTTCTCCACGTTCAGGATCTTGCCGCGCAGCGGCAGGATGGCCTGGAACTTGCGGTCGCGTCCCTGCTTGGCGCTGCCGCCGGCGCTGTCGCCCTCGACGATGTAGATCTCGCACAGCGCCGGGTCTTTTTCCTGGCAGTCGGCCAGCTTGCCGGGCAGGCCCATGCCGTCGAGCACGCCCTTTCTGCGCGTCATCTCGCGCGCCTTGCGCGCCGCCTCGCGCGCGCGCGCCGCCTCGACGATCTTGCCGCACAGGATTTTTGCGTCCTGCGGGCGCTCCTCCAGATACTCGGCGAGCGTGCGCGCCACGATGTCCTCGACCGGCGCGCGCACCTCGCTGGATACCAGCTTGTCCTTGGTCTGGCTGCTGAATTTCGGCTCGGGCACCTTGACCGAGAGCACGGCGCACAGGCCTTCGCGCATGTCGTCGCCCGAGACTTCCACCTTGGCCTTCTTGGCCAGCTCATGGTCGGCGATGTATTTGCCGATCACCCGCGTCATGGCCGCGCGCAGGCCCGTCAGGTGCGTGCCGCCGTCGCGTTGCGGGATGTTGTTGGTGAAGCATAGGACTTGCTCGTTGTAGCCGTCGTTCCACTGCATGGCCACTTCGACGCCGATCTCGGTGCCGGGAATGCCGCCGTAGGTTTCCGCCGGGCGGCTGCCGGTGGCGTAGAACGTGGTCGGGTGCAGCACTTTCTTGCTGCCGTTGATGAATTCGACGAAGCCCTTGACGCCGCCGCTGCCGGCAAAGTCGTCCTCCTTGCCAGTGCGCTCATCGACCAGGCGGATGCGCACGCCGTTGTTCAGGAACGAGAGTTCGCGCAGCCGCTTGGCCAGGATCTCGTAGTGGAAGTCGCTGTTTTCCTTGAAGATGTCCGTGTCGGGCAGGAAGCGCACCTCGGTGCCGCGCTTTTCCGTCGGGCCGACGATCTTCATGGGCGAGGTCTCCTCGCCGTCCACCAGCTCGATGACGCGGTTTTGCACGAAGCCACGCGAAAAATCGAGCTGGTGCGTCTGGCCGTCGCGGCGCACCGTCAGGCGCAGCGTCTTGGACAGCGCATTGACGCAGGACACGCCCACGCCGTGCAGGCCGCCCGAGACCTTGTAGCTGTTTTGGTTGAACTTGCCGCCGGCGTGCAGCTCGGTCAGGGCGATCTCGGCGGCCGAGCGCTTGGGCTCGTGCTTGTCGTCGAGCTTGACGCCGGTGGGAATGCCGCGCCCGTTGTCCAGCACGCTGATCGAGTTGTCGGTGTGGATGGTGACCAGGATGTCGTCGCAATAGCCGGCCAGCGCCTCGTCGATGGAGTTGTCCACGACCTCGAAGACCAGGTGGTGCAAGCCGGTGCCATCGCTGGTGTCGCCGATGTACATGCCGGGCCGCTTTCTGACGGCCTCCAGCCCTTCCAGGATCTGGATGGCGCCTTCGCCATAGCCCTCGCCCGTGGCGGCCACGGCGGTCGGCGGTGTCTCATCAGCGCCGAAAACCGGCTCATCAGGGGCGGGCTGCGTGTGCTCTGCGGTCATGAATATTCAGCCAAAAAGGCTGCAAACGCTTGTCCAGCAAGCGTAAACAGCTATCAAAAAAGAAGCAAAAATGGGCGGCCACGCAGACATGTCGAAGGCAGCGCAGACGCAGCGCCACGGCTGCGGCGTCAAATCCGCATCGGCATGACGACGTACTTGAAGCCGTCGTTGCCGGGGATGGACATCAGCACCGAGCTGTTGCCATCTTGCAGGTCGATGTTGACCATGTCCTGGCTCATGTTGGCCAGCGCGTCGATCAGGTAAGTGACGTTGAAGCCGATCTCGATGGGCGTGGCGCCGTAGTCGATGTCCAGCTCATCGACGGCCTCTTCCTGCTCGGCGTTGTTGCTGGACACGCGCAAGCTGCCCGGCTCGATGTTCAGGCGCACGCCCTTGAACTTCTCGCTGGTCATGATGGCCGTGCGCTGCAGGCTGGCCAGCAGCGGCGCGCGCCCCAGGGTGATGCGGTGCGGGTGGTTGCGCGGGATGACGCGGTTGTAGTCCGGGAACTTGCCCTCGACCAGCTTGGTGACGAATTCCATGCCTCCGAAGGTGAAGCGCGCCTGGTTGCTGGCGAACTGCACCTCGATGGCACCGTCGGCATCCGACAGCAGGCGCTGCAGCTCCAGCACGGTCTTCCTGGGCAGGATGACCTCCTGCTTGGGCACCTCGACTTCGAGCTGGCTGCTGGCGAACGCCAGGCGGTGGCCGTCGGTGGCCACCAGGGAGAGGGTGCTGCCCTCGGCAACGAACAGGATGCCGTTGAGGTAGTAGCGGATGTCCTGCACCGCCATGGCGAACGAGACCTGGTGCATCAGGCTTTTCAGCACCTTCTGCGGCACGCTGAAGGCCGGCCCGAAGCTGGCCGCCTCCTGCACCAGCGGGAAATCCTCGGCGGGCAGGCTGGTGAGCGTGAAGCGGCTCTTGCCGCCCTTGAGAATCAGCTTGTTCTGGCTGCTCTCCAGGCTCACGGTCTGGTCTGCGGGCATGGTCTTCAGGATGTCGATCAGCTTGCGCGCGCCCACCGTGGTGCTGAAGTCGCCGGCCTCGCCGCCCAGCTCCGCCGTGGTGCGGATCTGGATTTCCAGGTCGCTGGTGGTGAGCTGCAGCGCGTTGCCGCTTTTCTTGATCAGCACGTTGGCCAGGATGGGCAGCGTGTGGCGGCGCTCGACGATGCCGGACACCGCTTGCAAAACGGCCAGAACCTTGTCTTGGGGGGCCTTCAGGACTTGCATGAGGTCAACCTTGGGAGAAACCTTGGGAGGAAGGGAGGTGTGCGGGGGATGCGCCAGCCAGGCCGGTGTTGGCGCCGGGCAACACGCCATTTTGCCTGTGAACCTCGGGGGCGCAAGGCATGTCGGCTCAGCCCTTGAGCGTTTGCTCCAGCACGTGCAGCTGCTGGTTTAGCTCGGTCAGCTGCAGGCGCTCGGCGCCGATCTTGCGCACGGCGTGCAGCACCGTGGTGTGGTCGCGCCCGCCGAACAACTCGCCGATCTCGGGCAGGCTTTTTTGCGTCAGCTCCTTGGCCAGGTACATGGCGATCTGGCGCGGGCGGGCGATGCTGGCCGGGCGCTTCTTGCTGTACATGTCGGCGACCTTGATCTTGTAGTAATCGGCTACCGTCTTCTGGATGTTTTCGACGCTGATCTGGCGATTCTGGATCGACAGCAGATCGCGCAGTGCCTCGCGCGCCAGCTGGATCGACACCTCTTTCTGATTGAAGCGCGAATACGCCAGGATCTTGCGCAGTGCGCCTTCAAGCTCGCGCACGTTGGAGCGCACGTTCTTGGCGACGAAGAAGGCCACTTCCTCGGGCATCTCCGAGCCTTCGCTACGTGATTTGTTGATCAGGATCGCCACGCGCATTTCCAGCTCGGGCGGCTCGATGGCCACGGTCAGGCCGGAGTCGAAGCGCGAGACCAGGCGCTCGTGGATGTTGGCCAGGCCCTTCGGATACGTGTCCGAGGTCATCACGATGTGGCTCTTCTTGGCCAGCAGCGCCTCGAAGGCGTTGAAGAACTCCTCTTGCGTGCGATCTTTGTTGGCGAAGAACTGCACGTCGTCGATGAGCAGCAGATCGAGCGAGTGGTAGCGCGCCTTGAAGTCGTCGAAAGTGCGCCTTTGATACGACTTGACCACATCCGAGACGAACTGCTCGGCGTGGATGTAGAGAACTTTCGCATCGGGCCGGTCGGCCAGCAGCTGGTTGCCCACGGCGTGTACCAGGTGCGTCTTGCCCAGGCCGACGCCGCCGTAGATGAACAGCGGGTTGTACAGGTGGCCGGGCGAGCCGGCGACGTGCATGGCCGCCGAGCGCGCCATGCGGTTGGCCGTGCCCTCGACCAGGGTCTCGAAGGTCAATGCCGGGTTCAGGCGCGAGCGGAAACCGCCCTGGCTGCCGTCCTCGCTGGCCGGGGCGGCGGCGGGGGCATCCAGCGGCGTCAGGGTCTGCGGCGCTGGCGGGCGTACATAAGTGCGCACAACGCTCTCGCGCTGAGCGAGCGCCAACTCGACCGTGACCGGCTGGCCATACAAATCCTGCAGCAAGGCGGTGATGCGGCCGGCGTACTGGGCGCGGATCCAGTCGAGCTTGAAGCGGTTGGCCACCAGCAGCGTGACCTTGGAGAAATCGGGGGCGACCTGGGCCGCGAGCGGCTTGATCCAGGTGTTGAACTGCTGCTCGGGCAGCTCTTGTGCCAGCAGCTCGGCGCAAGCCTGCCACAGGCCCTGGCCGGCGTTGGCAGCGTCGAAATCGTCGTGGGAAGGCAAAGGTTCCTCGGGCATCGAAATGGGTTGTAGTTGTGGATAGAGGAACGCGCAAGAAACGCGGGATTCTAGCTTGTCAATAAGTTATCCACAAGTTTTCCGCCGCTGGAGAAAGCACCTGGAGTGCCGACGGGCATTGCCAGCGGCCAGTTGGGCTGCAATAATCGCCGGTTTCCCTGAAAAGCGTTCAGGGCAGCCAGACTTTGCGCGCGCGGTTTTTTCCGGTTTCCTCGGAGGGCTGCTGCCTACAGTGGTGCATGGGGCGCTGCGCCCCGCCCGCGTCTCGCCCGGTCACCGCATTCTTCACTGAACCCCTTCAAGGATAGAGAACATCATGAAACGTACTTACCAGCCCTCCAAGACCCGCCGCGCCCGCACCCATGGCTTTTTGGTGCGCATGAAGACGCGCGGTGGCCGCGCCGTGATCAACGCCCGCCGCGCCAAGGGCCGCAAGCGCCTGGCCGTCTGAGGCCGCAGCGCGCTGCTCCGGTGACTGCCGCGCCGGCTCCGGTGCGCGGCGCTGCCGCTGCCATGCATCGGCTCAAGACCCGTCCCCAGTTCCAGGCGACCATGGCCGCAGGCACGGCGGCCCGCACGGCGCACTTCGCGCTGCACCGGCTTCCGCTGCCGCTGGCAACTCCCCTTTCAGGGCCTGACTGCACGCCTGCTGCGTGTCAGTCGCAGGCCCTGTTTGCGCTTCCTGCGGGCGCACCTACCGGGCCCTGGCTGGGTGCCATGGTGCCCAAGCGCTGGGCGCGCCGCGCCGTCACGCGCAACGCCATCAAGCGCCAGATCTACGCCGTTGCCGCTGAGCGCCGCGCCGAGTTGCCGCACGCTGCCCACGTGGTGCGCCTGCGTGCCGCCTTTGACCGCAAGCAGTTCGTGAGCGCCTCCTCTGATGCGCTCAAGAGCGCTGTGCGCGCGGAGCTGCAGCAACTCTTTGCCCGTGCCGCCCGCGCTGCTCGCACCGACGAGCGCGGGCCGGCGGCAGAGGCGGCCCCAGCCCCGGCGCCGCGCCAGGGCGCTGCAGACCGTGGCCCGCGTCCATGATGCAGCGCCTGTTGATCGCCCTGGTGCGTGGCTACCGCCTGCTGCTCAGCCCCTGGCTGGGCTCAGCCTGCCGCTTCGAGCCTACTTGCTCGGCCTACTCGCTGGGCGCGCTGCAGCGCTGGGGTGCTGTCGCCGGCAGCTGGCTGACCGTGGCCCGCCTGGCGCGCTGCCATCCCTGGTGCGCCGGCGGCCATGATCCCGTGCCGCAGGAGCTGCCGCGCCACATGCGGCTGTTCTCGCGGCTGGTGCCGCCAGCCCCGGCTGCTCCTTCCTCCTCCTCGGACAACCAGACCTCCTCCCCATGAACGACATCCGCCGCACCATCCTGTGGGTGATCTTTGGCTTTTCCCTGGTCTTGCTGTGGGACAAGTGGCAGATTCACAACGGCAAGCAGGCCACCTTCTTCCCCTCGCCGCCGGCGCAGACTGCTGCTGCCGACACCCCGGCGACCCCGGCCACCCCTGCTTCGGCAGCCAGCGGCGTGCCGGCGGCCAGCGCCAGCCTGCAGGGCAGCGCTCCGCCTGCCGGCGACGCCCCGGCGGCGCCGGCCGCCCCGCGCGAGCGCATTACCGTCAACACCGACGTGCTGCGCCTGAGCTTCGACAGCGAGGGCGGCTCGCTGGTGCATGGCGAGCTGCTGCAGTACGCCGACATGCAGGACAAGGCCCAGCCCTTCGTGCTGCTCGACGAGAGCGCCAGCCGCGTCTATGTGGCGCAGACCGGCCTGACCGGCGGCGGCTTCCCCAACCACAAGACGGCCATGAGCGTGGCGCCCGGCCCGCGTGCGCTGCAGGACGGCCAGGACACGCTGGCCGTGCGCTTCGAGTCGCCCGACCTGGGCGGCATCAAGCTGGTCAAGACCTGGACGCTTAAGCGCGGCGCGTATGACATCGCCGTGCGCCACGAAGTCGTCAACACCGGCAGCGCACCGGTGTCGCCCCAGCTGTACCTGCAACTGGTGCGCGACGGCAGCAAGCCGCCGGGCGAGTCCTCGTTCTATTCGACCTTCACCGGCCCGGCGGTCTATACCGAGGCCAAGAAGTACCAGAAGATCGACTTCAAGGACATCCGCAACAAGAAGGCCGACATCCCGGCCCGCGCCGACGACGGCTACATCGCCATGGTGCAGCACTACTTCGCCACTGCCTGGCTGCTGCCCGAGGGCACGCCGCGCGAGCTGCGCGTGGAGGCCGCCGACATCGGCCTGAGCGCTCCCGACTGCTGCTACCGCGTGCAGGCCATCACGCCGCTGGGCGAGATCGCCCCCGGCCAGGCCAAGGCGCTGGACGCACGCCTGTACGCCGGCCCGCAGATCGAGACGCAACTGGAGCAACTCGCCCCCGGCCTGGAGCTGGTCAAGGACTACGGCTGGCTGACCATCCTGGCCAAGCCGCTGTACTGGCTGCTCGATCAGCTGCACAAGGTGCTGGGCAACTGGGGCTGGTCTATCGTGGCGCTGGTGGTGCTGCTCAAGATCATGTTCTATTGGCTCAACGCCAAGGCCTACGCCAGCATGGCCAAGATGAAGGCCATCAACCCGCGCATCCAGGAAATGCGCGAGCGCCTCAAGGACAAGCCCCAGCAGATGCAGCAGGAGATGATGCGCATCTACCGCGAGGAAAAAGTCAACCCCATGGGCGGCTGCCTGCCCATCATGATCCAGATCCCGGTGTTCATCGCGCTGTACTGGGTGCTGCTGTCCAGCGTGGAGATGCGCAACGCGCCCTGGATCGGCTGGATCCACGACCTGTCCTCGCCCGACCCCTTCTTCATCCTGCCCATCCTGATGGCGCTGTCGTCGCTCTTGCAGACCGCGCTGAACCCGGCGCCGCCCGACCCCATGCAGGCCAAGATGATGTGGTTCATGCCGCTGATCTTCAGCGTGATGTTCTTCTTCTTCCCGGCCGGCCTGGTGCTGTACTGGCTGACCAACAACCTGCTGTCGATTGCCCAGCAGTGGATCATCAACAAGCGCATGGGCGTGCCGCCGCAGTTCAACCTGCCCAAGTTCCGCTGACCACGCGCTGGCAAAACCATAGCTGCCGACGGCCACCCTGGGTGGCCGTCGGCATTTTCGGGCTGGGCATTTTGGTTACCATCCCCGGCACACTTCAAACAGGAGACACCACCGATGCTGCAACTCACCACCTTCCGCCTGGCCACCTTGGCCGCAGCCGCACTGCTGGCTGCCGGCAGTGCCAGCGCCGCCACGCTGCGCTGGGCCGGCGCCAACGACATCAACACCGCCGATCCGCACTCGCAGAACCACCAGACCACGCACGCTTTCCTGCAGCAGGTCTATGAGAGCCTGGTGCGCTACGACGAGAAGTTCCAGGTCGAGCCGGCGCTGGCCACCAAGTGGGAGCAGGTCAGCCCCACGCAGGTGCGCTTCACGCTGAGGCGTGACGTCAAGTTCCACGACGGCGCGCCCTTCACCGCCGACGACGTGGTGTTCTCGCTCACGCGCGCCATGACGCCGCCGTCCAACATGCAAAGCGCCACGCAAAGCGTCAAGGAGGTGAAGAAGGTCGATGACCACACGGTCGATGTGATCCTCAAAGGCCCCAACCCCATCTTGCTGCGCGAGCTGACCGAGGCGCGCATCATGAACAAGGCCTGGGCCGAGAAGCACAACTCGGTCAAGTCGCAGGACTACGGCGGCAAGGAAGAGAGCTATGCCTCGCGCAACGCCAACGGCACCGGCCCGTACAAGCTGGTCGTGTGGCAGCCCGACGTGAAGCTGCAATTGACCAAGAACCCCGACTGGTGGGACAAGCCACGCGGCAACGTCGATGAGGTCATCTTCACACCCATCAAGTCGGCCGCCACGCGCACGGCGGCGCTGGTCTCGGGCCAGGTAGATTTCGTCGTCGATCCGCCGCCGCAGGACTTGGCGCGCCTGAAGAACACCGCCGAGCTCAAGCTCATCGAGGGTGCCGAGAACCGCACCATCTACCTGGGCCTGGATCAGTTCCGCGACGAGCTGCCGGGCGCCGGCACGCCGGGCAAGAACCCGCTCAAGGACAAGCGTGTGCGCCAGGCCATGTACCAGGCCATCGACACCGCCGGCCTGCACAAAAATACCATGCGCGGCCTGTCCGTGCCTGCCGGCGCCATGGTTGCGCCCATGGTCAGCGGCTGGAGCAAGCAGCTCGACGAGCGTGCCTCCAAATACGATGTGGAAGCGGCCAAGAAGCTGCTGGCCGATGCCGGCTATCCCAACGGCTTCGCGCTGAAGCTGGAGTGTCCCAACGACCGCTACGTCAACGACGAGGCCATCTGCCAGGCGGTGACCGCCATGTGGACGCGCATCGGCATCAAGACCACGTTGTCTGCCGCGCCCATGGCGCAGTTCGTCACGCGCGTCATGAACAACGACGTGAACGCCTACCTGTTCGGCTGGGGCGTGGCGACGTTCGATGCGCTCTACACGCTGGACTCGCTCATGTCCACCAAGCAGGGCAAGACGGCCGCTGGCGTCTATAACGGCGGGCGCTTTTCCGACGCCAAGCTCGACGAGATGATCCAGCAGATCAAGACCGAGATGGATCAGCCCAAGCGCGACGCGCTGCTGCACGACGCGCTCAAGCTGACCAAGGACGAGTACTACTACATCCCGCTGCACCACCAGATCCGCCCCTGGGCCATGCGCAAGGGCGTGGACACCGTACACCGTGCCGACGACCGGCCCATGCCCAACTGGACGACGGTCAAGTAAGCGCTGCCGGCGCACTCCCAAAACAGGAGCTGTCTGCGCTTGTCCCACAAAGCTTTGCGGGTCATTCGACCTGCAAAGCCAATGGTGGCAAGCGCAGGCAGCTTCTTTTTCAATAGCAAACACTGCCATGCTCGCCCGTCGCCACGACCCCATCATCGCCATCGCCACCGCCCCGGGCCGGGGTGCGGTGGGCATCGTGCGCGTGTCGGCGCGGGCACTGGGCGGCTTCGTGCCGGCGCTGCTGGGCCGCAGCCTGCAGCCGCGCCACGCGCACTACCTGCCCTTTGCCGATGCCGACGGCCAGCCCATAGACCACGGCCTGGCGCTGCACTTCCCGGCGCCACACAGCTACACCGGCGAGCACGTGCTGGAGCTGCAGGCGCACGGCGGGCCGGTGGTGCTGCAACTGCTGCTGGCGCGCTGCCTGCAGGTGGCGGCGGCTGGCCACCTGCCGGGCCTGCGCCTGGCCGAGCCGGGCGAATTCACCGAGCGCGCCTTCCTGAACGGCAAGCTCGACCTGGCCCAGGCCGAGGCCGTGGCCGACCTGATCGACGCCACCACCAGCGCCGCCGCGCGCAGCGCCAGCCGCTCGCTGGCCGGGGCGTTCTCGCAAGACATCCACCGGCTGCGCGATGCGCTGATCCACCTGCGGATGCTGGTCGAGGCGACGCTGGATTTTCCCGAGGAAGAAATCGACTTCCTGCAAAAGGCCGACGCGCACGGCCAGCTGGCGAATCTGCAGCAGACGCTGGCCCAGGTGCTGCAGCGTGCCGCCCAGGGCGCGCTGCTGCGCGAGGGCATCAAGGTGGTCATCGCCGGCCAGCCCAATGCCGGCAAGAGCTCGCTGCTCAACGCCCTGGCCGGCGCGGAGCTGGCCATCGTCACGCCGATCGCCGGCACCACGCGCGACAAGGTGCAGCAGACCATCCAGATCGAGGGCGTGCCGCTGCACGTGGTCGATACCGCCGGCCTGCGCGAGGCCGGCGACGAGGTCGAGCGCATCGGCATCGCGCGCGCCTGGGACGAGATCGCCGGCGCCGACGCCGTGCTGTTCCTGCACGACCTCACGCGCAGCAGCACACCCGAATACGCCAGCGCCGACGCCGCCATCGCCGCCACGCTGGCCCAGCGCCTGCCGCCCGGCGTGCCCATCATCGACGTGTGGAACAAAAGCGATGCGGTGGCCGCCGCCGCCGCTGGCGATGCCGCCTCTGCCGCGCGCCAGGCCGTGTGGCTGTCAGCGCGCACCGGCGCCGGGCTGGATGCGCTGCGCCAGCTGCTGCTGCGCACGGCCGGCGTGCAGGCCGTGCCCGAGGGTGTGTATATCGCCCGCGAGCGCCACCTGCAGGCGCTGCACGCCAGCGACGCCCACCTGATGCAGGCAGCGGCGCAATTGCACGCCGCCAGCCCGGCGCTGGACTTGCTGGCCGAGGAGCTGCGCCTGGCGCAGAACGCCCTGAACAGCATCACCGGCGAGTTCGGCGCCGATGACCTGCTGGGCGTGATCTTTTCGCGCTTTTGCATCGGCAAGTGACGCGCGCACGCGCAGCCGTCAAGTACCGGTAAGCACTGGTAAGCGCCGCTTGTGCAAGCGCAAGCCCCGGGTTACCGTCGCCGGCCTATGCTTGACCTGCCTCCTTCTCCCTCTCCATCTTCCCTGGGCGCGCCTGGCGCCAGGGCCGATCTGAGCCGGCTGATCGCCGCCATCAGCCAGGCCAGCGCCGATGACCGTATGCCCCAGGCCTTCAGCAGCGAGCAATGGGAGGTGCTGACCGGCTACCTGCTGCCTGTGCAACTGGCCGCCGGCCAGGTGCTGTTTGCCCAGGGCAGCAGCGACCGCACCCTGTACCTGATCGAAAGCGGCAGTCTGAGCGTGCATTACGAAGACAGCAAGCAGCGCCTGCGCCTGGCCATCGTCGGCGCCGGCTCCCTGGTCGGCGAAGGCGCTTTCTTCTCGCACCGGCCACGCAGCGCCACCGTGCAGGCGGCGGCGCCCTCGGTGCTGTGGGCCTTGCCGGCGCTGCGCCATGTCGAGCTGGGCAACCGCCAGCCGGCGGTGGCGCTGAACATGGCCATGGCCGCCGGCGCCGTGCTGGCCCGGCGCCTGGGCGACCGGCGCCGGCGCATCGCGGCCACCTGACGGGCGCGCTGCAATGTCTGGCGCCAGCGCCCCGCATGTGCCACGATGGGCTGCCGGCCAGTGCCGCAGCACATCCGGGTAGCCTTCTTTGGTATTACGGTTGGATACACTGTCGCCGGTTTTCCCCACAGCGTCCGTCTTGAATACACCATGTCATTGTTGAGCTGGCTCTTTCCCAAGGCCAAGCGGCCCATCCCTCCGCAGCGCCCAACCCCTCCTGCTTCGGCAGCGGGCAGCAGCGCCGGGCAACCGGCTGCTGCGGGCGGCGCGGCAGGAGGAGGGCTGGTGGCTGGTGCCGCTCCTGTTCCTGTGGATGAACGGATGCAGCGGCGCGAGCAGCTCTATGCCGTGGTGCGCGACGTCATGGTGCGCGCCAGCGTGCTGTCGGCGGGCTACAAGTTCAAGGTGCTGTCGCTGGATCAGCGCGGCGCGCAGTTCCTGGTCATGCTGGACATAGCGCCCGAATACGCCGGCACCCCCGAGCAGGGCGCCGAGCTGGAAGGATTGATCACCGACACCGCCAAGGCCCGGCACGACATCCTGGTGACTGCCGTGTACTGGCGCATGAACATGCTGCTGGGGCAGCCGCCCACGGTGCGCAGCGCTGGCACGTCAGCCACCAGCCACAGCCTGTATGGCGATCTGGGTTCGCGCCCGGCGCCGCTGATGCGCCCGCCGGCCAGCGGCGGCGCGCCATCGCGCCCGGCGCCGCTGGCCGGCGCTGCGCCAGCGCCCGTGGCCGCATCAGCGCCAACCGCCGCGCCGGCGCGCGCAGCACCGGCACCGACAGGGCGCTTCGACCCCATCGAGCCCGACGAGGTGGCGGCGTTCAAGCAGGCGCTGGCCAACGCCGCTGCCGCGCGCCCGGCCCCGGCGCCAGCGGCTCCCGGCAGGATCACGCGCAGCGGGCCGCTGCTGCCGCCCAACACGGGCTTCGAGGACACCGTGATGCCGCAGCAAAACGAGCGCAAGGCCGATCTGAGCTCCACCCAGTACGGCGATCTTTGAGCCAAATAGGCTCCAAACCCTTGCCTGGCAAGCGCTTGCAGCTATGAAAAACATAGTCGTGCAGCCGCCGTGCCAGGACGGGCCGCAAGGGCCTCAGTGCCCGGCGAAGTCCACCAGCGTATGCAGGGGCAGGCCGCTGGCGCGCAGGCGCTCGGAGCCGCCGAGCTCGGGCAGATCGACGATGGCCGCGCCTTCCATGACGCTGGCGCCGAGCTTTTCCAGCAGCCGCTTGCCGGCCATCATGGTGCCGCCGGTGGCGATCAGGTCATCGACCAGCAGTACGCGGTCGCCCGCGCGCACGGCGTCGGCGTGCAGCTCGACGGTGGCGCTGCCGTACTCCAGCTCGTAGGTTTCCTCCACCGTGGTGAAGGGCAGCTTGCCCTTCTTGCGGATGGGCACGAAGCCCACACCCAGCTCGTAGGCCACTACGGCGCCGATGATGAAGCCGCGCGCATCCAGCCCGGCGACCACATCCGGGCGTCGCTCGGGCGCCATGTAGCGATGCACGAAGGCGTCGATCATGACGCGAAACACCTGGGGGTTTTGCAGCAGCGGCGTGATGTCGCGGAACTGCACGCCAGGGGCTGGCCAGTCGGGTACGGTGCGGATGTTCTGGCGCAGGTAGTCGTTGACGCTCAGGTGGTGCATGGTCGTGGGGTAAAGGGGCTGAAGATGAACGGGCTGGACAGGCCGGAGTGGGCCGGCGCGCACAGGCAAAGCCGTGCAGTGTAAGAGCGTGTTCACGATCCCCGCGCGGGTGCGCGGGCGCGGCCTCGGGCGGTCTGCGGCGTTGCAAATCCTCGCGATAGCACGGGCTATCGCTGCGGTTTGCGCCTGGCAGCCCATCCCGATCCGCACCAGTGCCCCTGCGCGCGGAGATCGTAAACACGCTCTAAGAAAGTGCGCTGGAAGCGGCTGTCCCCTCAGCCGCGCAGCAAGTGCTCCTCGCCCAGCGCCAGTGCCGTCGGGTGGCCCGATAGCACCAGCGTGTCGCCCGCCGCCAGCGCCAGCGTGCTGTCGGCGCTGGCGATGCGCCCGTCGGCGGTACGCACGCTGACCAGGCGCACACCCGAGGGCGCCAGCGCCAGGTCGGCCGGCGCGTGGCCCAGCGCAGCCGCGCCGGCGGGCAGGGTGACCGAGGCCAGGCGCTCCTGGTCGCGCTCGGCCACGGTGTCGTCGTCGGCGCCGTGGAAGTAGCCGCGCAGCAGGTCGTAGCGTGCATCGCGCTGGTCGCGCACCAGGCGCAGCACCCGGCGCATGGGCACGCCCAGCAGCGCCAGCGCGTGGCTGGCCAGCATCAGCGAGCCTTCGATGGCCTCGGGTACCACGGCGGTGGCGCCGGCGGCCTGCAACTGCTCCAGGTGGGCGTCGTTGTGCGTGCGCACCAGCACCGGCACGTGCGGCGCGTGTTCGCGCGTGCTGGCCAGCACGCGCAAGGCGGACTGCGTGTCCTGGTAGGTGACGACCACGGCAGCGGCGCGCGCCAGCCCGGCGGCCATCAGCGCCTGCAGCCGCGTGGCGTCGCCAAAGACCACCGAGTTGCCCGCCGCCGTCGCCTGGCGCACGCGGTCGGGATCCAGATCCAGTGCCATATAGGCAATGCCCTCGTGCTCCAGCATCCGCGCCAGGTTCTGGCCGCTGCGCCCATAGCCGCAGATCAGCACGTGGCCGCTGGTGTTGATGGCCTGGCGCGCAATGGTGGTGACCTGCAGCGATTGCTGCAGCCAGTCGCTGGCGGCCAGCCGCATGACGATGCGGTTGCTGTGCTGCACCAGAAACGGCGTGGCCAGCATGGACAGCACCATGGCCGCCAGCACCGGGTTCATCAGCGCCGGCTCGATCAGCGCGTGCGTCTGCATCAGGCTCAGCAGCACGAAGCCGAACTCGCCGGCCTGCGCGGCATACAGCGCGGCGCGCAGCGCCACGCCCGCCGTCGCTCCCTGCGCGCGCGCCAGGGCGGTGATGATGGCCGTCTTGATGGCCAGCGGCCCGAGCAGCAGGAACAGCACCAGCGCCCAGTGCTCCAGCAGGATGTGCCAGTCCAGCATCATCCCCACGGTCATGAAGAACAGGCCCAGCAGCACGTCGTGGAAGGGCCGGATGTCGATGCCCACCTGGTGGCGGTACTGCGTCTCGGACACCAGCACGCCGGCGATGAAGGCGCCCAGCGCCAGCGACAGTCCGGCCAGCTCGGTCAGCCAGGCCAGGCCCAGGGTGACCAGCAGCAGGTTGAGCATGAACAGCTCGTCGCTCTTCCTGCGCGCCACCAGGGTCAGCCACCAGCGCATGACGCGCTGGCCGCCCACCAGCAGCACGCCCACCAGCAGCGCCGCCTTGACCAGCGCCAGGCCCAGCGCCAGCAGCAACTGGTCGGGCGAGGAGCCCAGCGCCGGGATCAGCACCAGCAGCGGCACCACCGCCAAGTCCTGGAACAGCAAGATGCCCAGAATGCGCTGGCCGTGCTCGCTGTCGAGCTCGGCGCGCTCGGCCAGCAGCTTGACCACGATGGCGGTGCTGCTCATGGCCAGCGTGCCGCCCAGCGCCAGCGCCGACTGCCAGCCCAGCTGCCACACCGGCGTGCCCCAGCGCGACAGGACGAGCAGCGCGCCGGTGAACACCAGCATGGACACGGCCACCTGCGCCAGCCCCAGGCCGAAGACGTGGCGGCGCATGGCACGCAGCTTGGACAGGTTGAATTCCAGCCCGATGGTGAACATCAGAAAGACCACGCCGAACTCGCCCAGGTGGCGCACGCCCTCAGAGTTGCGCGTCAGCGCCAGCGCGTGCGGGCCGATCAAGATGCCCGCCGCCAGGTAGCCCATCATGGGCGGCAGGCGCAGGCTGCGGCACGCCACCACGCCCAGCACAGCGGCCAGCAGGTACAGCAAAGTCAGGGCGAGTGAGGACATGCGCGATCGTAACGGCATGGCTGCAGGCCGTGGAAGCGCTGCATAAAACATGGGTGTTTTTCGCCTCTAGGCCTTGCTGGACAAGCGCTGACAGCTACATTAAGGGTAGCAAATTGTTGGCTCTGGCAACGCCCGCGTAGGGCGGTGCAGGGAGCTACAGCATTGGCCAGGATTGAAAAAATCAAACAAACGTTTGATTGGCATGGTTTAATGCGCGCCGATGTCCGCTCTGCCTCCTGATTCCCGCCCTGCTGCCTCCTGCCCGGTCTGCCCCGGCGCCGAGCCGCAGGCCCAGCCCGCGCGCACCCGGCTGCTGCTGGCGGCGCTCAAGCTGTTTGCCGCGCACGGCTACGACCGCACCTCGATCCGCGCCATCGCCGCCGAGGCGCAGACCAACGTGGCGGCGGTGAGCTACTACTTCGGCGACAAGGCGGCGCTGCACGCCGCGCTGTTTGCCGACCCGTTCGGCTCGCTGGCCGCGCTGGTGCCCGACCTGTCCCGCCCCGGCCTGTCGCTGCGCATCGCGCTGTTGCGCTTTTTCGAGGGCGCGCTGGCGCCACTGCACCACAGCGAGATGGCGCAGCAGATGGTGCGCCTGTACCTGCGCCAGATGCTGGAGCCGGCAGACCAGCGCCAGCCCGTGGCCGGGCACGATGTCGATGTCTCCAGCCGCGTCATCGCCGAACTGCTGCAGCGCCACCTGCGGCTGCCTGCCGCAGACGACGACCTGCAGCGCCTGGCCTGCGCCGTCAGCGGCCTGGCGCACCAGGTCTGGTGCCAGCACGAGACCCTGGTCGCGCAGCAGCCGCAATTGCTGGCCACGCCCGAGGCGCTGCAGCAATGGGCCGAGCGCCTGACCGACTACGCCCTGGCCATGGTGGCTGCCGAGCGCCGCCGCATCCGCCGTCGCCCCGTCGGCCCCTCCACCCCTGCCGCCACACCATGAAACCATCCCCTGTGCTGCGCGCCGCCGTGCTCGCTGCCGCGCCTGTGCTGCTCACCGCCTGCGCCGTCTCGCGCCCGCCGCCGCAGGTGCAGGCCAGCGCCCCCAGCGCCTGGCAGGCGCCGCTGCCCAGCCTGCCGCACGGCGGCAGTGTCGATGGGCTGCTCGACTGGTGGCGCTCCAGCCTGGACGATGCGCTGCTGACCGGCCTGATCGCCGATGCCCAGGCCCTGGCCCCGAGCGTGGCCCAGGCCGGCGCCCAGCTGGCGCAGGTGCGCGCCCAGCAGGTGGCGGCGCGCTCGGCGCTGCTGCCCGGCGTGGATGCGCAGGCCAGCGCCAGCCGGGGTTTCAACGAGCAGCTGGGCACGCTGGCCAGCGTGGCCCAGGTGGGCGCCCAGGCGGCCTGGGAGCTGGATGTGTTCGGCGGCAACGCCGCGCAGCTGGACGCCGCGCGCGCCCGCGGCAGCGCTGCCGCCGCCCAGTGGCACGAGGCGCGCGTGGCCGTGGCCGCCGAGGTGGCGCAGCACTACAGCGCCTGGCAGACCTGCCAGCGCCAGCTGGCCGTGGCCGAGGCCGACGCCCACTCGCGCGGCGAGACGGCGCGCCTGTCGGTCGAGAGCGAGCGCGCCGGCTTCACCGCGCCGGCCACCGCCGCCCTGGCCACGGCCAGCCATGCCGATGCGCGGGCGCGCGTCGCCCAGCAGCGGCTGCAGTGCGAGATCGGCGTCAAGACACTGGTCGCCCTGAGCGGGCGCGACGAGACTTTGCTGCGCACCCAGTTGGCCGCCGCGCCGCCGCTGCCCGCCACCGGCGCGCTGTTTGCCCTGCCGGCGCTGCCGGCGCAGCTGCTGGCCCAGCGCCCGGACGTGTATGCCGCCGAGCGCGAAGTCGCCGCCGCCAGCGCCGAGGTCGGCGCTGCCGAGGCGGCGCGCTACCCGCGCCTGCAGCTGCTCGGCTCCATCGGCGCCGGCACGGTGCGCACCGGCGTCATGGATGCCACCAGCACCACCTGGTCGATCGGGCCGGTGGCGCTGTCGGTGCCGCTGTTCGATGCAGGCCGGCGCGCCGCCCAGGCCGAGGCCGCGCAGGCGCGCTACGAGCTGGCCGCCAGCCGCTACCGCGCCGTGGTGCGCCAGGCCGTGGCCGAGGTCGAGCAAGGCCTGGCGCGCCTGGCCAGCACCGCCGAGCGCGCCGGCAGCGCGCAGCAGGCGGCAGCGGGCTACCGGCGCTCCTTCGAGGCCACGCAGGCGCGTTGGCAGGCCGGCCTGGCCAGCCTGGTCGAGCTCGAAGATGCGCGCCGGATGCAGCTGGCCTCGGAGACGGCGCTGGTGGCGCTGGAGCACGAGCGCCTGTCGGCCTGGATCGCCCTGTACCGCGCTGCCGGCGGGGGCTGGACGCGCGCGCTGGATGCGCCGGTGGTAGTGGGGGAGCACCCTCACCCCAGCCCTCTCCCGCACGCGGGAGAGGGAGCCAATCCGGCGCCAGCGCCACAGCACGCAAGCGCGGACGGTGCGACACCGCAGCGTGCGGACGGTGCCGCCGGTGCAACACCACAGCGTGCGGATGGTGCTGCCGCTGTAACGCCACGCTCTGCAGCCGCGCCGTGCATTGCCCCAGCTCCCTCTCCCGCGTGCGGGAGAGGGTGGGGGTGAGGGCCTGCGCTCCGCCAGCGCTGCCTGCCCTAGCCCCCTCCACGCCCGACCTACCCCTCTTTTCGCCCACCCGCCATGCCCCGCCCGAAAACCCTCCAGACCCTGATCGCCCTGGCCGTGCTGGCCCTGGCCGCCGGCAGTGGCGCGCTGCTGGCCAGCCGCGCCTCGCACGCTGACACCCCGGCAGCCGCCGCCCCCGCGCCGCGCCCGGCGCTCACCGTGACCGTGGTGCAGCCGCGCGCCGGCCAGGTGCAGGAGCGCCTGGCGGCCAACGGCAACATCGCCGCTTGGCAGGAGGCCAGCATCGGCTCCGAGGCCAACGGCCTGCGCCTGACCGAGGTGCGCGTCAACGTCGGCGACCAGGTGCGCGCCGGCCAAGTGCTGGCCACCTTCGCCCCCGAGACCGTGCAGGCCGAGGTGGCGCAGGCGCGCGCCAGCCTGCTGGAAGCCCGCGCAGCCGCTGCCGACGCCCAGGCCAACGCCGAGCGCGCCAAAACGCTCACCGCCTCGGGCGCCCTGAGCCAGCAGCAGATCCAGCAATACGCCACTGCCGCGCAGACCGCGCAGGCGCGCGTCGAGGCGGCGCAGGCCATGCTGCACGTGCAGGAGCTGCGCCTCCAGCGCACCCAGGTGCTGGCGCCCGATGCCGGCGTGATCTCGGCGCGCAACGCCACCGTGGGCGCCGTGGTCGGCGCCGGCACCGAGCTGTTTCGCCTGGTGCGCCGGGGCCGGCTGGAGTGGCGCGCCGAGGTCGGCGCGTCCGACCTGCCGCGCATCCGCCCCGGCATGAGCGTGCAGGTCAGCGCCGCCAGCGGCGCGCAGGTGCCGGGCACGGTGCGCATGTTGGCGCCCACCGTCGATCCGGCCACGCGCAACGCTCTGGTCTATGTCGATCTGCCGCAGCATCCGGACGTGCGCGCCGGCATGTATGCGCGCGGCGACTTCCGGCTGGGCGAGCGCGCCGGCCTGACGCTGCCGCTGTCGGCTATCGTGGTGCGCGACGGTTTCTCCAACGTCTTCGAAGTCGGCGAGGGCGCGCGCGTCCACATGCGCCGCGTGCGCACCGGCGAGCGCTCGGGCGAGCGGGTGGAAATCCTGCAGGGCGTGGCCCCGCAGGCGCGCATCGTGCGCCAGGGCGGAACCTTCCTGAACGACGGCGACACCGTGCGCGTGGCCGCCGACGCCCCCACTCCCGCTCCAGGAGATTCAGAGCCAAATCCGGCGAAAACGCCCGCTGGGCAAGCGCAGACAGCTATCAAATAAGGAGTGGCCATGAACCTCTCGGCCTGGTCTATCCGCAACCCCATACCGGCAGCCATGCTGTTCGTGCTGCTCACCCTGGGCGGCCTGATGGCGTTTCGCTCCATGAAGGTGCAGAACTTCCCGGACATGGATCTGCCCATCGTCATCGTCCAGGCAGCACTGCCCGGCGCGGCGCCGGGGCAGCTCGAAGCCGACGTGGCGCGCAAGATCGAGAACGCCATCGCCACCACCCAGGGCCTCAAGCACATCAGCACCACGCTGGTTGATGGCATGGCCTCGATTGCCGCCGAGTTCCAGCTGGAAAAGCCGGTGCAGGAGGCGGTGGACGACGTGCGCTCGGCGGTGGCGCGGGTGCGCTCGGATCTGCCAGCCGACCTGCGCGACCCCATCATCAACAAGTTCGAGTTCACGGCGCAGCCGATTGCGGCGTTCGCCATCTCTTCGAGCGCCATGGACGACGAGGCGCTGTCGTGGTTCATCGACGACACGTTGACGCGCCGCCTGCTCACCGTGCCCGGCGTGGGTGCGGTCAGCCGCGTCGGCGGGGTCACGCGCGAGGTGCGCGTGGCGCTCGATCCACTCAAGCTGCAGGCGCTGGGCGCGACGGCGGCGGATGTCTCGCGCCAGGTGCGCCAGGTGCAGCTGGAGAGCGCCGGCGGACGCGCCGAGATCGCCGGCGCCGAGCAGGCGCTGCGCACCCAGGCCACGGTGCAGACCGCCGCCGAGCTGGCGCGCCTGGAGATCGCCCTGCCCGGCGGGCGCCATGTGCGCCTGGATCAGCTGGCGCGCATCGAGGACACCGTGGCCGAGCCGCGCTCGGCGGCCATGCTGGACGGCAAGCCGGTCATCGGCTTCGAGGTCACGCGCAGCCGCGGCGCCAGCGAGATCGAGGTCGGCGCCGGCGTGCAGCAGGCGCTGGATGCGCTGCGCGCCGAGCACCCCGACCTGCAGATGCAGCGCACGGTGGACTTCGTGGACATCGCGCAGGACGAGTACGACAGCTCCATGCGGCTGCTCTACGAGGGCGCCATCCTGGCCGTGGTCGTGGTCTGGCTGTTCCTGCGCGACTGGCGCGCCACGGTGGTCTCGGCGGTGGCGCTGCCGCTGTCGGTCATCCCGGCCTTCATCGGGATGCAGATGCTGGGTTTCTCCATCAACATCATCACGCTGCTGGCGCTGTCGCTGGTGGTCGGCATCCTGGTGGACGATGCCATTGTCGAGGTGGAAAACATCGTGCGCCACCTGAGGATGGGCAAGACGCCGTACCAGGCGGCGATGGAGGCGGCCGACGAGATCGGCCTGGCCGTCATTGCCACCACCTTCACGCTGATCGCGGTGTTTTTGCCTACGGCCTTCATGAGCGGCATTGCCGGGCGCTTTTTCAAGCAGTTCGGCTGGACGGCGGCGCTGGCGGTGTTCTTCTCGCTGGTCGTGGCGCGGCTGCTCACGCCCATGATGTCGGCCTACATGCTCAAGCCCATGGTGGACTTGGAGCGCGAGCCGCGCTGGCTGGCCGCCTACATGCGCGCCTCCGAGTGGTGCATCCGCCACCGGCTGTGGACGCTGATCGGCGCGCTGCTGTTCTTCATCGCTTCGCTGGCGCTGATTCCGCTGCTGCCCTCGGGCTTCATCCCGGCGGACGACAACGCCCAGACCCAGGTCACACTGGAGCTGCCGCCCGGCACCCGGCTCGACGACACCCGCGCCATTGCCCGCCTGGCCGCCGAGCGCGCCATGCAGGTGGGCCACATCGAGAGCATCTACACGGCCATCGGCGCCGGCTCGGCAGGGGCTGACCCGGCGTCGAGCAGCGCCGCTTCGGCCGACCCGCGCATCGCCACGCTCACCCTGCGCATGACGCCGCGCAGCGAGCGCCCGCGCAAGCAGGTCATCGAGGAGCAGTTGCGCGCGGCCATGCAGGACGTGCCGGGCGTGCGCGTCAAGGTGGGCCTGGGCGGCTCCAACGACAAATACATCGTGGCCCTGGCCAGCGACGACCCGCAGGCGCTGGCCAGCAGCGCGCGCGCCGTCGAGCGCGAGTTGCGCACCATCGGCGGCATCGGCGGCATCAGCTCCAACGCCAGCCTGGTGCGCCCGGAGATCGCCATCCGCCCCGACTTCGCTCGCGCCGCCGACCTGGGCGTGACCTCGCAGGCCATCGCCGAGACGCTGCGCGTGGCCACCGTGGGCGACTACGAGCAATACCTGCCCAAGCTGAATCTGGCGCAGCGCCAGGTGCCCATCGTGGTGCGCCTGCAGGATGCGGCGCGCGAAGACCTGGCGACACTGCAACGCCTCACCGTGCCGGGCAGCCGTGGGCCGGTGCGCCTCGATGAGGTGGCCGAGCTGGCGCTGGCCGGCGGCCCGGCGGTCATCAAGCGCTACGACCGCTCGCGCAACGTCAACTTCGAGATCGAGCTGGGCGCACGCGGCCTGGGCGAGGTGACCGAGGCCGTACACAACCTGCCCGCCGTGAAAAGCCTGCCGGCCAGCGTGCGCCTGATCAACGTCGGCGACGCGGAAATGATGGGCGAGCTGTTCGAGAGTTTCGGCCTGGCCATGCTCACGGGAGTGGTCTGCATCTACATCGTGCTGGTGCTGCTGTTCAAGGACTTCCTGCAGCCGGTGACCATCCTGATGGCGCTGCCGCTGTCGCTGGGCGGTGCCTTCGTGGCGCTCTTGCTGGCGCGCCAGAGCTTTTCCATGCCGTCGCTGATCGGGCTGATCATGCTCATGGGCATTGCCACCAAGAACTCCATCTTGCTGGTCGAGTACGCCATCATGGCCCGGCGCGAGCGCGGCATGAGCCGGCTCGACGCGCTACTGGACGCCTGCCACAAGCGCGCCCGGCCCATCATCATGACGACACTGGCCATGGGCGCTGGCATGATGCCGATCGCGCTGGGCCTGGGCGGCGCGGACATGAGTTTCCGCTCACCCATGGCCGTGGCCGTGATCGGCGGCCTGATCACCTCCACGGTGCTCAGCCTGCTGGTCGTGCCGGCCGCGTTCACCTGGGTCGATGATTTCGAGCACTGGCTGATCCGGCTGGTGCGCGGGCGCAGGGCACCAGCGTATGATGAACGTTCTGTTACATCGCCATGAAACTGGTTACTCTCGAAATTGACACCATCCCGCTCGGCCAGCCGCTGCCGTTTGCGCTGCGCGGCGCCGATGGCAAGCTGCTGGCCCACAAGGGCTATGTGATCCGCAACCGCCAGGATCTGGGCGTGCTGCTGGCGCGAGGCATCAAGTTGTGCATCGACACCCATGAGTCGGGCGACAGCCATCGCGCCTATCTGGCGCAGATGCAGCAGATGCTGCTGGCCGATGCCTCGCTGGGCCAGATCGCCGCCATGAAGCTGTCGGCTGCCCAGGCTATCCAGCACAACCCGGAGGGCGCCGCCGCCGACTGGGCCGAGCTGCAGATGCGGGCTTCGCAGCTGTTGCGCGCGCCGGGCAGCAGCGACTTCCCGCAGCGCCTGCTGGATCTGCACGAGGAGCTGGAGCGCCAATGCCAGCAAACCCCCGACAGCCTGCTGCTGGCGCTGATCTACCTGACCGGGCGCGAGACACGCATGTACAGCGCTACCCACGCCATGCTGGTGGCCAGCGTGTGCATGTTGGTGGCTGGCGAGACCCTGGGCTGGCCCGAGGCCAAGGTGGCGCGCCTGGGTCAGGCGGCGCTGTCCATGAACATCGCAATGACGGCGCTGCAGGACGATTTGGCGCAGCAGACCGACCCGCTGACTGCGGCGCAGATCGACGCCATCTCCGACCATGCCGAGCACTCCGAGGCGCTCTTGCGCCAGATGGGCATGAGCGATCCGGTCTGGCTGGAAGCCGTGCGCCACCACCATGCGCGCATCCCCGGCCCGCTGGCCGAGCGCAGCGAGGGGCTGCAGATGGCGCGGCTGATCCAGCGCGCCGACGTGTTCGGCGCGCGCATCGCGCCGCGCGCCACGCGCCAGCCGCTGGCCTCCACGGCCGCCATGCAGGCCAGCTACTACGACGAGCAGCGCCAGGTGGACGAGGCCGGCGCGGCACTGGTCAAGACGCTGGGCGTCTATCCCCCCGGCACGCATGTGCGCCTGGCCACGCAGGAAGTGGCGCTGGTGCTGCGCCGTGGCGCCAGCGCCACCACGCCGCGCGTGGCCGTGGTGGTGAACCGCGAGGGGATGCCTACCGGCGAGCTGATCCCGCGCGACACCACCCAGGCGCAGTGGAAGATCACCGCTGCCGTGCCCGGCAACGAGGTGCGCGTACACCTGCCGCTGGCGCGGCTGCTGCCGCTGGTCTGAACGGTCGCGGCGCGCTGCACCATGGCCAGGCGCGGCAGTCCTGCGAAACCCCGCGCGGTGCGGGTGCATGGACGCCAGCGCCTGCAGGCCTGGCCCGGCCATGGTGCAATGCCTGTTGCCGTGTGCGCTGCCTGCCTTGTGCGCAGTTGCCATGTACGGCGGTGCAAAAATTTTCATGCCGGCCCTGGAACTTTCGCGCTGCGGCCCCACTCTGCAGTGGGTGCCCGGCAGGCCAGCCAGCCGGGCACCGATCATCAGCTTTCACGTTGCGAGGCCTGCGGACACCCTCCGCCGACAGCTCTGAGGCGCTTCTCCTCCCTCCCTCTCTGACTTCGTTTCAGAGCGCCTTGCAGCGTTTTTTCTTCTGCCGCAAGGCGCGCCCCCAGCCACCGGGGCGCGCCTTGCCGCTGATGGCGGGCACCTACAATCCGCCCCCATGAGCCAGCCCCCTTCCTCTTCTTCCTCCGCGTTTTCCCCCAACACCGCCCTGTCGCCACTGGATGGCCGCTACGCCGCCCGCCTGGCGGCACTGCGTCCCATCATGAGCGAGCACGGCTACATGCACCGGCGCGTGCAGGTGGAAGTCGCCTGGTTCATCGCCCTGTCGGATGCCGGCTTTGCCGAATTCCCGCAGCTGTCGGCGCCGGCGCGCAGCCATCTGCTGGGTCTGGTCGCGCATTTCAGCGAGGCCGACACCCAGGCCATCAAGGCCATCGAGAAGACCACCAACCACGACGTCAAGGCCGTCGAGTACTGGATCAAGTCGAAATTCGCCGGCCAGCCCGAGCTGGAGCGCGCCGCCGAGTTTGTCCATTTCGCCTGCACCAGCGAGGACATCAACAACACCAGCCACGCCCTGCAGCTGCGCGATGGCCGGGCGCAGGTGCTGCTGCCGGCGCTGGACGCTATCGTCGAACGGTTGCGCGCCCTGGCGCAGCAGTTCGCCGCCGTGCCCATGCTCAGTCGCACGCACGGCCAGACGGCCAGCCCGACGACAGTCGGCAAGGAGCTGGCCAACGTCGTGGCGCGCCTGGACGCAGCGCGCAGCCGCATCGCCGGCGTGGCCATCCTGGGCAAGATGAACGGCGCCGTGGGCAACTACAACGCCCACCTGTCGGCCTGGCCGGACTTCGACTGGGAGGCCTTTGCGCGCCGCGTGGTCGAAAGCGCCGAGCCCGAGGGCCTGGGGCTCACTTTCCAGCCCTACTCGATCCAGATCGAGCCGCACGACTACATGGCCGAGCTGTTCGATGCGGTGGCGCGCACCAACACCATCTTGATCGACCTGGCGCGCGACATCTGGGGCTACATCTCGCTGGGCTACTTCAAGCAAAAGCTCAAGGACGGCGAGATCGGCTCGTCCACCATGCCGCACAAGGTCAACCCCATCGATTTCGAGAACGCCGAGGGCAACCTGGGCCTGGCCAATGCGCTGTTGCGCCACCTGTCGGACAAGCTGCCCATCTCGCGCTGGCAGCGCGACCTGACGGACTCCACGGTGCTGCGCAACATCGGCGTGGCACTGGGCTACTCGGTGCTGGCCTACAGCTCCCTGATGACCGGCCTTGCCAAGCTCGAACTCAACGAGCCGGCGCTGGCCGCCGACCTGGATGCCAGCTGGGAAGTGCTGGCCGAGCCGATCCAGACGGTGATGCGCCGCCACGGCGTGGCCGGGGCCTATGAAAAGCTCAAGGAAGTCACGCGCGGCCAGAGCGTGACGCGCGAAGCGCTGCATGCGCTGATCCACAGCCTGGACATTCCGCAGGACGACAAGAAGCGCCTGCTGGACATGACGCCGGCCAGCTACATCGGCAAGGCCGCCGAGCTGGCGCGCCGCATCTGAGGCGCGGCGGCACGGCTCGGGGAGCTGCCCCGGTCTTGCCGCTTTGGCTTTATCGATTTTTCGCTGCCCGCCCTTGTGTAGCAAGCGCGGGCAGCTCTTTTTTCAGGAGCAAGAGCATGGCGCTCAAGTCCACCATCTTCAAGGCGCATCTGGCGATCGCCGACATCGACCACGGCTACTACGCCGATCACCAGCTCACCCTGGCGCGCCACCCCAGCGAGACCGACGAGCGCATGATGGTGCGCCTGGCCGCGCTGGCGCTGCAGGCGCACGAGCTGCACGACACCTGCGGCGGCGATGGCCAGCTGGCCTTTGGCGCCGGCCTGTCCGACCCGGACGACCCGGATGTGTCGCTGACTGATTTCACCGGCAGGAAACGCCTGTGGATAGAGGTTGGCCAGCCCGAGGACAAGCCGCTGGCCAAGGCCGCCTCCCGCGCCGATGCGGTGCTGGTCTATGCCTTCCACCACGCCGCCGAGGTCTGGTGGCGCGGCATCGAGAGCAAGCTCACACGCCTCGATCGGCTGCAGGTCTGGCGCATCCCCGCCGAGCAGTCCCAGGCCCTGGCGCAACTGGCCGAGCGCAGTATGCAGCTGCAGGCCACGGTGCAGGACGGCGCACTCACCCTGAGCAGCGCCCTGGGCAGCGTGCATCTGGAGCCGCTGCGCTGGAAGTGAACAAGAGCCGCAGAAAGCCGTTGAAGCGGCTAGGATTTGGATAAAAACCGGCTCAAACCCTTGCCAGTCAAGCGCTGGCAGCTATCAATTTTTGATTATTCTGGCGACGCTGCAGCGGCCCTGGCCTGGCCTGCCCCGTCCCGCCCGCCGACAGCTCTACCTTGGCATCAGCGCGCCGCAGTTCCAGCACTGCTCGAAGCCGCCCTCCACGCACTCGCCGCAGCCGGGGCAGAACCATTGGCGCTGCGGCAGGCGCTCCAGCTCGTGCAGCAGGGCGCGGGCGCGCTCCAGGTGCTCGGGGTATTGCAGCCAGACTTCGGGCAGGCATTCGCCCGGCGGCAGGTGGCCGGCGGCGGCGCCCAGGTGCTGGCGCTGCACGCTGGCGGGCAGACCGGCCTGGCACAGCAGGTCGCGCCACAGCGTGGCAATCGCGATGTTGGGGCCTGGGTCAAGCGCTGCATAGTGGCGGCCACCATAGCCGGGCGGGTGCGCGGCGGCAAGCACTCAACCGAGGGCGGCACGTTCGGCGTAGCGCGTGAAGCGCAGCGCGCTGCCCTGGCGGGTGATGCGCTGCCAGACGGCGCGCTTGCGCAGCGGGCTGTAGGCCAGCCAGTGCTGCACTTCCTCGAAACTGCGCCCGCAGCCCTTGCACCAGGCGTCGCCCTGGCTGGTCGAGCAGATGGCGATGCAGGGCGTGTCGGGTGTGCTGTCGTACCAGGCCAGCCAGGCCATGCGCGCGGCGGCGGGCATGTCGGCCTCGGGCAGCGCGCGCCGGCCCGTGTGCGCCAGGCGCGCACAGACCTCGGCCAGCGCCGCCACCTCGGACGCCAGGTGGATGCCGTCGGGCGAGGGCGCGCGGGCGCGCCAGAAGTCGAGGGCGGCCTCGATGTCGGACAAAAAGAAGCAAGCGGTGCAGCAGTGCGTGGAACAGTCCGGAGAGGCGGCAGGAGCAGGCATGGGCCGGATCATAGGCAGCGCCTGGATGCCCTGCACTTGTGTTCCAATAGCCGGCTTCAAAGGGGAGTAGCTCCCCGCCGGTAGTCCTTTTCATCGGGCGCACCGGCGGATGGCAGGTCGTCAAGACGAAGCCCACCGGCTTCCGGCCTGCCAGGCAGCGTGGCGCCACGACATGGACGTGGGCAGCACCTGCGCCGGGCAAGACCTTTGGGCGCCTGGGCGGCATTGCGTCGCCGTGGCCGGCCCGAAGTGTCGCTCCTGTCCTTCCTCAGGCGACGCCTTGCGTCCGTGCTGCCCAGGCATCGTGAACCCACAATGCAGCTGCTGAGGTAATCGCACATGGACTTGGACTTTCTCACCCACACCCCGTTCTGGATCGCGCTCGGCCAGATCATCATCATTGACATCCTGCTGGGCGGCGACAACGCCGTGGTCATCGCCCTGGCCTGTCGCAAGCTGCCGCCGGCCCAGCGCACCAAGGGCATCATCTGGGGCACGGCAGGTGCGATTGCCCTACGCGTGGTGCTGATCGTGTTCGCCATGCAACTGCTCAATCTGCCGGCGCTCAAGGCGATTGGCGCACTCTTGCTGGTGTGGATTGGCGTCAAGCTGATCGCCCCGCAAGATGAGGACGAGCACGGCAAGATCCAGGGCAGCGACAAGCTGCTGGCCGCCATCAAAACCATCATCGTGGCCGATCTGGTCATGAGCGTGGACAACGTGATCGCCATCGCCGGGGCGGCGCAAGGCTCGGGCGAGCACCAGACGCTGCTGGTGGTGCTGGGCCTGTTGATCTCGGTGCCCATCATCGTCTGGGGCTCGCAGATCGTCATCCGGCTGATGGAGCGCTTCCCGCTGGTCATCGTCGCCGGCGGCATGTTGCTGGGCTGGATCGCCGGCGGGATGCTGGCCACCGATCCGCTGTTCGTGAACCACGGCGAATGGCTGTGGGCGCCCAAGTGGGGCACCTCGGACGGCCAGGGCCATGCCGAGCTGCCCACGGCAGTCTATTGGGCCGCGCACCTGGCCGGCGCCCTGATCGTGCTGGCCCTGGGCAAGCTGGTGGCCGCGCGCCGCGCGCGTGCCGGCACCTGAAAAGGCCGCATCCGCTCAGGACAAACCGGGCCGGGCTTTACATTCGCAGCACTTTGTCCGACCATCGGGGAGCTTGCCGGCACGGGTTGCCGGCAAATGCGCAAACGGAGAAACACCATGGCAGCCATCGAATTTGCAGTACGCCGCCTGGCCTCGGATTCGGCCAGCATCCAGCCGGCACTGGCGCCCAGCACCCGCGCGTCCGACCTGCAGGCCCTGCGCGCCGAGGAGGCGCGCCAGGAGCGCCGCGCCCAGCCCGGCCAGCAGGCCATGTCGGTCGAGGGCACCAAGGTGACCATCAGCGAGCGCGCCCGGGAGCTGGCCGCGCAGCAGGACGCCGAGCCTGCGCGCAACCAGCAAAGCGACACCCGGCGCGTGCAGGAGCGCGAGGCCGTGCTGCAGATGCCCCAGCTCAGCGACCAGGTGCTGCGCACCTACGCCTCGGCCACGTAAGCGCCACCATCAGGCCCGTCACAAGAACAGGAGAGACCCCATGTCGGCTGCCATTGCCCCCATCGCTGCCGGAGCAGCCGGCGCATCCCGCCAGGTGCAAAGCGCCCAGCGCAATGCCCAGCAGGCCGAGCAGGCCGCCCAGCGCCTGCGCTCCGAGGCGGAGGCCGCCCAGCGCAGCGCCGACCGCGAGCAGCGCCGCGCCGATGGCCTGGAGATCCGGGCCAGCGATGCCAACACCCGCCTGGATCGCGCACGCGGCGCCCTGCACTCGGCCCACCATGCCCAGGCCATCGATGTCGTGCGGCTGCAGCCGGAGCCGGCGCAGGCCCAGGCGCCCTTCATGAACTTCGCCGGCCAGGCCACAGGCCTGATCCTGAACGTCATGGTCTGAAAGGCAGGCTTCATGCGCCTGCTTGCCAAATGGATCCTGAGCGCCGTGGCGCTGCTGTGCGTGGCCTACATGTACGGCGGCGTACAGGTACACAGCTTCGGTGCCGCCATGGGGGCCGCCTTCGTGATCGGCCTGCTCAACGTGGTGCTGCGCCCCATCCTGGTCATCCTGACGCTGCCGGTGACCATCCTGACGCTGGGCCTGTTCCTGTTCATCATCAACGCGCTGATGTTCTGGGCCGCCTCGGGCCTGCTGGGCGACGGCTTTCAGGTGCGCGGCTTCGGCGCCGCGCTGCTGGGCTCGCTGATGTACTCGGTGCTGGGCCTGGTGATCGAGTCAGCGCTCGGCGGCCTGTTCTCGAAGAAGTGACTCCACGGCGCGCAGCCGCGTGTCGATGATCGACGCCTCGATGTAGTCGGCTGCCGCGCCGCTCCTGCGCGCCAGATCCTGCCCGGCCTTGAAGCGATCCACCGCCGCCGTGTAGTCGCGTAGCGCCACCTGCGCCTCGGCATCGGCGCGGATGGCGCGCAAGGCCTGGCCCTGCTGCTGCCAGACCTGGGCCAGCAGTTGCCAGGCAGCCGCGTCGTGCGGCTGCCTGGCCACCTGGGTCTGCAGCGGGCTGGTCATCTCGGCGGCATCACCAGTGCGCAGCGCGGCCTGGGCGCGCAGCAGCAGTTCGGGCCGGCCCATGCGCTGTGCCTTGCCCCCAGGGGCGGTATCGAGCAATTTCAACGCGGCCTGCGGTGTGCCGGCGGCCAGCTCCAGCTCGGCGCCCAGCAACCGTGCCTGGCGCGTGGCGGCGGCGTCCCCCTGCGCCGTCTGCTGCAGCCCGGCCAGCGCCTTGCGCGCTGCCGGCCAGTCGGCCAACTGCACGGCGCTCAGGGCGGCGGCGTACCAGGCGGTGGCGCGCTCACGCTGCGGGCGCTGGGCAAAGCCCGCGTCCTGCGGCTCGGCCAGCCATTGGCGCCAGGCATCCTGGCCCGGACGCGCCAGCACGCGCGCGCGCGCAGCCATCAGGGCGTGCTCCAGCGGCGCCGGGGCTGGGCGCTCGGCACCGTGCGCGATGCGGCCCTGCATGTCGGCGATGCGCTGCGTGGTCAGCGGGTGGCTGCGCAGATAAGGCCAGCTGCCGTTGTCGTTGATGCGGTTGGCCTGCTGCAGCCGGTCGAACATGGCAACGAAGCCCTGCGGCGCAAAGCCTGCCGGCTGCATCAGGCCGTAGCCGATGCGGTCGGCCTCGCGCTCCATGTCGCGCGAGAAGTTGAGCTGGTTCTGCACCGCCAGCGCCTGTCCGCCGACCATCAGCGCCTGCCCGGCCTCGGGGCTTTTGCTGGCTGCCAGCGCGCCCAGGATCAGCGCGCCGACCATCAGCGGCGTCTGCCGGCCCTGCTGCGCGATCAGGCGCGAGATGTGGCGCTGCGTGACGTGGCTGATCTCGTGCGCCAGCACCGAGGCCAGTTCATCGGGCGTGCCGACCACGCCGATCAGCCCCAGGTGCAGGCCGAAATAGCCGCCGGGCAGGGCGAAGGCGTTGACCGTGCGGTCGCGCCCCAGCAGCACCTCCCAGGCAAAGCGCTCGTCGATGTCGCTGCCTAGCTCGCCGCGCGCGCGCGCGGCCGCCAGCAGCGGCTGGAAGATGCCCTGGACGTACTCCAGCAGCACGGCATCGTCGAGGTAGTCCGGGTCGCGGTAGAGCTCGCGGATGATGCGGTCGCCCAGCTTGCGCTCGGCGGCAGCCGTCAGCTCCAGGCCGTCGCCCAGCGCGGGCAGGGCCGGCTGGGCATGTATTGCACCCAGCGAGAATGCTGCGATTAATATAGCTGCCAGCGATTGTCTGGCAAGGCTTTGAGGCCGATTTGGCTTGAAAATTGGATGCACCTTGCTCCTCGGACGGCGACACGGCCAGGGGTGTGGTCAGCACCGTATGATGCCCCGGCTGGCCCAAGGTTTCCTGTTGCGGGTTGCCCGGCTGGCCCGTCCTTCCTGCCCTGTCTCCAATGCCGCTCCTGCCATGACCCAGCCTGCCGCCCCTGCCACCAGCCCGCTCACCCACTTCGACGCCCAGGGCCAGGCCCACATGGTGGACGTGGGCGCCAAGCCGGCCACGCACCGCACGGCGGTGGCCAGCGGGCGCATCGTCATGCAGCCGGCCACGCTGGAGCTGATCGAGACCGGCAGCGCCAAGAAGGGCGACGTGCTGGGTGTGGCGCGCATCGCCGCCATCATGGCCGCCAAGAAGACCAGCGAGCTGATCCCCCTGTGCCACCCGCTGGCGCTCACCCGCGTGGCCGTGGAATTCGAGCTGCAGCCCCAAGCCAGCAGCGTGCAATGCATCGCCACCGTGCAGACGCTGGGCCAGACCGGCGTCGAGATGGAGGCGCTGACGGCGGTGCAGGTGGCGCTGCTGACCATCTACGACATGTGCAAGGCCGCCGACAAGCACATGGTCATGCAGGACGTGCGCGTGCTGGAAAAGCACGGCGGCAAGTCGGGCAGTTTTGTGGCTGTGGATCGGGGTGTGCCAGCGCCTGGAAGCCCGGCCAAATGAGGCTCTATTTGCGAGCCTGGGTAAATGAATCAAAGAAGATATATCGTTTCCCATGAATGGCAGAGACGTCATCGCCAGGCTCAAGGCCGCTGGATGGGTGCTGGACAGGGTGAATGGTAGTCACCACATCATGGTCAAGGACGGGCGGGCCGTGCCGATTCCGGTGCATGGCGCGCGCGACATCGGTGCCGGTCTGCTGGCTGCCATTGCCCGGCAGACAGGTGTGAAACTGAAGTGAGGTGCTGTATGGAAATCCGTTATCCCGCCACATTCGAGCCGCAGGAAGGGGGCGGCTACCTCGTGCAGTTCGTGGATCTGCCCGATACCTTCACCGAAGGCGCGACGCTGGAGGAGGCGCAGTTCAACGCCTCGGAGGTCTTGTCGGCCATGCTGGGCTTCAAGCTCGACGCTGGCGAGGCCATTGCGCCGCCCACAGCAGATGTTGCCGGGGCGCAGTACATCGCGCCCGACGCCAGGACGCAGGCCGCCTACCTGATCCGCCAGGCGCGGGCGGATCGCAGTCTGTCGGATTTGGCGCGTGCTCTGGAGACCAGCTGGCCGGCAGCCAAGAAGCTCGAAGACCCGAAACATTGGCCATCGCTGCGCCAGCTTGAGCGCGCGGCAGCGGCGTTGGGCAAACGGCTGGTGCTGTCGCTGGAGTGAGGGCCACCGCCGTCTTGCAGTGTCTTGCAAGGGTGTGAAATGGCGCTATGGCCTGCCCGGAGGGACTCGAACCCCCGACCTATTGCTTAGAAGGCAATTGCTCTATCCGGTTGAGCTACGGGCAGTGAGGCTGGCGCTGCCAAGGGTCGGCATCATACTGCCGGTGCATCGGCCTTCGCCATGACCGGCGCGCCCACTGCGGTTGAAAAGCCCTTGAACGCCACCACCCCCTAGAGACAGCAAAGGAGCACAGCCATGAATGCCAACGCCCAGATCCGGGGCTCCATCAGCGTGCAGGAATACCTGGACGGCGAGCAGCGCACCGACATGCGCCATGAATATCTGGCTGGCCAAGTCGTCGCCATGGGCGGGGCCAGCCGCTCGCATGGCCTGGTCGCCGGCTCGCTCTACGCGCTGCTGCTGCCCCACGCCCGGCGCAAGGGTTGCCAGCTCTTCGTGGCCGACATGAAGGTGCGCGTCGAGCACGAGGGGGATGACTGGTTTTACTACCCCGACCTGGTGCTCGCCTGCGACCCGGCCGACCGGGCTGCGCTGTACGTGCGCAACCCCTGCCTGCTGGTCGAAGTCCTCTCGCCCAGCACCGAGCAGACCGACACGCGCGAAAAACTCCTGGCCTACCGCCTGCTGCCCGACCTGCGCGAATACCTGCTGCTGCGCCAGGATCGGGTGCAGGCCGATCTGTACCGGCGCGGCGAGGATGGGCGCTGGCAGCACCTGCGCTTTGAAAGTCCGGATGGCGCGCTAGCGCTGTCGTGCCTGGACGTGCAGCCCACCTTGCGCGACATCTATGCCGACCTGCCCGAGCTGCTGGCTGCGCCGGGCGGGGCGGATAGGCGGGCGTCCCTTATTTCGATCCCGGCTGGTAGTTTCCGGCCTCGGTGCGAAACGCCACCGACAGCCGGTTCCAGCCATTGATGGCCACGATGGCCAGCGTCAGATCGACCAGCTGGCGCTCGTCGAACTCGGCGCGGGCCTGCTGCCAGGCGGCGTCGTCCACCTCGTGGTTCTTCAGCAGCGTGACCGCCTCGGCCCAGGCCAGCGCGGCGCGCTCGCGCGGCGTGTAGCAGGGCGCCTCGCGCCAGGCGGACAGCAGGTACAGGCGCTGTTCGCTCTCGCCGGCGGCGCGGGCATCCTTGGTGTGCATGTCCAGGCAATAGGCGCAGCCGTTGAGCTGCGAGACGCGCGTCTTGACCAGCTCCAGCAGGCTCGGCTCCAGCCCGCTCGTGCGTGCGTGCTGCTCCAGCCCCAGCATGGCGGCAAAGCCGCGCGGGGAGGCTTGTGCATAGTTCAGACGCTGACTCATGGTTTGCCTTTCGTTGCGGTCGGAAGGCAGGCATTCTTGTCCATCCCCGGCCTGGCCGCCTGCCTGGGCTGAGGGAGCCAGCGCACAGACCTCAGGGCGTGTGCCCTGCGTTGGGTGGCCCGTCGAACACCTCGGCCAGCGTGCGCGCATCCAGCAGCCGATCCGTCCATGCCTCCAGCTGCTCGGAGTCGGGGCTGCCCAGCGCCGCCAGCGTCTGCTGCGACAGCGGGCCGAAGCGGGCGACCAGCAGGCGCTGCAGCAGGCGCGATTCGCCTTCCATGCGGCCTTCGAGCCGCCCTTCCTGCCGGCCCTCCTGCCGGTATTGCTGCGCCCATTCCTCAAAACGCACGGCCAGTGTCATCTTCGACTCCTTCAAATCCTGCACCTTGGGCAGGGCCAGGCGGTTCTTGCTCTGGCGCAGCAGCACGGCGCGAATCCAGATGGCAAAAATGCGCGTCAGCTCCGGATTGCCGGCCAGCCAGTCCTGGAGCTGCTCGATCAGCTCCAGCACCTCGCCCTGGCTTTGTGGCCTTTGCAGCCGCATCATGGCCGCCGCCAGGTTGTGAGTAGTCCAGGCTGTGCAGCCACTCGTCGGGCACGAAGCCCAGGATCAGGTCGCGCACCAGCTCGGGTGCGGAAAACAGCAGCTTGTAGGAGGCGTCGTGCCGGGCATGGGAGGAAGGTAAAAACAGCGTCAAGCAACTCTTGTTTTGATAGCTGTCAGCGCTTGCTACACAAGGGTTTCAGGCCGAAAACACCTGTAAAAAAGCAGGCAGACGGCCAAAATTTGGCCCGGCAGCAGGCAAAAGGCCGTGCGGCGGCTGATGGGCGCTTGAAAAAGGCGGGTTTCAAGCAATAAATTGACCTCAAACCATTGCCAGGAAAGCGCTGTCAGCTATCAATTTTGAAAAATATTCTGCCGCCTACTTATGTCAAACCCGCGCCTGGTTTGGGTTGTCAGGGCCGGTGGTCAGGGCCGGTCTCAGCGGCACTCGCTGGGGACGTACTTGCTGGGCAGGGTGCCCGTGCCCGAAACCAGACTGCGGTTGCCGGCAGTCGTGTTGCTGGTCGAGGCGCAGGCCCAGTCGATGGCGCCGACGGAGGTGGCGCTCAGCGCCGCGCCCTGCACGTTGGGGGTGAGGAGCAGCGTCTTGCTTTGTGCATCCGTAGGCAGGCCGGAGGCCGCGCCGGCGCTGGTCACGGTGACCACGCCCGTGGTCGTGTCGATCTGGATGTTGGCGACGAACTTGGACTGCTTCTGGGCAATCGGGCGGGCGTTGTACTCGGTGGCCGCCAGGCCCACGCCGGTATAGCCCCCGGACTGGAAGCCCTCGGACACCAGCTCCTTGCCGGCATTGCCGGCCACCAGGATTTCCGCCATCTTGGCGCGGGCCGTGTAGTCCTGATAGGCAGGCAGAGCCGTGGCTGCCAGGATGCCAATAATGGCTACCACGATCATCAGCTCGATCAGGGTGAAGCCGGCCTGCAGGGTGTTTCTCATGGAAGGCACCTCTTTATGGTCATGAGGATGAAGGGATAGACCTTAATCAGCAACAAATGTGCCAATTCTTTTCACCTCGGCATGGCAAGGGCAGCAAGAATCGAAATTCAAAGGCGGCAAGGGGCCAGGCGCCTCAAAAAGCATCGATCGGCGCATAGCCGACGATCCGCATGTCGGCATCCAGCAGGGCAGTCCACTCCTTGACCTTGCGCGTGGTCAGCGGCAGGTAGCGCAGTTGCCCGGCGGTCAGGCCCGTGGCGGCGATGGCCTCGTGCAGTGTGGCGGCGTCCTGCGGGCGGCGCTCTAGCAGCTCGCCCACCGGTCGGGCGCGCGCGCGCATCGCGGGCAGGGCGCTGTCCCAGGGCGTCCACCAGTCCGGGCGCATGGCCGGGGAGATGCCGCTCAGGCCCAGCTTCATGCTCTGGAAGAACTCGTCGTTGCTGGCGGCCTTGCGCGTGCCTACCTGCTGCAGGCCCCACCAGGGCAGGCGGCGCAGGCCTTGCGGGGCCTGGGCCAGCGCATCGATTTGCACTTCGGTGGCGCTGATGGCCATCAGCCGGTCGGACTCGAAGGCCAGCACCGCCGGGCGCGCCACCCAGACGCTGTGCAGGCCATACAGCAGCGCCGCCAGTTGCACCAGGCCGACCAGGGAAAAATCCAGCCAGCGCTCGCGGCGGGACTTTTTCGGGTTGGCCACGATCAGCGTCAGCAGCGGGCCGCAGACCACATCCACCGCCAGCAGCAGGAAGAACATGCTGCCCACCCCGAACAGGAGGTGCCACGGCGGCGGGTACAGCAGGCGAAAGACCAGGACGGCGGCGGCCACGGCCACGGCAGCGGAAATCAGCAGATGGCGCAGCGCATACCGCAGCGCATGGCGCACGCGGGTGACGGGGGCAGCTTGCATGGGGTGGGGCCGGGGGGACTCCGGCGGCAGCGGGGAAAGAAAAAAGGGCGCCTTGCGGGCGCCCTCTCGGGTGATCTGGATCAGGCAGGTCGGCTGGCTGGCCGCACCCGCCTGTCAGGCATCAGCGGCACTCGGAAGGTGCGTACTTGGCGGGCATGGTGCCCGGTGTACCCACTACCAGGCCGCGTGCAGTGGCGGTGGTGTTGGTGGTCGAGGCGCAAGCCCAGTCGATGGCGCCCGAAACCCCGGCAGCCAGGAGAGCGCCCTGCACGTTGGGCGTCCAGGTCAGCGTTGTGGTCTGGGCATCGCTGGGCAAGCCGCCGCCAGTCACGCTGGTCACGGTGATCACGCCGTTGGCGCCGTCGATCTGGATGTTGTCCACAATCTTCGACTGCTTCTCAGTCTGAGCGCGGGCGTTGTACTCGGTCGCAGCAGCGGCCACGCCGGCCAGACTGTCGGCTTGGAAGGCCTCGCTGATCAGGCTCTTGGGCGAGCTGGCGGCGATGATGATTTCAGAGATCTTGGCGCGGGCGGTGTAGTCCTGGTAGGCGGGCAGGGCCACGGCGGCCAGGATGCCGATGATCGCCACGACGATCATCAGTTCGATCAGGGTGAAGCCCTTTTGTACGGAGCGCATGGTGCGTTGCATGGTGTCCTCCTCGGAACATTGTTTGAAAAACCCCCGCTGGACGGCCCGGCGGGTTGCAGGAGGTAGCGCAGCATCCGTGCCAGCAAACAATTCGCTACACCAAGAACGCAATCCTTACTTTCATAGGGCTTTGCTGGTACTGGATCAACTATGTTTTTGATAGCTTCCAGCGCTTGCCAGTATTGGCTTTGACCCTGTTTTGACCATGAATTCCGGCAGTCTGGCACTGGGCTGCTGCCGCGCCCAGCCTGCGGCTGACGATCATGCTTGTCAGTCAACGCCTGCCATTTTTGTAAGGCAAAAACGTAGGTTGGCCGGCAGTTGGTGCTGTTTTGCGGCAGCCTCAGCGGCTTGGGTGGGGGCTGGCTGGCACGTTTGGGCGCGAGGTCAGATTGCGGCCGATCCAGCATTTCCAACAGCGCTTGATATTGGCTGCCGGACACCATGAACAGCCGCTGGTCGAGCAAGGTCTGCTCGGCAGCACGGTACGCCGCGTCCAGGATGAAATCGTTGACATCCTCCCCGGCCTGAAGGCCGGAGATTCCTACGGCGCTCCAACCAGCACGTGGCTGGATGGAGTCGCTTCGGCGGGTTCCTGCTTCGCCGAGGCTGCACGCTTGGCCCTTGCGGGCCTTGCACGGCTGACGTCCTCTCCACAGGCTGCAACGCGGTGTCCCCGCGCCAGTATGTTGATCGCGCCGATGTGATCGGCGTGGCCTTCGCGCCCGCATTCGACGCAGCGAAATACTGCTTGCGTTTTGCGGTTGTCCGCGCTCACGCAGCCGCACTCGGGGCAGGTTCTGCTGGTGTTGTGCGGCGGCACGGCAATCAGCATTTCTCCCTTCCAGGCCAGCTTGTATTCCAACTGCCGTCGGAACTCGAACCAGCCCTGGTCGAGGATGGCTTTGTTCAGGCCGCTCTTGGCCCGCACGTTGTTACCCGGCTGTTCGGCGCTGCCCTTGGCTGACTTGGACATGTTGCGTACCTGCAAGTCCTCGATGACGACCATCGCGTGGTTTTGGCTGATGGCTGTCGTGGCTTTGTGCAGGTAGTCGCGCCGGGCGTTGCCAATGCGGGTGTGGATACGTTGTACCTTGGCTTTCGATTTCTTCCAGTTGCTGCTGAATTTGGTCTTGCGGCTCATGGCCCGCTGGTAGCGGCGCAAGCGGGCTTCGTGCTTCTTAAAGCTCGCCAGCGGCTCCAGATAGGAGCCGTCGCTGAAGGTGGCGAAGCGGGCCACCCCTACGTCTATGCCAACGGCGCTGCTGGCCTGGGGGATGGGCGGCTCTACCTCTCGCTCGGTCTGGATGCTGACGAACCATTTGCCGCTGGACTGGCTCACGGTGATATTTTTCACCGCGCCCAGCACCTCGCGGCTTTGCCGATAGCGCAGCCAGCCCAGCTTGGGCAGGAAGATGCGGCTGCTCGCTTGGTCGAGCTTGATCTGCTTGGCGTCGGGGTAGCGAAAGCTGTCCCGCTGGCCTTTTTTCTTGAAGCGCGGGAATGCCGCCCGCTTGGCGAAGAAGTTGCTGTATGCCCGCTCCAAATCCTTGAGCGTCTGCTGCAACGGGTGAACCGGCGCATCGGCCAGCCAAGCCGTCTCCATGCTGCCCCGCCACTCGGTGAGCAGCTTGCACAGGCCGGCGTAGCCGAGCTTCTTCTGGCCACGCGCGTAGCGTTCTTTGTGCAGCGCCAGCGCCTTGTTGAACACGAAGCGGCACGAGCCAGCGAAGCGGCGCATTTGCCGCTCTTGCTGGCCGTCTGGCATCAGTTCGTATTTGAAGGCTTGCAGGCGTTGCATGGCTGGCTAAATATACAGTTGTTTGAGGACGGCTACGCCGTCCGCGCTAGCCTGCCCCGGCCTGAAGGCCGAGGCTTGTCGCGCACCGGGTCAACGACTTGTGTGCCACTTCGGCGGCACGACGCAGCACCGTCTCTTGCTGGGGAGTCGCACGTAGCCCAAGCCGGGCGGAGCGCGCGCTTGATGCTCAGGCAGAACTGGATGGCCGCATCACACCTGCCGAAACTCCATCTCTGCCCCGGCCAGCGCGATGCGGTCGCCGTTTTGCAGCGCCACCGCGCCCGGCCCCAGGGCGCCGCCGTTGAGCAGTGGCCGCTCCTCGCCCTCGACATGCGTCAGCACGAAGCCATGCGGGCGGCGGGTGATGGAGGCCACCGCCACGCCGGGCTTGCCCAGGGTGGTGACGACCTTGGTCAGTGCGACTTCGCGCCCCGTGGCCGGGCCGCTGATGACGCGCACCAGCGCGGCGTGTACCGGCGGCGCGCTGGGCGCGGGGGGCGGCATGGCCTGCGCCAGGTCGGGCCAGGCTTCGTCGGTCAGAAAGCGCAGGCGGTATTTGCCCGCCTCCACCGTGTCGCCATGCTGCAGCGCCTGGCGCTGCACGCTCTGGCCGTTGACGGTGGTGCCGTTGGTGCTGTCCAGATCCTGGATCTGGACGCTGCCGTCGTGCGCCATCAGCAGCACGGCGTGTTCGCCGCTGACGGCCAGGTGGTCGAGCACGATGTCGTTGTAGGGGCGCCGGCCGATGGTGGTGCGCTCCTGGGTGAGGGTGACTTCCTTGACGAGGGCGCCATCGATCGTTACGGCCATTCGGGGCATGGTGCGGGCTTCCTTGGTCAGCGGGGCAGGGAAATTCACGGAAGAAACAAAAGAAACAGGATGTTGGTAGGGGATTGTGGCAAGCAAGTTCCGGGCTAGCCAGCAGGCGCTGCAGCCTGCGCGACCTGGGCCAGCACCAGGCTGATGTTGTCGCGCCCGCCCAGGTCGTTGGCCAGTGCCACCATGCGGCGTGCTTTCTCGGCCAGGGGTGCGTTCTGGCGGGCGAGTTCCTGCAGCTCGGCGTGCGTCATCTGGTCGATCAGGCCGTCGGAGCACAGCAGGTACAGGTCGCCCGGCTGGGTGGGCAGCGCGGTGATGTCCAGTTCGGCATGGCCCTGCGCGCCCAGGGCGCGGGTGATGAGGTTGCGCTGGTGCGAGCTGGCGGCCTGCGCCGGGGTGAGCCAGCCGGCGTCGAGCTGCTCTTGCAGCCAGGAGTGGTCGCGCGTGAGCTGCTCCAGCGCGCCGGCGCGCAGCCGGTAGCCGCGCGAGTCGCCGGCGTGGCCCAGGATCAGCCAGTCGCCGTGGAGCACGCCGGCGATCAGGGTGGTGCCCATGCCCCGGTACTGCGGCTCGGCGTGCGCGGCCTCCAGGATGGCGCGGTTGGCCTGCTGGGCGCTCTGGCGCAGCATGGCGCCGACGGCTTCGGGCGTGGCCTGGCGGCCTTTGTGGCTGGTCAGCCAGGGCAGCAGTTGCGTGCCGATGTGCTCGATGGCCAGGGTGCTGGCGACTTCGCCGGCGTTGTAGCCGCCCATGCCGTCGGCCAGCAGCATCAGCCCGGCGTGGGCATGGACGGCGATGGCGTCCTCGTTGTGCGCGCGTACGCGGCCAATGTCGGTCAGGGCATGGAATTCAAAGGGCGGCGTGGCCATGGGCGGGGCGGGGGAGGGGCTGCGGGGTGGTGGCGCATCATAGGAGACAGGGACGCGGCGGGCCTGTCGGCCAAGGGATGTGTTTGCGATTGTTCATCCTGCCTGGCCGCTGTCGCCCTTCAGGGCGACGGTCGCGCCTGGGGTTTGCGTCTGATCTGGAAAGAGCCCCCGTCTGTGCCGGTAGCAATCAAAAAAGCCAGCCGGGTCGCCCCGCTGGCTTTTTGTCTGGTGGCTGCCTGCCTGCGCCGTGTGGGCTGGGCAGGCTGGCGTGCCTGGGTGCCGGGCTTACAGCAGGCCCTTGAGCAGGCGGCCCATCTCGGAGGGGTTGCGCGTGATGGTGAAGCCGCATTCCTCCATGATGGCCAGCTTGGCGTCGGCGGTGTCGGCGCCGCCGGAGATCAGCGCGCCGGCGTGGCCCATGCGCTTGCCGGGAGGGGCGGTGACGCCGGCGATGAAGCCGACGATGGGCTTTTTCATGTTGTCCTTGCACCAGCGGGCGGCCTCGGCCTCGTCCGGCCCGCCGATCTCGCCGATCATGATCACGGCGTCGGTGTCGGGGTCGTCGTTGAAGGCGCGCATGACGTCGATGTGCTTGAGGCCGTTGATCGGGTCGCCGCCGATGCCGACGGCGCTCGACTGGCCGATGCCCAGCTCGGTCAGCTGCGCCACGGCTTCATAGGTCAGCGTGCCGGAGCGGCTCACCACCCCGACGCGGCCCTTCTTGTGGATGTGGCCGGGCATGATGCCGATCTTGATCTCGTCGGGCGTGATCAGGCCGGGGCAGTTGGGGCCGAGCAGCAGGGTGCGCTTGCCGCCGGCGGCTTCCTTGGCCAGCATCTTGTTGCGCACTTCCAGCATGTCGCGCACGGGGATGCCTTCGGTGATGCAAATCGCCATGTCCAGGTCGGCCTCGACGGCTTCCCAGATGGCAGCGGCGGCGCCTGCCGGGGGCACGTAGATCACGCTGACGGTGGCGCCGGTCTGCTGCGCGGCCTCGCGCACGCTGGCGTAGATCGGGATGTTGAAGATCGACTCGCCGGCCTTCTTGGGGTTCACGCCGGCGACGAAGCAGTTCTTGCCGTTGGCGTATTCCTGGCATTTTTCCGTGTGGAACTGGCCGGTCTTGCCGGTGATGCCCTGGGTGATGACCTTGGTGTCTTTGTTGATGTAAATCGACATGTTGTGCTCTCCAGGGCTTAAGCGACGGCTTTGACGATCTCGGTGGCGGCCTCGGCCATGGTGTCGGCGCTGATGATGGGCAGGCCCGATTCGGCCAGCATCTTCTTGCCCAGCTCTTCGTTGGTGCCCTTCATGCGCACGACCAGCGGCACTTGCAGGTTCACGGCCTTGCAGGCGGTGATGACGCCGGTGGCGATGGTGTCGCACTTCATGATGCCGCCGAAGATGTTGACCAGGATGCCCTTCACCTTGGGGTTCTTGAGCATGATCTTGAAGGCTTCGGTGACCTTCTCGGGGGTGGCGCCGCCGCCCACGTCCAGGAAGTTGGCCGGCTCGCCGCCGAACAGCTTGATGGTGTCCATGGTGGCCATGGCCAGGCCCGCGCCGTTGACCAGGCAGCCGATGTTGCCGTCCAGGCTGATGTAGGCCAGGTCGAACTTGCTGGCCTCGACTTCCGCCGGGTCTTCCTCGTCGAGGTCGCGCAGGGCGACGATCTCGGGGTGGCGGAACAGCGCGTTGGAGTCGAAGTTGAACTTGGCGTCCAGGGCGATGATGTTGCCCTTGCTGTCGCGGTTCAGGGGGTTGATCTCGACCAGCGAGGCGTCGGTGTCCATGTAGCACTTGTAGAGCTTTTGGCACACGTCGATGAACTGGGCCTTGGAGTCATCGGGCATCCCGACGCCACGGGCCAGTTCTTCGCCTTGGCTTTGCGTCAGGCCCTGCAGGGGATCGACGAACACGGTGATGATCTTCTCGGGCGTGGCGTGGGCCACTTCCTCGATGTCCATGCCGCCTTCGCTCGATGCGATGAAGGCGACTTTCTGCGTGGCGCGGTCGGTCACCACGGACAGGTAGTATTCCTTTTGGATGTCGGCGCCGTCCTCGATGTACAGGCGGCGCACCTTCTGGCCTTCGGGGCCGGTCTGGTGCGTGACCAGTTGCATCCCCAGGATGTCGCTGGCGCGCGCCTTGACGTCCTCGATGGTCTTGGCGACCTTGACGCCGCCGCCCTTGCCACGACCACCGGCGTGGATCTGGGCCTTGACGACCCACACGGGCCCGCCGAGTTTCTGGGCCGCTTCCACGGCTTCTTGCACCGTGAAGGCCGGGATGCCGCGAGGGACGGGCACGCCGAAGCTGCGCAAGATTTCCTTGCCTTGGTATTCGTGAATCTTCATGAGGAGGTCTCTCTCAGGAGGAAGGTGGGTTTACGACCCGTGCGCGACACGCGGCATGAGAAGACAACAACCATCAAGGGCAGTCGAACCGCAGGCTCAGGGCAGTCGGGACAGGCAGCCGGCAACTGTATCATGCTGCATCGCACCATTGTCTTGCGCAAACTTACTGGGACTTGACGGCCCGCCGCAGGGCCGCAACAAAGGAGTGCTCCATGTCCACACCGGTCTTCAAGGTTTTCATCGATGGCGAGGCGGGCACGACCGGCCTGCAGATCCGCGAGCGCCTGCAAGCCATGCCGCAGGTGGAGCTGGTCAGCATCGCCCCCGAGCGGCGCAAGGACGCCGCTGCCAAGCGCGAGCTGCTGGCCGGCGTCGATCTGGTGGTGCTGTGCCTGCATGACGATGCGGCGCGCGAGAGCGTGGCGCTGGTCGATGCGGTGTCCGCCGAGACGGGGCGCGACATCCGCGTGATCGATGCCTCGACGGCGCACCGCACGGCGGCTGGCTGGGTGTTTGGCTTCCCGGAGCTGTGCGCCGGCCAGGCGCAGGCGGTGCGCGAGGCCACGCGCGTGGCCAACCCAGGCTGCTATTCGACGGGTGCCATCGCGCTGCTGCGCCCGCTGGTCGATGCCGGCCTGATCCCGCCCGACCATGCGCTGGCGCTGCCCTCGGTCAGCGGCTACTCGGGCGGCGGGCGCGCCATGATCGAGGCCTACGAGGCCGGCAGCGCCGAGCCTTTCGAGCTGTATGCGCTGGGCCTGTCGCACAAGCACCTGCCCGAGATCCTGCAATACACCGGCCTGACGCGCCGGCCCATCTTCACCCCGTCGGTGGGCAACTTCCGCCAGGGCATGTTGGTGCAGCTGCCGCTGCACCTGGACTTGCTGCCGGGCCAGCCGCGCGCGGCCGATCTGCACGATGCGCTGGCCGCGCACTACGCGGGCAGCAACACGCCCGAGCAGTGGGTGCGTGTGCTGGCGCCCACCGAGGACGGCAAGCTGGGCGCCACCGCACTCAACGACACCAACCAATTGGAGCTGCGCGTGTTCGCCAACGAGGAGCACCGCCATGCCGTGCTGGTGGCGCGCCTGGACAACCTGGGCAAGGGCGCCAGCGGCGCGGCGGTGCAGAACCTGCGCCTGATGCTGGGGCTGTGAGGGGGCATCCATGATCCTGGTGGTGCCTCTGCGGATGGTTGTGCGTTGGGCGATGAGCGCTTTGCGTACAACCACGCACAATGCACAATTGCTACATAAATGATAGCTGTCAGCGCTTGCCTGTGGCCGGTTTGAGGCCGATTTGACCAATATCTTGTTCTCCATTCCCGATCCGTGCCAGCCAGCCCACCACCCCGTCCCACCACCGCCATGACACCGCAGGAGCGCCGCGCCAGCATTGGCCTGGCGCTGATCTTTGCGCTGCGCATGTTGGGCCTGTTCCTGGTGCTGCCGGTGTTCATGCTGGAGGCGCGCAAGTACCCCGGCGGCGACGACCCGGCGCTGGTCGGCCTGGCCATGGGTGTCTATGGCCTGACGCAGGCCTTTCTGCAACTGCCGGTGGGCCTGGCCTCGGATCGGCTGGGCCGCAAGCGCGTGATCGTTGCCGGCCTGCTGGTGTTTGCCGCCGGCAGCCTGTGGGCGGCGTTGGCGGGCAGCGTCCTGGAGCTGCTGCTGGGCCGGGCGCTGCAGGGCGCGGGGGCGGTGTCGGCGGCGGTGACGGCGCTGCTGGCCGACCAGACGCGTGAGGTGGTGCGCACCAAGGCGATGGCGCTGGTGGGCATCAGCATCGGCCTGATGTTCGCCATTGCCCTGGTGGCGGCGCCGCCGCTGACGGCGCTGGTGGGCCTGTCCGGCCTGTTCGGCCTGACCTGCGCGCTGGCGCTGGCCGGCATTGCGCTGGTGCTGTGGGTGGTGCCGCCCGAGCCGGTGCGGGCGCCGGATGCGCCGCGCGCGCCGCTGTCCGCCGTGTGGCGCCATGCCGACCTGCTGCGCCTGAATGCCGGCGTGTTCGCGCTGCACACGGTGCAGATGGCGATGTGGGTGGCCGTGCCGGCCCTGCTGGTGCAGGCCGGCCTGGGCAAGAGCGCGCACTGGCAGGTCTATCTGCCGGCGCTGGTGCTGTCGGTGCTGGCCATGGGCGCGCTGTTCGCCATGGAGCGCCGGGGCCGCCTGCGTGCGGCGCTGCTGCTGTCGATCGCCCTGGTGCTGGCCGTGCAGGCAGCGCTGGCGCTGCTGACGGCGGCGGGCATGCCGCTCTCGGTGTGGCTGCTGGGCGGCCTGCTGTTCGTGTTTTTCTGCGGCTTCAACATGCTGGAGGCGACGCAGCCCAGCCTGGTTTCGCGCATGGCACCGGACAACCTGCGCGGCGCAGCGCTGGGGGCCTACAACACGCTGCAGTCGCTGGGCCTGTTTGCCGGCGGCGCCATCGGCGGGGCGCTGGCCAAGTGGGCCGGCGCGCCGGGCCTGTTTGCAGCCACCGCCGTGCTGGCGGCGCTGTGGCTGGCCATCACCTGGCCGCTGCAGCCGGTGGGCGGGACACGCCCAGCCGCTGATCCGGCGGGGCTGGCAGGCCCGCAGCGGCTTGCAAACATATATTTCACCCGCATTTTCAGCCGGTGCGCGGGCGCGCGGGCTGCAGGGCCGCTATGCTGCGCTCCGGTGGCCGTCTGACCGACGGCCACCGTTTTTATCTGGCCCGGATCCTTCCCTTGCCATCCGGGCTGTCACCAACCCAAGAGGAATCAACTGCCATGGCATCCGTCAACAAAGTCATCATCGTGGGCAACCTGGGTCGCGACCCGGAAATGCGCACTTTCCCCAGCGGGGACCAGGTGGCCAACGTCCGCATCGCCACCACCGACCGCTGGCGCGACAAGAACACGGGCGAGAACAAGGAAGCCACCGAGTGGCACAGCGTGGTCTTCAATGGCCGGCTGGCCGAGATCGTCGGGCAATACCTGCGCAAAGGCTCGCAGGTCTATGTGGAAGGCAGCCTGCGCACGCGCAAATGGACTGACCAGAGCGGCCAGGAGCGCTACATGACCGAAATCCGCGCTGACACCATGCAGATGCTGGGCAGCCGCCAGGGCATGGGCGGCCCGGGCGGTGGTGGCGGCGGCGGCGGGTACGCTGGCGGCGGCTATGACGATGGCGGCTTCGGCGGCGATGCCGGCGGCGGCTACGAGGCGCAGCGCCGCAGCCCCGCTGCGGCGCGCGCCCCGGCGGCCCGCCCGGCCCCGGCGCCCATGCCCGCCCCTCCGCGCGCGACCTCGGGCTTCGACGACATGGACGAAGAGATACCGTTCTGACGGCGCTGTTCGTCGATCGTTGACACTGGAGCCGCCGGCGGCGCCCGGCTGCAACGCATAATTGCGGCGACGTTTGGCCATCGACGCCGCACCCACTGCAGTGCGGCGTCTTTGTCTGTTCATATATCTGACGACAAGGTTGCACCCATGCGCTTTCCCGCTCCCATGATTCGTGCCAGCCGCTGGATCGGCCTGGGCCTGGCAGTGGCGCTGACCGCCTGCGGTGGAGGCTCCGATGGCGATGCCGACGTCGGCCCGCCCGCCGGCACGCAGCAATACCCCGGCGGCATCTGGGAGGGCACCAGCGGCAGCGGCGCGGCGCAGCGCACCATGGTCGGCTTCGTCGATCCGGGCGTCGATGGCAAGGGCGGCGAGTTCTACTTTGCGCGCGGCGCGGCGGGCTCCGCCGGCTACGACAGCCTGTACGGCCTGCTGCGCACCAACGTTACTGCCGTCCAGGCCACGGGGGTGACGTATTTCTCGGTGCAGGATGGCAAGTTCGCCGAAGGTCTGAGTCTGCGCGGCACAGCGGCCTCGCACCCCACGACCGGGCGCCCGGCTACTCTGAGCGGCAACTACACCAGCCCGGCCGGCACGGCGGCGGCCACCGGCAGCCCGACCAGCTTCAAGCTGAACTACAGCGCCCTCAACAACCACCCGGCGCGCGCCGACCTGCTGGCCGGCACCTATCGGGGTGCGGGCGTGTTCGGCGGCCAGTGGGTCTTCACCATCTCGCCGCGCGGCGTGCTGTCCGGGCGCGTGGGCGGCTGCAACGTCCAGGGCACGGCCACGCCGCGCGCGCCGGATTCGGCGCTGTACTCGGTGACCATGAACCTGTCGGGCGACGAGATCACCTGCGGCGCCTACTCCGGCTCGCAGCAGTCGGGCGTGGCCTTCCTGCGCTTCGACGACGCCAATGTGCCCAACGGTATCTGGATGTTCACGCGCAATGCCACGGGCACGTCCAACACCTATGTGCTCAATGGCCTGGCCGATCCGCGCCAGCCCAGCATCCCCTCGCCCACGCCGCTGTCGATTGCCGGCAACTGGGCCGGCACGCTCAGGCTGCCCGCCGGCGTCACCGGCGACGAGAGCATCTGGGGCTCGGTGCTGCCCGATGGCGGCTTCTTCTTCTATACCAACAGCAGCTTCAACCACAACGCGCTGTATGGCCGCCTGATCCGCTACCACGAGGACGAGAGCTTCAACCGCTTCGTGACCGCGCAGGATGGCGTGTACTTCGACCGCCTGCTGGGCGGCACCGGCGACTACCAGGGCGGCTATGTGGGCGGCGTGCTGGTCGATGCCACGCTGGAGAGCATGGACGCCAGCGGCGCGGCCACGCGCCTGACCGGCACCTACAGCTACGCCGGCCAGCCCGGCGGCTATCCCACCGGGATGGTCATGCAGCCCGACTCCAAATACACGCTGCCGCGCAACCGCGAGCCCAACATCAACCTGATCGTGGGCAGCTACCGGATGCCGGGCACGGGCTTTGGCGGGCACACGACGGACATCATGGTGGCAGCGGACGGCTCCATCACCGGCACCACCACCAACGGCTGCGAGATCGTCGGCATGTTGCTCGGCGGTGTGGGCAGCGGCCTGAACCTGTACCGCGTCGAAGCCTTCGGCTACATCGAGAGCAGCCTGGTGCCGTCCAACACCATCGGCTGCGAGCTGTCCACCGGCCCATCGCAGTCGGGCTCGGCGGCGGCCATCTTCGACCCCGAGGGCCGGGTCATCGGCCTGCGCATCCTGACGGCGGGCCTGCAGGTCTCGGGCAAGCGCGCGCATACGGTGTTCGTGGGCGACCGGCGCTGAGGCGCCCGCAGCGCGCCGGGCAGACGCGCCGCATCCTGCAACTGGCAGGGGCGGCGCGTTTTTGTTTGCGCTGCCGTCCTGCTGCTATTTCAGCCAGCCGCGCTTGCGGAAGTACAGCATCGGCCCAAGGGCGCTGGCGACCATGAGCGCGATGGCATAGGGATAGCCGTACTTCCACTCCACCTCGGGCATGAAGGTGAAGTTCATGCCATAGACGCTGGCGATCAGCGTCGGCGGCAGCAGCGCCACGCTTGCCACCGAGAAGATTTTGATGATCTTGTTCTGGTTGATGTTCAGGAAGCCCACCAGCGCATCCATCAGGAAGTTGATCTTGTCGAACAGGAACTGCGTGTGGCTGTCCAGCGATTCGATGTCGCGCAGGATCTGGCGCGCGTCCTCGAATTGCTCGGCGCCCAGCATTTTGCTGCGCATCATGAAGCTCACGGCGCGGCGCGTGTCCAGCATGTTGCGCCGGATGCGGCCATTGAGGTCTTCCTGCCAGGCGATGTCGGCCAGCACGCTTTGCGCGTAGTCATCGCTCACGTTGCCGTCCAGCACGCGCACGCTGACCTCCTTGAGGTCGTCGTAGATGCCCTCCAGCGTGTCGGCGGAATATTCCACGTCGGTGTCGAACAGCGCCAGCAGCACATCCTTGGCGTCGTCGATCAGGCCGGGCGCCCGGCGCGCCCTCATGCGCAGCAGGCGAAACACCGGGATGTCCTCGTCGTGGATGGAAAACAGCACGCCGCAGCTTTTCAGTTCGGTGTTGTGCTGGTTCACGATGAAGGCCACGCGCACGCTGCGCGGCTCCTCGTCATCGTCGACCAGGAAGTCGCTCCTGAGGTGCAGTTCGCCGTTGTCTTCTTCATAGAAGCGCGCCGACTCCTCGATGTCCTCGTCCATTACGTCCTCGGGGATGGACAGGCCGTAGTGCTGCTTGATCCAGCGCTTTTCCTGCGCCGTGGGCGACTGCAGATCGACCCAGATGGGCTGAAAGCGCGCCAGCTCCTCCAGCGATTCGATCTCTTCCTGAACCAGCCGGCCATTGGCCAGCGAAAAGATGTTGAGCATGGCTTTAGCTTCCCTGTGTATTCGAGTTGTGCGGGGTGGCGCCGCGCGCCAGGGCCAGGGCGCGGCTCAGGTCGAGCCAGGTGGCCGCCTTGGCCTGCGGGGCGCGCAGCAGATAGGCCGGGTCGTGGCTGACGACTGCCGGCGTGCCATCGGCCAGCCGGTGGCTGCCGGCGCGCAGCTGGGCCAGGGTCTGGCCCTGGCTGCCCAGCACGGCGCGCGCCGCGCCCAGGCCGAGCAGCAGCACCATGGACGGCTGCAGCCGGGCCAGCGTCTGCTCCAGGCTGGCCTGTCCCGCCGCCGGGCCGGGGTTGGCGTCGGGGCGCGCCGGCGGACGCAGCACCGCAGCGATGCTGGTGTCGGGCCGGTGGTGCAGGCCCATGGCGCGCAGCATGTTGTCCAGCAGCACGCCGGCGTTGCCGGCCAGCGGGTCGCCGGGCTGGGTGCATTCCAGCAGCACCAGCCAGCCGCCGGTCGCTGGTTCGGCCTTGGCATCTGCTGGGGTGACGTAGGGCTGGATCGGCAGGGCCAGCATGGCCGGCAATGCTGCCCTGCTGCCGGCTGGGCGCGGCGCTGCAGCGGCTGCCGGGCCAGGGACTGCCGGTGGCCGGGCCGGGGCTGGGGCTGGACGTGGCCTGACCCCGGCGGGCGCTGCGGCTGGTGCGGGGGCAGGGGTGGGTGCAGGGGCGGGCAGTCCGGCGCCGGGGGCAGCCGGTGCAGCCGGCGCAGCGGGTGCGGCGGGTGCGGCGGACGCCGGCAGCACGGGCAGGGCAATGCCCATCTCCTGCAGCATGGCGCGCTGGCGGGCACTCAGATGCAGCGTCATAGGGCCAGGCTCATGACGAAGGCATCCTCGCGCTGGCCGTCGGCAGCCGGGTAGTAGCCCTTGCGCTGGCCGACCAGGCGGTAGCCGTGCTGCTCGTAGATGGCCCTGGCGCGCGTGTTGCTGACGCGCACTTCCAGCCAGATGCAGTGTGCCGACTGCGCGCGCGCCCACAGGTCGAGCGCATCGAGCAGCAGCCACGCCCAGCCCTGGTGCTGGTACTTGGGCGCGACGGTGATGTTCAGCAGATGGACTTCATCGACGCCGCGCATGGCGACGAAATAGCCCAGCAACTCATCGAGCCCCCCCAGCAGCAGCAGGCACTGGTGGCCTGCCGCCATGGCATCCATGAAATTGCCGCGCGTCCAGGGGTGGGAGTAGGCGCTTTGCTCGACCGCCATCAGCGCCTCCAGGCGCTCGGCGGTGAGCCTCTCGAAGCGCGCCTGATCGGCCTGCGGAGCGGCGCCGGAGGTGGCGGCGGGCCGGGTGTTCATGGCTGGGCTGCGGCAGCGGCCTGGCGGGCGGCCTCGCGCTCGGCGCTGGTCTGGGCCACCTTGTCGCGCACGTAGTGCGGCAGGGCATCTTCGGGGGCGACGGTCGCGCCGCGTGCCAGCAGGGCGGGCGCCAGGGCCAGCAGCGCTGCTGCCGTGGGCAAGGCCGGAGCGTGTGCGGCTGCGCTGATCCGCTCACCGTAGGCCGTGCGGGCATTGCCGGCCAGCGTCCAGCCTGCTGGCACGAGCACGGCCTCGGGGGCGGTCAACTGGAAGTCCGTCGGGCCGCTCCAGTGGCCTTCGTCTGCAGCGCCATCGCCCGCGCCCTGCCACTCGAAGGGCGCCCAATAGACCTCGTCCATGCGTGCATCGAGCGCCGCCAGCACCCGGGTGCAACCGTGCTGGCGGCGTGCCTGCTCGGCCACGGCCAGCAGGGTATCGACCGGCAGCACATCGATGCCTTGGCCGGCGCGCGCGCCGAAGGCCAGGCCCTGGGCTACCGAGCACGCCGTGCGCAGCCCGGTGAACGAACCCGGGCCGCGTCCGAAGACCACGGCCCGCAGGTCGTCCACGCCCAGGCCAGCCTGCAGCAGCAGCGCGCGGATGGCCGGGATCAGCGTGATGGAGGCCTGCGCGCCGCCCGGGCCGATGTGCTCCAGCACCTGCGCGCCATGCTGCACGGCGATGGAGAGCGTGTCGGTACTGGTGTCGAAGGCGAGCAGGTTCATGGTGCGCGGATTATCCCTGCCCTAGACTTTGCGCCATGCCCGTCCCGCCCGTCCTGCCTGGCCCCGCGCCTGCTGCTGCCGCCCCACCCGCCGCTGCCTCCATCCGCTCACCTACCGCCTTGCCCAATCCTCGTCCGGCCCGCATCCTGTCTGGCTGCCGCTGGATGCACCGGCTGGCCCGAGGCGTCTTGCCTGTCCTGATCGCTGGCCTGGGCCTGCCAGTGCTGGCTGCCGGGCCGGCGCCCACTCCAGCTGCGCCGACAGCTTCCGCAGCCGCCGTCGCCTTGCCGCCCGCCGTGGCGACTGCCTTGGCGCGCGCCCAGGTGCCGCGCGAGGCGCTGGCTGCCGTGGTGGTCGATGTCGAGGGCCGCGAGCCGCCGCGCCTGGCGCTGCAGCCCGATGCGCTGCTCAATCCGGCCTCGGTCATGAAGCTGGTGACCACCCAGGCCGCGCTGGAGCTGCTCGGCCCGGCCTTCGTGTGGGAGACGCCGGTCTATCTGGATGCCCGGCCCGAGGCAGGCCGGCTGCGCGGCAACGTCTATATCAAGGGCCAGGGCGATCCCAAGCTGGTCTCCGAGCGCTTGTGGCTGCTCATGCGCCGCCTGCGCGCCCAGGGCATCGGCGTGATCGTCGGCGACATCGTGCTCGACCGCAGCGCCTTTGCGCTGGCGCCGCACGATGCTGCGCAGTTCGACGGTGAGCCTTGGCGGCCCTACAACGTCGCGCCCGATGCGCTGCTGCTGAACTACAAGGCCATGACCCTGGCCTTCGTGCCCGATGCCGCCGCCGGCGTGGCGCACATCAGCCACGAGCCGCCGCTGGCGCAGCTGGAGGTACCGGCCAGCGTCCCGCTGGCGCCCGATGGCACGCCTTGCGGCGACTGGCGCACGGCACTGCGCGCCGATCTGGCCAGCGCCGGACGCATCGCCCTGATGGGCAGCTATGCAGCCAGCTGCGGCGAGCGCCAATGGTCGATCGCACCGGCCGACCCGCAGGGCTTTGCCGCGCGCGCCGTCGAGGGCATGTGGCGCGAGCTGGGCGGCAAGCTGACCGGGCAGGTGCGCGACGGTACGGTGCCGCCGGGCCTGGTACCGGCCTTCAGCGTGCAGTCGCCGGCGCTGGCCGAGGTGGTGCGCGACATCAACAAATACAGCAACAACGTCATGACGCAGCAACTGTTTCTGACGCTGGCGCTGCAGCGCAGCGGCCAGGGCAGCCTGGCGCAGGCGCGCGCCCTGATCACCCAGTGGTGGCAGGATTACACCGGCCTGCCCGGCACGCTGGTGGTGGACAACGGCGCCGGCCTGAGCCGCGACGCCCGCCTGAGTGCCCACGCCCTGGCGCGCATGTTGCAACGCGCCTGGGCCTCGCCGGTCATGCCCGAGCTGATGGCCTCGCTGCCGATTGCCGGCGTCGATGGCACGCTGCGCCGCCGCCCCAGCCAGGCCAGCGGGGCCGCGCACCTCAAGACCGGCACGCTGCGCGATGTCACGGCGGTGGCCGGCTACGTGCTGGGCGCCAGTGGCCAGCGCCATGTGCTGGTGGCCATCGTCAACCACGCCAACGCCCCGGCAGCGCGCCCGGCGCTGGATGCGCTGGTGGAGTGGGCGCGCCACGACAAGCCGATGCCGCGCACGCACAAATGAGCCTTGGCAGGACACGAAAAATCCCGGCGCCCTGGTAGTTACCCGCACATGGCCCTGTCAGGCCGGCTGTAAGATGAATAATCGAACGACCGTGCTTTTTAATGCTTTTCGACAGGAGCCCCCCATGAACTTCCCTGTGCGCCGGGCAGCCGCTGCTGCCGCCATTGCCGTCTCCGCCCTGCTGGCCGCCTGCGGCGGTGGCGGCTCCGACATCACGCCTGCCGCGCAGGTGACCTCGGTCAAGGTGGTGGGCGACAGCCTGGCTGACAGCGGCGCCTATGGCCTGAAGTTCACCGTGCAGGGCACGGCAGCCAGCGGCGCCGGCTCCAGTGCCATCTGGCCCGAGCGCGTGGCCGCCAGCTATGGCCAGACGCTGTGCCCGCACTACGACCTGACCGGCGCCAGCGTGGCCGTGCGCCCAGCCTGCACCAACTACGCCGTGGCTCGTGGCGCCATCAACTACATGAAGGAGGCCAACGCGCCGCAGTCCATCCTGCGCCAGCTGGCCGACGCGGGCGCCGCCGGCTACGGCCCGGGCGATCTGCTGCTGGTGGTGGGCGGCGGCAACGACGCTGCCGACATCATCAGCCCCTACCTGGCCGCACCCCGCGATGGTGGCGCCGCTTACCAGGCCGTGCTGGCCAGCGTGCTCGACGCCGCCACAGTGCAGCAGCTGCTGGCCGGCGGCCAGGCCGGCATGGCACAGGCCGGGGCCGTCTATATGCAGGCGCTGGCGACGCGCTTTGCCGGCGCCATCAAGGCCCAGGCGCTGGACAAGGGCGCGCCCCGCGTGGCCGTGCTGAACATGCCCGGCATCACGTTGACGCCCAAGTTCCGCATGGTGCTGGCCTCGGTGGCCCAATCCGCCGGCCCGGTCGCTGCCGCCCAGGCCGAAGCCCTGTTCGACGGCTGGATCCGCGCCTTCAACACCCGCCTGGCCGAGCAGTTTGCGGGTGACAGCCGCGTGGCCGTGGTGGACTTCTACGGCTCCTTCAAGGATCAGTATGAGCACCCGGCGCAGTACGCCTACACCAACGTCACCACCCCGGCTTGCCCGGTCACGGGCGTCGATGGCAACGGCCTGCCGGCCTACAACTTCGCCACCTGCACCGGCGCCGCGCTGTCGGCCAACCCGCCAGCGGGTACCAGCGGCGCCGGCTGGTGGGAGCGCTATGCGTTTTCCGACTCCTTCCACCCCACGCCGTACTCGCACCAGCTGATCGGGCAGCTGGTCTCGCGCTCGCTGTCCCAGGCCGGCTGGCTTTGAGCTGCTCTTTCTCCCGAAGCTCCCACTCCTTTCTCTCTCATGACCTTGCAACCCTTGCGGGCCGGCTGCGCGCTGGCCCTGCTGCTGGCCGCCTGCGTCGCCGCCCAGGCCCAGGTGGCCGGCTCCTGGAGCGTGCGCGCCGGCGCCACCCGCATCACCCCCCAGACCCGCAGCGGCGACCTGAGCGCGCCCAGCTTCCCGCACACCCGCGTCGATGTCGGCGCGGCCAGTGCGCTCACCGGCGGCATCACCTACATGCTGACCGACCATGTGGCGCTGGACATGCCGCTGGGCCTGCCCTTCAAGCATTCGTTCTACGGCGACGGCGCCATCGACGGCGTTGGCAAGCTGGGCCAGACCAAGGTCGTGCCGGCCACGCTGCTGGCGCAGTACCGCTTCGGCGCGCCCCAGGCCACGTTTCGGCCCTATGTCGGCCTGGGCGTGACCTACAGCAAGTTCTTCAAGAACCGCAGCACGGCGGCCCTGACGGCGGTGACCGGCGGCTCGCCGGCCTACCCGACCACGGCGCGCCTGGACAATAAATTCGGCCTGACGCCGCAAGTCGGCGTGGTGTGGAACTTCAGCGAGCGCATGTTCCTGGACGTGGCCTATTACAAGAGCCTGCTCAAGACCACGGCGCACCTGTCCAGCGGCCAGCGCATCGCCATGCGGCTGAACCCGGACGTGCTGGCGATTGGCATCGGCTGGCGTTTCTGACGCAAAAAGGCCGGCCCCTTGCGGGAGCCGGCCTTTTTGCTGGCTGCCAACCTTACCAGCGCGCGCGCAGGCGGTCGTAGGTCAGGTCGCCGATCTGGCGCTGCGCCGCCGGCGTCAGATAGACCTTGTCGGCAAAGACATAACGCACCGGGTCGATGCCCGGCACCAGCGTGCCGGTGGTACACAGTGCGGAGTTGACCTCGCCGGCGCCAATGCCGATGCCCGGGCCGGGATCGACCGAGGTGCAGGCCGGCGTCTTGCCGTCGTTGAAGCCATAGGAGCCGGGCGAGCCCTCGAAGATGTTGACGTAGTAGGCAATGTCCACGTACAGCACGCTCTTGCCCAGGTCTTCGATGTTCACCAGCAGGCCCTGGTTGAAGGCATCGCTGGCGCGGCTGATCAGATCCTGCTGGCCCAGCGCTTTGGCCCAGGGCGTGCGGCCTAGGTTGTAAGTGCCTGTCATCAGCACGTGCTCGGCGCCGGCGCCGACCAGGCGGCGCACCTGCGCGGCCAGGTCTTCGCCAGCCCGGCGCGCGCCGGCCACGTACTGCTCCGGCGTCTGGGCGCCGGCGCGCACGGCGGCCATGCCGGCGATCAGGTCGGCAGTCCCGGCGCTCAGCAGCACCAGGTCACTGGCGGCAAAGCGCTGGCCGGCCAGGAAGCGGTCGATCTGCTGCGCCACCGTGGGCGTGCCCGGCCTGCCGGCAGCGTCCGGCGTGGCCAGCACGCGGGCATTGCCCTGGGCAAAGCCCAGGCCACCGGCGGCTGCCGGCTGCAGGGGCTTGCCGTAGTGCGCGGCCACCTGCAGCGGCCAGGTGTTCACGCTGCCGTCGTTGATGGTGTAGCGCGAGCCTTGCTGGCCCACGTCGGTCAGGGCGTCGCCGAAGGTGATCAGGCGCTCGGGTGTCAAGGCCGATTCGGTGGAGCTGGAGCCGCAGGCGGCCAGCAGCGCTGCCGAGGCACAGGCCACGGCGACAAGGGTTCGGCGCATCCAATTTGCTGCCATGGGGTTCTCCGCAAGAAAAGTCGGCAAAGTTTAACGAGGGACGCTGCCAGCGGCGTCAGCCGGCGGCAGCGGCGCGCGCTAGCCGGTCGCGCACGCCCTCCCATTCGGGGCTGTCGGGCGGAGCCTCGACCCAGATCAGGCGCACACCGGCGTCGTCGAAGTCGCGCAGCGCGGCAAACAGCTCGCGCGCCGCAGCGGCCGCGTCCTGGGGCATGGCACGCAGCAGCACCTGGCGCGAGGCCGAGCGCAGCGGCGTGCGCGCATAGACCGCCAGCTGGCGCGCATCGGCACCCAGCACGTCCAGGGCGGCCTGCAGTTGGCGCGCTTCCATCAGGCGCACCTGCGCTGTTGGGGCATAGTGAGCCAAAAGCGTGCCAGAGGCCCGTGGGGCAAGCGCTGGCAGCTCTTCTTTTGATAGTGGACGCTGGCCGCAGGCACGCTCGATGTCGGCGCGCGTGATGGCGCCCGGGCGCAGCAGCACCGGCACGCCGCGCGTGCAGTCCACGATGGTCGATTCGATGCCCACTGGGCAGGCGCCGCCGTCGAGCACCAGCAGCTGCGCACCGAATTCGTCCTGCACATGTGCCGCCGTGGTCGGGCTGACGCGGCCAAAGCGGTTGGCGCTGGGCGCGGCCAGGCCGTGGATGGGCGGCTCCAGGCGCAGGCATTCGGCCAGCACGGCCTGGGCCGCCGGGTGCGCCGGGCAGCGCAGGCCAATGCTGTCCTGCCCGCCGGCAGCGGCGGCGGCGCGCTCGGGCCGGCGCGGCAGGATCAGCGTCAGCGGGCCAGGCCAGAAGGCGTCCATGAGCTGCTGGGCAAACAGCGGCACTTCGCGGGCGTAGTGCAGCACGCCGGGGTTGATGTTGGCACAGGCACCGGAGGGGGCCAGCGGGCTGGCCGCCACATGCACGATCAGCGGATGGTCGGCAGGCCGGCCCTTGGTGGCGAAGATGCGTGCCACGGCGGCTGCGTCGTCGGCGTTGGCGGCCAGGCCATAGACGGTCTCGGTCGGCAGGCCCAGCAACTCGCCCCGTGCCAGTGCCTGGGCGGCGGCCTGGAGGGCGGTGGTCTGTGTGGCGTCGAGCAGCATGGCGGGGGTTCTGGCGGGCATCAGAACGGCGCGATGCCCAGCAGCGCCGCTGCCTGCAGCGCCGTGGCGCGCACCGCCTCGGGCGTGGCGCCGGTGATGTTCAGATGGCCCATCTTGCGCCCGGGCTTGGCGTCCTTCTTGCCGTACAGGTGCAGGTGGCAGCCGGGCAGCTGCAGCACCTGCGCCCAGGGCGGCGTGCGCGCTGCGGCGCCGCCGTGCGCAAACCACAGATCGCCCAGCAGGTTGAGCATGGTGGCCGGGCTGTGTTGGCGCGGCTGCGTCAGCGGCAGGCCGGCCATGCAGCGCACCTGCAGCTCGAACTGCGACACGTCGGCGCCGTTGACGCTCCAGTGGCCGCTGTTGTGCGGGCGCGGCGCCATCTCGTTGACGACCAGGCTGCCGTCCTGCAGCACAAAGAATTCCACGCACAGTACGCCCACGTAGTGCAGGCCATTTGCTATGGATTTCGCAGCTATCAGCGCTTGACTGGCAAGGCTTTGCGGCACATTTCCTTCAAAAACTTCGGTCACGGCCAGGATGCCGTCCCGGTGCAGGTTGCGCTGCACCGGCAGATGCACCAGCGCGCCGTCGCGGCCCCGTGCGACGATGACCGAGCACTCCTGCGCCAGCGGCAGCATTTTTTCCAACACGCAGGGCACGCAGTCCAGTTGCTGCCAGGCTGTGGCCAGCTCGGCAGGCGTGCGCACGCGCAGCTGGCCCTTGCCGTCGTAGCCCAGGCGGGCGGTCTTCAGGATGCCGGGCAGCAGCGCCAGCGCGTCCACGGCGGCCAGGCTTTGTTCGCTGTCGATCAACGCGTGCGGCGCCACCGGCACGCCGCAGCGCACGAAGTGGGCTTTTTCCGCCGCGCGATCCTGGGCGATGGCCACGGCCCCGGCGGCGGGCGCCACCGGCAGATGCTGCGCCAGTTGCTGCAGCGCGGCAGCGGGCACGTTCTCGAACTCGGTGGTCACCGCTGCGCAGGTCTGCGCCAGCGTGGCCAGGGCCTGCGCGTCGTCATAGGCGGCGCGCAGGTACTGGTGGCTGACCAGGCCGGCGGGGCTGTGCGCGTCGGCATCCAGCACTGCCGTGGCGTAGCCCAGGGCCTGCGCCGCATGGACGAACATGCGCCCGAGCTGCCCGCCCCGAGCACGCCCAGCGTGGCGCCGGGCAGGATGGGTGCTGCGCCAGCGCTCATGGCGCCACCGGGGGCAGCTGCATGGCGCGGGCGGCGGCGGTCTGCTCGGCGCGGAAGGCTTGCAGGCGCCCCTGCAGCGCGGCGTCCGCGCCGGCCAGCAGCGCCACGGCAAACAGGGCGGCGTTGGCCGCGCCGGCCGCGCCGATGGCAAAAGTGGCCACCGGCACGCCCCTGGGCATTTGCACGATGGAATGCAGCGAGTCCACGCCCTGCAGATGGCGGCTGGCCACCGGCACGCCCAGCACCGGCACAACGGTCTTGGCGGCGATCATGCCCGGCAGGTGGGCTGCGCCGCCAGCGCCGGCGATGATGGCCTTGAGGCCGCGCCCGAGGGCAGCCTCGGCGTAGGCGAACATGTCGTCGGGCATCCGGTGCGCCGAGACCACGCGCGCCTCGTGGGGGATGCCGAATTGCTGGAGGATGGCCACTGCGTGCTGCATGGTCTCCCAATCGCTGGAAGAGCCCATGACCACGCCGATCTGGATGGATTGCATGATGGGTGGGAATGCGCCGGCAGCGCACACCTGGCTGAAACGGCAGGATTTTAGGCGGGCGCGTGCTTTGCCAGACAATCCGCACCGACAGCGCTGCGGTGGCGCCTGCCCGCTACCCGGCTGCCCCGCGCTCGCTCACATTGCATACAGGGACATGAACATGATGGACATCACCGTAGAGAATTTTGAAACCGAAGTCATCGCCGCCTCCGCGCAGGTGCCGGTGCTGGTCGATTTCTGGGCGCCCTGGTGCGGCCCGTGCAAGACGCTCGGCCCGGTGCTGGAGCAGCTGGAGGTCGAGTACGCCGGGCGCTTCAAGCTGGCCAAGATCAACTCGGACGAGCAGCAGCAAATTGCCGCCATGTTCGGCATCCGCAGCATCCCGACCTGCTACCTGATGATCAATGGCCAGCCGGTCGATGGCTTTGCTGGCGCGCAAAGCGCCGGCCAGATCCGCGCCTTCCTGGACAAGCACCTGCCCAGCGCGGAGGAGCTCGCCGGCCAGGAGCAGGAGGAAGCCGCCCAGCAGGCGCTGGCCGAGGGCGATACCGACGCCGCGCTGGAGCGCCTGCAGCACGCCGTGGCCACCGACCCGGCCAACGACGAAGCGCGCTTTGACTATGTGCGCCTGCTGCTGCAGCTCGGGCGCGAGGACGATGCCAAGGTGGCCTTTGCCCCGGTCATCGCCAAGGCTGCCGCCGTGCAGCGCCTGGGCGCGCTCAAGGTCTGGCTCGATGCTATTGATTCAGTAGCTGTCGCCGCTTATCCGGCGGGCGTTGAGGCCGAATTCGATGCAAAAATTACCGCCAACCGGCGCGACTTCGACACGCGCTTTGCCCGCGCGCGCTGGCTGATGGTGCAGCAGCGCTGGACGGATGCGCTCGACGAGCTGCTGGAGATCCTGATGCGCGACAAGGGCTGGAGCGAGGGCGCGGCGCGCAAGGCCTATGTGGCCATCCTGGACATCATCGAGCCGCCCAAGCCCAAGGTGGCCGACGGCCAGATCCCGCCCGAAGACCCGACGGTGGCCAGCTACCGCCGCCGCCTGTCCAGCGTAGTGCTGAGCTGAGGCCGGCAGCGGCTCAGGTTCAGATCCGATTCAGGTCGTGAGGCGCTGCAGCGCCTCGCGGTACTTGGCGGCGGTGCGCTCGACCACCTCCTGCGGCAGGCGCGGCGCCGGGGCGGTCTTGTCCCAGGGACGGCCACTGACGCGGGCCTGCTCCAGCCAGTCGCGCACGAACTGCTTGTCGTAGCTGGGCGGGTTCTCGCCGGCGGCCAGGGCGGCCTCGTAGCCCTCGACGGGCCAGTAGCGCGAACTGTCGGGCGTCAGCACCTCGTCCATCAGCACCAGCTCACCCGCCTCGTCCAGGCCGAACTCGAACTTGGTGTCGGCAATGATCATGCCCTTTTGCAGCGCAATCGCTGCTGCCGCCTGGTACAGCTCGATGGAGACGTCGCGGATGCGTGTGGCCAGCTCCAGACCGATCATCTCCACCGTGCGCTCGAAGGTAATGTTCTCGTCGTGCTCGCCCACGGCGGCCTTGGCAGCGGGCGTGTAGATCGGGTGGGGCAGGCGCGCGGCGTTGGTCAGGCCAGCGGGCAGCGGCACGCCGCACACCGAGCGCGACTCCTGGTATTCCTTCCAGCCGCTGCCGGCCAGGTAGCCGCGCACCACGGCCTCCACGGGGATGGGCCGCAGGCGGCGCACCAGCATGGAGCGGCCCTGCACCTGGGGCAGATCCTCGGGGGCGACCACGCTCTCGGGGGCTTCGCCCGTCAGGTGGTTGGGCGCGATGTGGCCCAGCCGCTCGAACCAGAACAGCGCCATCTGCGTGAGCAGCTGGCCCTTGCCGGGGATGGGCTCGCCCATGATCACGTCGAAGGCCGACAGGCGGTCGCTGGCCAGCATCAGGATGCGATCTTCACCAACGGCGTAGTTATCGCGCACCTTGCCGCGCGCCAGCAGTGGCAGCGATTTCAGGGAAGAAGTGTGCAGGGCGGCGGCGCGGGGCTGGGTCATGGCGGGCAATCGGAAGGGAGAGCGGGCGGCGAGGCCGTGCAGGGCCGGGACTGGCGCTGCGGCGCGCGATTCTAGGCGTTGCCGGCGCCCTGGCCCGGGGCGCGGGCCAGGGCCAAGCCGATGATTGTGCGGCCTTTTGCCGGCGCTGGCACCTGCCGGCCATTTCCCGGAGGTGCGGCCCGGGAAACGCATTGCCTTTGCCCGGTGGCGCGCGCATAGTGGGCGGCAGTTTCCAGGGTTTTGGATGCGTTCCCTTCATCCCCGCCGCCAGCCCTTGCAGCCCTTTTGCAACCGGGCGCGGCATTCCCCCAGTGTGAGTCGCAGGAGGCTTATTCATGAACTTGACGATCAGCGGTCATCACCTCGAAGTCACCCCGGCATTGCGCAGCTACGTGACCACCAAGCTGGAGCGCATCTTGCGCCACTTCGATCAGGTGGTCGATGTCAAGGTGCTGCTGACGGTGGAAAACCAGAAGGAGAAAGACCGGCGCCAGCGTGCCGAATGCACGCTGCGCGTCAAGGGCAGCGACTTGTTCGTGGAGAGCATGAATGCTGACCTGTACGCGGCCATCGACGAGCTGATGGACAGGCTCGACCGCATGGTGGTGCGCTACAAGGACAAGGTGCAGGATCACCAGGCCGGCGTGCGCCGCGCCACCCTGCAGGCAGCTGGCGCCGCAGCCTGAGTCAACTTCTGTCAGCCAGCGCCAGCATCTGTGGCCTGTACGCTGCGCCCGACCGCCCTTCGGGGCGGTTTTTTGTTGCTGCTGGATACACTCCAAGGGTTTTCGCCAGGGGGGTGCATAATCCTCGCTCACTCACCATGAACCGACTCGCTTCCATACTGCCTGCCGCGCACGTGCTCGTGAGCGTTGACGCCACCAGCAAGAAACGTGCTTTCGAAGAGGCCGGGCTGCTGTTCGAGAGCCAGCACGGCCTGTCGCGGGCCTTGATCACCGACAGCCTGTTCGCGCGCGAACGCCTGGGTTCGACCGGCCTGGGGCATGGCGTGGCCATCCCGCATGGCCGCATCAAGGGCCTGAAGGCACCCATGGCGGCAGTCTTTCAGCTGGCCCAGCCCATCGGTTTCGATGCACCGGACGAGCAGCCCGTCTCGCTGCTGATCTTTCTGCTGGTGCCCGAGGCGGCGACGCAAAAGCACCTGGAAATCCTGTCCGAGATTGCCGAGCTGCTCAGCGACAGCAGCCTGCGCGAGCGCATGAAGACCCCGCAGGATGCCGCCTCACTGCACCACATGATCGCCAGCTGGCAATCTTCCCAGCCGCAGGTGCCGGCCTCGGTGTGAGGCTGCGCGCCATGTCCACCGCTCCATCGCCTGCTGCGCCGTGAGACCCAGCGTCGTCAGCGCGGATGTCCTGTTCGAGGAGTTCCGCGCCCTGCTGCAGTGGCGCTGGATCGCTGGCAAGGGTGCCCCTGAGCGCCGCTTCACCGAAGTGGCGGTGCGCGCCGCGCGCTCCAGCGCCGATCTGGTCGGCTACCTGAACTACATCCATCCGTACCGCGCGCAGATCATGGGCGAGCGCGAAATCGCCTACCTGTGCAACGGCTCGCACGAGGATTGCCAGCGGCGCATCGCGCGCATCGTCACGCTGGAGCCGCCAGTGCTGGTGCTGGCCGATGGCCAGGAGGCGCCGCAGGAATTGCTGTCGATGTGCGAGCGCGCGCAGATCCCGTTGTTTGCCACGCAGGAATCCGCCGCCTTCGTGATCGACGTGCTGCGCACCTTCCTGTCCAAGCACTTCGCCGAGCGCACCACCATGCATGGCGTGTTCATGGACATCCTGGGCCTGGGGGTGCTGATCACGGGCGAATCCGGCTTGGGCAAGAGCGAGCTGGGCCTGGAGCTGATCTCGCGCGGCAACGGACTGGTGGCCGACGACGCGGTCGATCTGTACCGCATTAACCAGACCACCATCGAAGGCAAGTGCCCCGACCTGCTGCAGAACCTGCTGGAAGTGCGCGGCATCGGCCTGCTGGACATCCGCACCATCTTTGGCGAGTCGGCGGTGCGCCGGCGTATGCGCCTCAAGCTCATCGTGCATCTGGTGCGCAAGGAGACGCTGGAGCGCGACTACGAACGCCTGCCGGCGGCGCCGCTGACGCAGGATGTGTTGGGTGTGCCGGTGCTCAAGGTCATCATCCAGGTCGTGGCCGGGCGCAACATCGCCGTGCTGGTCGAGGCGGCGGTGCGCAACACCATCCTGCAGCTGCGCGGCATCGATACCTATCAGGAATTCCTGGAGCGCCACCGCCGGGCCATGGAGCGCGGCGGCAGCGACTGACGCCACGTCGCTTCCTGGAGTTCAATCCCCCGGCGCGTCAGGCCGCGTCCTTGGCCACGCACTTGGCGCAGTGCCCGTACAGCGCCATGGCGTGGTCATGCACCACCCAGCCCTTGCCCTGGGCGATCAGGTTCTGGCGCTTTTCGATCTCGGGGTCGTAGAACTCCTCCACCCGACCGCAGCCGGTGCAGATGAAGTGGTCGTGGTGCTGGCCCTCGTTGAGTTCGTAGATGGCCTTGCCGCCCTCGAAATTGCTGCGGATCAGGATGCCGGCCTGCTCGAACTGCGTCAGCACCCGATAGACCGTGGCCAGGCCGATGTCCGAGCGCTCATCGAGCAGCACGCGAAACACATCCTCGGCGGTCATGTGGCGCTGCGCGCCGCTTTGGAAGATCTCCAGGATCTTCAGGCGCGGCAAAGTGGCTTTCAGACCGGTGCTTTTGAGTTCTTCGATGTTCTGATTCATAAGGCAAAAGCTCCTGACAAGCTGCGCGCAAGGCCCTGAAAATCCTGCCGCTACAATGATTCGGATCATAGTCTTTCAGCCTTTTGCCATGCTTGTTGCCGCCCATTGGCTCACCCGCTGCGCTGCCGTCCTCCTGCTTGCCGCCACTGCAGCCGGCTGTGCGGACACGGCGCACCGCATGGTCAGCGCCGTCACCCCCTACAAGGTCGAAGTGGTGCAGGGCAACTTCATCTCCCGCGAGCAGGTCGCCGCGCTGCAGCCCGGCATGGGCCGCCAGCAGGTGCGCGACATCCTGGGCACGCCGCTGATGGCCAGCGTGTTCCACGCCGACCGCTGGGAATACGTCTTCTCCCTCAAGCGCCCGGGCCTGGAGGCGCAGTCGCGCCGCCTGACGGTGTTCTTCAAGGACAACGTGCTGGAGCGCACCGAGGGCGACGAGATGCCCAGCGAAGCCGAGTTCGTCGCCTCGCTGTCGTCCAAGGTCGGCCAGCCCAAGGTGCCGCAGCTCGAAGCCACCGAGGCGCAGCTCGCACGCTTCCCGGCCAGGCCAGCCCCGGCAGCGCCGCTGGATGCCCAGCCGCCCGCCGCTGCGCCGGCCACGCATTACCCGCCGCTCGAAACTCCGCGCCGCTGACGCCGCGCCCGCGTGCTGCCCGCCGCCGGCCCGTGGCCAGCCCCTGCACCGTTCTTGCCTTGCCTGAATCCATGACTGCTGCCTCCTCCTCTTTCTCCACCCCCGCCGCGTAGCCGTAGCCGGCGCCAGCGGGCGCATGGGCCGCATGTTGATCGAGGCCATCCTGGCCAGCGGCGACCTGCAGCTGGCCGGCGCGCTGGATGTGGCCGGCAGCCCGGCCATGGGCCAGGACGCTGCTGCCTTCCTGGGACAAAACACTGGCGTGGCCATCACCGCCGACCTGCGCGCCGGCCTGGCCGATGCCGATGTGCTGATCGATTTCACCCGCCCCGAAGGTACGCTGGCGCACGCGGCAGTGTGTACCGAACTGGGCGTGCAGATGGTCATCGGCACCACCGGCTTTTCCGAGGAGCAAAAGCGCCAGCTGCAGCAGGCCGCTGAAACCATCGCCCTGGTGCTGGCACCCAACATGAGCGTGGGTGTCAACGTCACGCTCAAGCTGCTGCAGCAGGCCGCGCGCGCTCTCGACGACAGCTACGACATCGAGGTCATCGAAGCGCACCACAAGCACAAGGTGGATGCGCCCTCGGGTACGGCGCTGAAGATGGGCGAGGTCATCGCCCAGGCCCAGGGCACGCGCCTGGCCGACCGGGCCGTCTATGAGCGCTACGGCCATACCGGCGAGCGCAAGAGCGGCAGCATCGGCTTTGCCACCGTGCGCGGCGGCGACATCGTGGGCGACCACACGGTGCTGTTCGCCGGCACCGGCGAGCGCCTGGAGATCACGCACAAGTCCAGCAGCCGCGCCGGCTACGCCCAGGGCAGCCTGCGCGCCGTGCGCTTCCTGGCCGGCCAGCGCTCGGGCATGTACGACATGTTCGACGTGCTTGGACTGCAGGACTGACGGGCCGGACGAATCTGCATATGGACGCCCTGCAGTGGCTGCGCCAGGGCGATGCCGTCACCCAAGGCACGGCAGCGCTGCTGCTGGCGATGTCGGTGGCCAGCTGGGTCGCCATCCTGTGGAAGCTGCACCTGACCGGGCGCGCCCGCGCCGACGTGCCGCGCGCCACCGCCGCCTTCTGGCAGACCGCCACGCTGGCCGAGGCGCCGGCGCGGGTCGGCCTGTTCGACCGCGCCAGCCTGCTGCTGCCCTTGGTGCAGGCTGCCGCCCGCGTTGCCGCGCCCGAGTCTGCCAGCGCTGCTCCCGCGCTGGCCGGCCAGGGCGGCCTGGATCAGCGCCTGACGCGCCAGCTGCGTGATGCCCTGCACGGCGTGCTGATGCGCCTGCAATGGGGCCAGGTGCTGCTGGCCACCGTGGGTGCGACTGCCCCCTTCGTCGGCCTGTTGGGCACCGTCTGGGGTATCCACCACGCGCTGGCAGCGCTGGCCGGCAGCCAGCAGATCACCATCGAGCGCCTGGCCGGCCCGGTGGGCGAGGCCCTGGTCATGACCGCCGCCGGCCTGGCCGTGGCAATACCTGCCGTGCTGGCCTACAACTGGTTTGGTCGCACGATTGCCAATGTCGAAGCCGAACTCGAAGGCTTCGCCCACGACCTGCGCGCCCTGGTGCTGGACGCAGGCGGGTGCGGTGCCAGCGCCGGCGCCGAAGGCTGATACAGGGCGGGCATGGCCTTCGGACGCCTGCAACGCCCGCGCGGTGACAAGCCCATGAGCGACATCAACGTCACCCCGCTGGTGGACGTGATGCTGGTGCTGGTGGTCATCTTCATCCTGTCGGCGCCGCTGCTGGCAAGTTCGCTGCGCCTGCAGTTGCCAGTTGCGCAGCAGGCGCAGCCGGGCGCGGGCGCTGGCGTGCTTGCCGTGGCACTCGACGCCCAGGGGCAGTTGTCCGTCGATGGGCAAGACCTTGCGCCAGAGGCGCTGGCCGAACGACTCCAGGCCGCCGCTGCCCGCCAGCCCGGCTTGGAAGTCCAGCTCCATGCCGACGCCGCCGTGCCCTACGGCCAGATCGTGCGGATCATCGATGCCGCGCGTGCTGCGGGGCTGCAGCGCATCGCCTTTGCTGCCCAGGCTGCTCAGGACGTGCCCAGAGAGCGTGAATAGGACACAGCCGGCTGGCGGGCGGGTTTTTTGCCCTGGAAGCGACCAAAGAACCGCCCCAGCAGCGAGGTGCTGTGCTCCTCGGCATGAAACTGCTGGGTGTAGCGCCGATCTTCGACCAGGATATGGTTGGCCAGCCAGTCGCGCAGGAAGTGCAGCAGCTCCAGGCTGGGGCGCTGGCCGTGCAGGATCTTGTTCTTTTCATCGACGATCTTTTGCACGAAGCGCCGGTGCAGCGCCACATGGGCGTCGAAATGCGGGTAGCCGATGCCGCGCATGAACATCTCTTCTTCGGTGAAATGCTGCACGGTGTAGTGCTCCAGTTCCTGGAGCACCTGGGCCATTTCCGCCAAAGCGGCGTTGCTCACGATGCCCGCCCACAGGCGGTTCATGATGTCGAACAGCGTCTTGTGCTGGGCATCGATTTCTTCCAGGCCAAGGGCGTAGTCGTCTTGCCAGGTGACGAGTGAGGCTGCAAGAGTCATGGGGCGGTTGTCTCTGTGTTTTGATAGTTGCGATGGTCATGGCCGGTATCCTGCCCAGCCTGGATACACAAATTAATATCGTGGCTGTGACTTTGGAGGTTGCGCTCCGCTGGCGCCGTCTTGACCATCTGCCGGTCTCGTGCGCAAGGGATGGCGCCCGCCGGCAGTGCCCGCAGCCGCCAGAAATGCCCTGCAGGCCAAGCGCCTAAAATGCACCGCCTGCCTGGAGCGCCAGCGCCCAGGCTGCCCTTTCAGCCGTACTCCCGCCCATGCAAGATAAATACAGCCCCGCCGAGGTGGAGCGCGCCGCGCACGCCCATTGGAATGCCCGCGACGCCTACCGTGTGACCGAGGACGCCTCCCGCCCAAAGTTCTACGCCTGCTCCATGCTGCCCTATCCCAGCGGCAAGCTGCACATGGGCCACGTGCGCAACTACACCATCAACGACATGCTCACGCGCCAGTTGCGCATGTCGGGCTACAACGTCCTGATGCCCATGGGCTGGGACGCTTTCGGCCTGCCGGCGGAAAACGCTGCGCTCAAGAACAAGGTGCCGCCGGCGCAGTGGACGTGGGACAACATCGCCTACATGAAGCGCCAGATGCAGGCCATGGGCCTGGCCATCGACTGGAGCCGTGAGATCGCCACCTGCGACCCCGCTTACTACAAGTGGAACCAGTGGCTGTTCCTGAAGATGCTGGAGCGTGGCATCGCCTACCGCAAGACCCAGGTCGTGAACTGGGATCCGGTCGATCAGACCGTTCTGGCCAATGAGCAGGTCATCGACGGCAAGGGTTGGCGCACCGGCGCGCCTGTCGAGAAGCGCGAAATCCCCGGCTACTACCTCAAGATCACCGACTACGCCCAGGAGCTGCTCGACCACGTGCAGCTCGGCAACGACAAGGCGACGCTGACCGGCTGGCCCGACAAGGTGCGGCTGATGCAGGAAAACTGGATTGGCAAATCCAGCGGCGTGCGCTTTGCCTTCACGCACGACATCCGGGGCGCGGATGGTGCGCCCATCCAGGATGGCCGCATGTACGTCTTCACCACCCGCGCCGACACCATCATGGGCGTGACGTTCTGCGCCGTCGCGCCCGAGCATCCACTGGCGCTGCACGCGGCAGCCGGCAACCCGCAGCTGGCCGCCTTCATCGAGGAATGCAAGAAGGGCGGTACCACCGAGGCGGAACTGGCCGCCCGCGAGAAATCCGGCCTGCCCACCGGCCTGTCCGTGACGCATCCCCTGACCGGCGAGCAAATCCCCGTCTGGGTCGGCAACTACGTGCTGATGGGCTATGGCGACGGCGCCGTCATGGGCGTGCCGGCGCACGACGAGCGCGACTTCGCCTTCGCCCTGAAATACCGCCTGCCCATCAAGCAAGTCATCCTGGTCGATGGCGAAACCTTCGACTTCCACAACTGGCAGGACTGGTACGCCGACAAGGCCAGCGGCGTGACCATCAACTCGGACAACTTCAGCGGCCTGAGCCACCAGGACGCCGTGGCCGCCGTGGCCCGCGCGCTGCAGGCCAAGGGCCTGGGCGAGCTGAAAACCACCTGGCGCCTGCGCGACTGGGGCATCTCGCGCCAGCGCTACTGGGGCACGCCGATCCCCATCATCCACTGCGCGGACTGCGGCGCCCAGCCCGTGCCCGAAAAAGATCTGCCCGTGGTGCTGCCCGAAGGCCTGGTGCCCGATGGCTCGGGCAACCCGCTCATCAAGAGCGAGGAATTCCATGCCGGCGTGACCTGCCCATGCTGCGGCAAAGCCGCGCGGCGCGAGACCGACACCATGGACACCTTCGTGGACTCGTCGTGGTACTTCATGCGCTACTGCGACGCGGGCAACCACGAGCAGATGGTGGGCAGCGGCACCGACTACTGGATGCGCGATGCCAACAATGCCACTGGCGGCAGCGGCATGGATCAATACATCGGCGGCATCGAGCACGCCATCCTGCACCTGCTGTATGCGCGCTTCTGGACCAAGGTCATGCGCGACCTGGGCCTGGTCAAGGTCGATGAGCCCTTCACCCGGCTCCTCACCCAGGGCATGGTGCTCAACCACATCTACAGCCGGCGCACGGCGCGCGGCGGCAAGGAATACTTCTGGCCGCACGATGTCGAGCACATCACCGACGAGTCCGGCAAGAGCATCGGCACGCGGCTGAAGAACGCCGTCGAGAGCGCCGATGGCCTGCTGCCCGTGGGCACGCCCATCGACTACGAGGGCGTGGGCACCATGTCCAAGTCCAAGAACAACGGCGTCGATCCGCAGGACTTGATCGAGCGCTACGGCGCCGACACCGCGCGGCTGTACACCATGTTCACCTCGCCGCCCGAGCTGACGCTGGAGTGGAACGATGCCGCCGTCGAGGGCAGCCACCGCTTCCTGCGCCGCGTGTGGAACTTCGGCGTGCGGCTGGCCGCCATCGACCGCGAGGCCGCCCTGGCCAGCGTGGCCGGCGCCACCAGCCTGGCTGGCGTGAGCTTCGGCCCGGCGGCGCGTGCGCTGCGGCTGGAGATCCACACCGTGCTCAAGCAAGTCAACTACGACTACCAGCGAATGCAATACAACACCGTGGTGTCGGGCTGCATGAAGATGATCAACGCGCTGGAGGACTTCAAGGCCCACGGCGACGCCGGCGCGCAGGTCGCGCTGATCGAGGGCTTTGGCATCCTGCTGCGCGTGCTGTACCCGGCCACGCCGCACATCACCCATGCGCTGTGGCAGGAGCTGGGCTATGCCGGCGCCCTGGGCGACCTGCTGGACGCCCCCTGGCCGCAGGTCGATCCGGACGCCCTGGTGCAGGACGAGCTGGAGCTGGTGCTGCAGGTCAACGGCAAGCTGCGCGGCGCGCTGCGCGTACCGGCCAGCGCCGACAAGGCGGCCATCGAGCAGGCGGCGCTGGCGTCGGCGGAGTTCGAGAAATTCTCCGAAGGCCGCCCCGCGAAAAAAGTCGTGGTCGTGCCGGGCCGCCTGGTCAACATCGTGGTCTGAGGGCTTCACGAGCGCTGCGGTGGCCCCGCACAACGAACGCCCAACCCACAACCTCCCCAGTCCATGCACAAGCGCACCCTGCTCCTGGCCACCCTCGGCACTGCCGCTGCGGCAACGCTGTCCGCCTGCGGCTTTCGCCTGCGCGGCGTGCCGCACCTGGCGTTTTCCTCGCTGTACGTGCAGGCCCCCGCCGGCTCGGGCGTTGCGCGTGAATTGATCCGCACGCTGCAAAGCGTCAACGCGGGCCTGAACCTGCTGACCGAGCCGGCGCAACTGCCCCAGGCGCAGGTCGTGCTGGACATCCTGTCCGAGGCGCCCGAGCGCGTCATCGTCGGCCAGAGCGCCACCGGCCAGGTGCGCGAGCTGCAACTGCGCCTGCGCCTGCGCTTTCGCCTGCGCGACCAGGCCGGGCAGGAGTGGATCGCCCCGACCGAAATCGTGCAGACGCGCGATGTCAGTTACAGCGAGACCATCGCCCTGTCCAAGGAGGGCGAGGAGGCTTTGCTGTTCCGCAACATGCAGACCGACCTGGTGCAGCAGCTCATGCGGCGCCTGGCGACGGTCAAGGGGCCGCTGCGGCAGTGAAAAATTCGATAGCTGCTCGCGCTTCTTCCACGCCGGCCAAAAGCCTTTCCTCCTGCTCCCTCCCCCCTGGGGGAGGGCTGGGGTGGGGGCCAGCGGCGCTGGCTTGTCCCCTGCGGCACGCCAGCGCCAGCCGGCCCCCATCCCCGCCTTCCCGCAATGGGGCAAGGAGTAGGGACGGCCATGCACCTGCCCCTGCCCCAGCTCCCCGCCCACCTGCAAAAAGGCCCGCTGCGCCCCCTGTATGTGCTGCACGGCGACGAGCCGCTGTTGCAGCAGGAGGCGCAAGACGCCATCCGCGCCGCCGCCCGCGCGCAGGGCTACACCGAGCGCTCAAGCTTCACCGTCGCCGGCGCGCATTTCGACTGGAGCGCCGTGCTGGCCGCCGGCGGCTCGCTGTCGCTGTTTGCCGAGCGGCAGATCGTCGAAGTCCGCATCCCCGGCGGCAAGCCCGGCAAGGACGGCTCGGCCGCGCTGCAGCAGATCGCCGCCAGCGCCCCCGGCAACGACGCCCTGCTCACCCTCATCAGCCTGCCGCGCCTGGACAAGGCCACGCGCACCAGCGCCTGGTTCACGGCCCTGGAGGGCGCCGGCGCCGCCATCCAGATCGACCCCGTCGAGCGCGCCCAGCTGCCCGCCTGGATCGCCCAGCGCCTGGCCGCCCAGGGCCAGCGCGTGCCGCCGGGCGAGGCCGGCCAGCGCACGCTGCAATTTTTTGCCGACCGGGTCGAGGGCAACCTGCTGGCCGCGCACCAGGAGATCAGCAAACTGGCCCTGCTGCACCCGCCGGGCGAGCTGCCGGGTGGCGCAGTCGAAGCCGCCGTGCTCAACGTTGCGCGCTACGACGTGTTCAAGCTGTCCGAAGCCGTGCTGGCCGGCCAGGTGCTGCGCGTGCAGAAAATGCTCGACGGCCTGGAGGCCGAGGGCACGGCGGCTGTGCTGGTGCATTGGACGCTGGCCGAGGACATCCGCGCGCTCAAGCGCTGCAAGGACGCCCTGGCCGCCGGCAAACCCCTGCCCGTGGCGCTGCGCGAAAACCGCATCTGGGGCGCCAGGGAGCGCGCCTTTGCCCACCTCCTGGGCCGCGCCAGCGACGCGCAGCTGACGCGCCTGCTGCAAGCGGCGCATCAGGTGGATGGCATTGTCAAGGGTCTGAAAGTGCCCGACTGGCCGCAGGATGCCTGGCAGGCGCTGGCCCGGCTGGCGCTGCAGGTGGCCCGGCTGGCGCGCTGAGTGCGGCTGAACGAGGCTCCCATGACCGGCGCGACCAGTCGGCTTTCGGCTCCCTCGCCCCTTGGGGGAGAGGGTGGGGGTGAGGGGGTGAAACGGGCGCGGCGGCGGCTGGGGACGCGGGCCACGCCAGCAGCGCATCGCGGCATTCGATCTGCTCCAGCGGCTCCAGCACCGGGTTGGTCTTGGGCGGGTAGCCGTGGGCGATGCGCCACTGGATTTCGCCGATCCACAGCGACACGCGCGCCAGCTCGGCAGCGTATTCATTGAGCTCGATGCCCAGCATGTTGTGTACGCCGGTGACCAGATCCTGCTCGCGATCCAGCCCGAGGTCGGCAGCGGCGGTGATGGTGAGCAGCTCCACGTCCTTGAGCGCCTTCAGGCCCAGAAACAAAAAATTGCCACTGCCGCAGGCCGGATCAAGCGCGCGGTAATTGCGCAGCACCTCCAGCCACTGCACGAAGCGGTTGTATGGTGGCAAACAGGCTGGCCAGGCCTTGCGTCAGGCGCTCGCTGGTGAGCTGGCGGTTGTTCACCAGGCGCTCGAACATGCGCGCCGGCAGCAGGCCCACGTCCTCGGCGAAGAAGCAAAACAGGCACTGCGTCAGAAAGTGCGCCACGACATCCGCATGGTGGCCGCGCCGGCGCAGTTGCTCGGCCAGAAGGGCGAAGCTGTGCGCGGCCTCTTCGGTGATGTCGCGGTTGGTCTGGCGCGGGCGAAAGCTCTCCGGGGCCAGCCACAGGCGGCGCAGCAGCTCGCAGCTGGCGGCCTGGTCGAGCTGGTCGATGCGCACGGTGTGCGTCTCGCTCGGGTGGCCGTTGAACTGGGTGTGGACGCGGATCGTCAGCCGGTCGCACACCACCAGCAGCGGCGGGTTGGCCAGCGCCAGGCTGTATTGCTGCAGCTGGCGCAGCGCGGCGTCGAGGTTCTTGCCGGGGGCCTTGTTCTCCCAGGCGAAGTGGTTGCGATAGAACACATCGGCATAGCCACGCGCCTCGCCCAGCACCAGGGAGCGGCGCTCGAACAGGTATTCATCGGCGGCCTCGGGGCTGCCGGGCTTGGGCACCTGCAGCAGCTCGCACAGGTCGAGAAAGTGGCTTTGCGCGCCCTGCTCCTCGTTCAGGTGGGCGCTGGAGCCGCCCGGCCCCCATTTGGCGATGAATTGGGCAGGGGTCATGGTGTGCGGAAATTCTTTTTTTGATAGCTGTCAGCGCTTGTCTGGTAAGGGCTGGAGCCGGATTTGATGCTTGTGGCGTGCCGGGTGTGGCGCTTCAGGCCGCATCCAGCGCCTGGCCGGCCCTGGCAACCCACTGGCCGACCGATTCGACCAGCGCGCCGTGGCTGAAGGAGCAGCAGCAGCCCTCGTCGGTGAAGGTGGCGCCGGCCTCCAGGCGGTCGAGCAGGTCGAGCAGCACCTGGCCATAGCGCGGCGGCAGGGCTTGCAGCAGGGCGGTGTGGGCGCGGGCGTGGCTCATGGCGGGTCGGGGGAGGTGGAGGCAGCGCAGGCCATCCCGGGTAATGGGTTGTCACAGCTGGCCGCGCTTCGCTTGTCTGCCCGGGGGACAAGGGCTGATTGTGTCCCGCATCGGGGGCGGGGCCAGCGGGGGAAGGGGCATGAGGGGGTGTGCGGTGGGTGTCAGGTGTTCGGCCCGGCCTGGGCCTGCAGCGCCGCCTCGGCCTTGCTGGCCCACTGCGTCAGCGCATCGACCAGTGCGCTGTGGCTGAACGAGCAGCTTTCCTCGGTGAACATGGCGCCGGCCTCCAGCCGGTCGAGCAGGCCCAGCAAGACCTCGCCATAGCGCGGCGGCAGGCTCTGGAGCAGTTCGCCCTGGGCGCGGGCGGCGGCGCTGAAGGCGTGGTTGCTGATGCGCTGGCCGGCCAGTTGCTGCAGGTCGGCGCGCAGGTTGTCGAGTTGGGTGCGGGCAAGGGCGTGGTTCATGGGCGCCAAGGGTAGCGCGCTGCGGCGCGCTGTCAGGAAGGGGCATGGCATCTGGGCCAGAATCGCGCCCCATGAACGCGCTCAATATCGCTGAATACACCCATACCCTTGGTTTGCAGGCAAAAGCGGCCTCAGCCCTTATGGCGCAAGCGCCAGCAGCTATCAAAAACAAAGCGTTGCTGGCCTTGGCCCGGCTGTTGCGCGCCAGTGGCGAGGCCCTGGCGGCGGCCAATGTGCAGGATCTGGAGCGCGCCCGCGCCGCCGGTCTGGCCGAGCCGATGGTCGATCGCCTCAAGCTCACGCCCAGGGTCATCGAGACCTGCGCCCAGGGCTGCGAGCAGCTGGCCGCTATGCCCGACATCATTGGCGAGGTGCAGGGCATGATGCAGCAGCCCAGCGGCATCCGCGTGGGCCGGATGCGCGTGCCCATCGGCGTGTTCGGCATGATCTACGAGAGCCGGCCCAATGTGACCATCGAGGCGGCCAGTCTGTCCATCAAGAGCGGCAATGCGGCGATTTTGCGCGGCGGCTCGGAGGCGATTGATTCCAACCGCGCGCTGGCGGCGCTGGTCACCCAGGCGCTGGCCGAGGCCGGCCTGCCCGAGCACGCGGTGCAGCTGGTGGCGACGACCGACCGCGCCGCCGTCGGCCAGCTGATCGCCATGCCCGAGTATGTGGACGTGATCATCCCGCGCGGCGGCAAGGGCCTGATCGAGCGCATCAGCGCGGAGGCCAAGGTGCCGGTCATCAAGCACCTGGACGGCAACTGCCATACCTATGTCGATGACCCCTGCGACCTCGACATGGCGGTGCAGGTGGCCGACAACGCCAAGACCAGCAAGTACAGCCCCTGCAATGCCACCGAGAGCCTGCTGGTGGCGCGCGGCGTGGCGGGGGATTTTTTGCCCAGGATCGGCGCCGTCTATGCCGCCAAGGGCGTGCAGATGCGCGCTTGCCCCGAGGCGCTGGCCATCCTGCGCGCCAGCGTGCCGGGCGCCGATCTGGCCGAGGCCAGCGAGCACGATTGGAGCGAGGAATACCTGGCGCCCATCATCAGCGTCAAGGTGGTGGCGGGGCTGGATGAGGCCATTGCCCACATCAACCGCTTCGGCAGCCACCACACGGATGCCATCCTGACGCGCGACCATATGCACGCTCAGCGCTTTCTGCGCGATGTGGATTCGGCCAGTTGCATGGTGAATGCCAGCACGCGCTTTGCCGATGGCTTCGAGTACGGCCTGGGCGCGGAGATCGGCATCAGCACGGACAAGTTCCACGCCCGCGGGCCGGTGGGCATCGAGGGGCTGACCTCGCTCAAATGGGTGGTGCTGGGCGAGGGCGACGTGCGCCTGTGAGGCGCCCGCAAGCCTATGCCGCAGGCCTTGAAAATCATCATCCTGGGCGCGGGCCGGGTCGGCCAGAGCGTGGCCGAGAGCCTGGTGTCGGAGAAGAACGACATCACCGTGATCGACACCGATGCGCGCCGCCTGCGCGAGCTGCAGGAGCGCCATGACCTGCGCGGGTGGTCGGCAATGGCATCGACCCGGCGGTGTTGCTGGATGCGGGGGCGCGCGACACGGATTTGCTGATTGCCTGCGCCGCGCAGGATGAGACCAATCTGGTGTGCTGCAAGGTGGCGCAACTGGTGTTCAACATCCCGACGCGCATCGCGCGCGTGCGCTCGTCGGGGTTTGCCTTTGCCGGCGACGATGCGCTGCTGGGCAAGGAGGGCTTTGGCGTCGATCGCATCATCTGCCCGGAAGAATCGCTCACGCGCTACATCGGCAAGCTGGTGCAGTACCCCGAGGCGCTGCAGGTGCGCGAGTTTGCCGGCGGGCGGGCCTGCCTGGTGTCGGTGCGCGCGCGCGCCGGCGCGCCCCTGACCGGGATGCAGATTGCCACCATGCGCGAGCGGGCGCCGGATGTGGCGATGCGCATCGTGGCCATCTACCGGCGCTTTGCCGATGAGCCCGATCGCTTCTTGCCCTGCGATGGCGCAACGCGCGTGGAGCCGATGGATGAGGTCTTCGTGCTGGCTGGGCGCGAGCGGGTGGCGCAGATCCTGTCGGCGCTGCATTGCCGCAATGGCCAGCCGACGCGGCCGGTGCGCCGCGTCATGATCGCCGGCGGCGGGCGCGTGGGCCTGCGCCTGGCGCGCCAGCTGGCGCACGAGCAGCGCTTTCACATCAAGGTGCTGGAAGAAGATGCCGAGCGCTGCATGGTGCTGGCCTCGGAGCTGCCGCCCGAGGTACTGGTGCTGCAGGGCGATGCCACGGACGAGGATTTGCTGGGCGGCGAGGGCATCGAGGAGGTCGATCTGTTCCTGGCCCTGACCGATGACGACGAGGACAACATCATGGCCTGCCTGCTGGCCAAGAAGATGGGCGCGCGCCGGGTGCTGGCGCTGATCAACCGGCGCAGCTACGCCGACCTGATGCACGGCACGCAGATCGACATTGCCCTGTCGCCGGCGCAGGCCATGCTGGGCGAGTTGCTGGCCTTTGTGCGCCGGGGCGATGTGCAGGCCGTACACAGCCTGCGCCGGGGCGTGGCCGAGGCGCTGGAGATCGTGGCGCGGGGCGATCGCAAGACCTCGCGCGTGGTGGGCCGGCGCGTGGAGGAGATCCGCCTACCGGCGGAAGTCCACATGGGCCTGATCGTGCGCGGCCTGCCCGATCCGCTGGCACCGGCGGCGACGGCGCCCGGGGCGGTGGATGCGCCACCGGCGGGGGAGCCGCAGGTCATCATCCCGCGCAGCAGCACGGTGATCGAGAGCAACGACCATGTGGTGTTTTTCCTGCCGCACAAGCGCCTGGTGCGCGATGTCGAGCGGCTGTTTCGCGTCAGCGCGACGTTTTTCTGACGCCCTGGGCGTTGGGCTTCTTCCCGCTTCTTTTTTCTTTTCCCTACATGTCCGACCTGCTGCCCGTCCTGCGCGTGCTCGGCGCCCTGCTGGGCATGTTCGCGCTGTCGCTGGGCGTGCCGCTGGCGGCCTCGCTGTGGGCCGGCGAGCGCCTGTGGCACGAGTACGCGCTGGCCATCAGCGTGACGCTGGGCTTTGCCGCGCTGCTGTGGTGGGGCCTGCGTGAGCACCGGCGCGAGTTGCTGCCGCGCCACGGCGTGCTGCTGGTGTCGCTGGTGTGGCTGGTCACGCCGTTTTTTGCCGCGCTGCCGCTGCTGCTGGTCATGCACGAGATCGACCGGCCCATGTCCTTCACCCATGCGTATTTCGAGGCGGTGTCGGGGCTGACGACCACCGGCTCGACGGTGCTGGCGCAGCTCGATGCGCTGCCGCTGTCGGTGAACATGTGGCGCACCTTCATGCAGTGGGTCGGCGGCATGGGCATCCTGATCCTGGCGGTGGCCATCTTGCCGGTGCTGGGCGTGGGCGGCAGCCAGTTGTTCAAGGCCGAGGCGGCCGGGCCGGTCAAGGACACCAAGCTGACGCCGCGCATGACCGAGACGGCCAAGGGCCTGTGGGGCGTGTACGTGCTGTTTTCGCTGGCCTGCGCGCTGGCCTACTGGCTGGGCGGCATGACGCCGCCGGACGCCATCATGCACATGTTCGCCACCGTGAGCCTGGGCGGGCTGTCGCCGCATGACGCGAGTTTTGGCTACTTCGCCTCGCCGCTGCTGGAAGCCATCTGCCTGGTCTTCATGCTGGCGGCGAGCTGCAATTTCGCGCTGTATTTCGTGGCCATCCGCAAGGGGCACTGGGGGGCTTTTGGTGCGACGAGGAGGTGCGTGCGACCTTGACCGCGCTGATCGGCGGCGGCCTGCTGGTGGCGCTGCTGCTGTGGCTCAAGGGCATGTACGAGCCGCTGCAGGCGCTGCGCCTGGGGCTGTTCCATGTGGTGTCGGTGGCGACGACGACGGGCTATGCGACGACCGACTACCTGGCCTGGCCGGTGTTTGCGCCGGTCTTCATGCTGTTGCTGTCGGGCGTGGCGACCAGCGCCGGCTCCACGGGCGGGGGCATCAAGATGGTGCGGATGCTGATCTTGCTCAAGCAGGCGCGGCGCGAGATGACGCGCACCGTACACCCGCGCGCCGTGCAGCCGCTGCGCCTGGGCACGCGCGTGGTGGAGAGCCGCATGGTGTTTTCCGTGCTGGCTTTCATGCTGATGTATGGCGCGACGGTGCTGACCCTGAGCATGGTGCTGCTGCTGACCGACCTGGACATGGTGACGGCGTTTTCCGCCGTGTTGGCCAGCGTCCATTGCACCGGCCCGGGCCTGGGCCTGCTGGGGCCGGCGTCCAACTACGCGGTGCTGACGGATTTCCAGTTGTGGGTCTGCACGCTGGGGATGCTGCTGGGGCGGCTGGAGATCCTGAGCTTTATGGCGCTGCTGACGCCGGCGTTCTGGCGGCGCTGAGGCGGCCTGTGCGCCAGGCAGGCGCGAGGGAAAAATGCGTACAGGCAGGACGCAGGCCCATCCCTACAATGGCCCGTTTCGCTTGACGCAACAGCAGGGCTTTGAATGGTTCCGCATCTCATCACCGCGCTCGCCGGCCCGATCAACGAGCTGGAGCAGCGCATCCTGGACTCCATGCCAGCTATTGAGCGCTGGTTCCGCCTGGAGTGGATGGAGCACACGCCGCCGTTCTACGCTTCGGTGGACATCCGCAATGCCGGCTTCAAGCTGGCGCCGGTGGATACCAATCTGTTCCCCGCGGGCTGGAACCACCTGACGGACGACATGCTGCCGCTGGCGGTGCAGGCGACCATGGCGGCCATCGAGAAGATCTGCCCGGAGGCGCGCAATCTGCTGATCGTGCCGGAGAACCACTCGCGCGGCACTTCCTACCTGGCCAACATCGCGCAGCTGGTGCGCATCTTCAACATGGCCGGGCTGCATGTGCGCGTGGGCTCCATCGACCCGGACGTGAAGAAGGCCACCACCATTGCCCTGCCGCATGGCGAGCAGGTGGTGCTGGAGCCGGCGCTGCGCACGCGCCACCGCCTGGGCCTGAAGTATTTCGACCCGTGCACCATCTTGCTCAACAACGACCTGTCCGCCGGGGCGCCGGGCATCCTGGAGGAGCTGTACGAGCAGTACCTGCTGCCGCCGCTGCACGCCGGCTGGAGCGTGCGCAGAAAGAGCCGCCACTTCCAGTGCTACGAGGAGGTGGCCAAGCGCTTCGGCAAGATGCTGGGCATAGACCCGTGGCTGATCAACCCGCTGTTCGCGCGCGTGCCGGGCGTGGATTTCCAGGCCGATGCCGGGCTGGAGGGCCTGCGTGGCGCCGTGGATGCCACGCTGACCCGCGTGCGGCGCAAGTACAAGGAGTACGGCATCAACGAAAAGCCCTTCGTGCTGGTCAAGGCCGACAACGGCACCAGCGGCATGGGCATCATGACGGTGCGCGATGTGCGCGAGCTGGACAACCTCAGCCGCAAGGCGCGCACGGCGATGACGCAGCTCAAGGATGGCCTGGCCGTCCACGACGTCATCGTGCAGGAGGGCGTGCTGACGCAGGAGCGCGTGCATGAGGCGGTGGCCGAGCCGGTGGTCTATACCGTCGATCGCTATGTGGTCGGGGGCTTTTACCGGGTTCACGCCGAGCGCGGCACGGATGAGAACCTCAATGCTCCGGGGGCCAATTTCGTGCCGCTGGCTTTCGAGCACAGCACCCGGCTGCCCCAGCCCGGCGCCCGGCCCGGCGCCAGTGCGCCCAACCGCTTCTATATGTATGGCGTGATCGCCCGCCTGGCGACGGTGGCGGCCAGCTATGAGCTGGAGGCCACCGACCCCGAGGCCGAGGTGTACGACTGAAGCATTCGCCCGCCAGGCGCCGAAAGGCTGCTCATGCAAACCGGCAAATCCTCCCTGCCTGCACTGACGCTGGGCGCCGTCGGCATCGTCTATGGCGACATCGGCACCAGCGTGCTGTACACGCTCAAGGAGGTGTTCGGCACCGGCCATGTGCCATTCACGCCGGCCAATGTCTATGGCGTGCTGTCCATCGTCTTCTGGACGTTGACGCTCATCGTCTCGGTCAAGTACGTGACGCTGGTGCTGCGCGCCGACAACGAGGGCGAGGGCGGCCTGGTGGCCATGCTGGCGCTGGCCTCGCAGTTGGTGAAGGACAAGGCGCCGGGGCTGCGCAAGTGGATGCTCCTGATCGGCATTTTCGGCACCTGCCTGTTCTATGGCGATGGCGTCATCACGCCGGCCATCACGGTGCTGTCGGCGGTGGAGGGGCTGGATGTGGTCTCGCCGGCTTTGCGGCGCGCGGTCATCCCCCTGACGCTGGCGATTCTGTTCGTGCTGTTTGTGGTGCAGCGCCACGGCACGGCGGGCATAGGGCGTTTTTTCGGGCCGGTCATGGTGCTGTGGTTCATCTGCATCGCGGCGCTGGGGCTGTTCCACATCGCCGGGCAGCCGCAGATTCTGGCGGCGCTCGGCCCGCACCATGCGCTGGGCTTCATCTGGCGGCACCCGGGCATCAGCTTCATCATCCTGGGCGCGGTGGTGCTGTGCGTGACCGGGGCCGAGGCACTGTATGCCGACATGGGGCACTTTGGCCGCCAGCCGATCCGCATTGCCTGGTTTTCCGTGGTCATGCCGGCGCTGACGCTGAACTATTTCGGCCAGGGCGCACTGCTGCTGGCCAATCCCGAGGCGGTGAAGAATCCGTTTTTCATGCTGGCGCCCGAGTGGCTGATGCTGCCGCTGGTCGGCCTGGCCACGGTGGCGGCGGTGATTGCCTCGCAGGCGTTGATCTCGGGCGCCTTCAGCGTGACGCGCCAGGTCATCCAGCTGGGCTATCTGCCGCGCCTGAAGGTCTGCCACACCAGCACGCGCGACACCGGGCAGATTTATCTGCCCTTCGTGAACTGGGCGCTGTTTGCCATGATCGTGCTGGCGGTGGTGCTGTTTCGCTCGTCGTCCAACCTGGCGGCGGCCTACGGCATTGCGGTGACGCTGGATATGACCATCACCACGGTGCTCACCTTCTTCGTCGTGCGCTATGGCTGGAACTATCCGCTGGGACTGGTGCTGGCGGCCACGGCGTTCTTCCTGGCCATTGACCTGGCGTTCTTCGGCTCCAATCTGCTCAAGCTGCTCGACGGCGGCTGGTTCCCCATCCTGATCGGCGGCGCAGTGTTCGTGCTGATGACGACCTGGAAGGACGGGCGCGAGCTGCTGACGCAAACCCTGCGCCAGGATTCGGTCGATCTGAAGTCTTTCCTGGAGGCGGTCTTCATCAGTCCGCCGGCGCGCGTGGCCGGGACGGCAGTCTTCCTGACCGCGCAGCCGGGCATGGTGCCCAATGCGTTGATGCACAACCTCAAGCACAACAAGGTGCTGCACGAGCGCAACCTGTTCGTCACCGTACACAACCACGAGGTGCCGTGGATCGGCATGGAGCGGCGCCTGGAGGCTCGGCCGCTGGGGCGCAACTGCTGGCAGGTCATGGTGCATTACGGTTTCAAGAACGGGCCGGATCTGCCTCGGGCGCTGGCGCTGCTGCAGGGGCATGGCGTGGCGCTGGAGCCGATGGCGACCAGCTACTTCCTGTCGCGCGACATCGTCACGCCGACGCTGGGTTCGGGCCTGGCGCCTTGGCGCGAAAAACTCTTTGCCCACATGCACCACAGCGCCACGGCGGCAGCGGAGTTCCTGAACCTGCCCAGCAATGCGGTGGTGGAGCTTGGTTCGGTGGTGGAGATCTGAGGGTTTGTGGATTTCAAGCGTTTTTGGCCTCAAAGCCTTGTCCAGCAAGCGCTGCCAGCTATCAATAACGAAGTTCTGGCGGTCAGCATGGTTGCGCCGCTGGTGCCACAATCGCCCGCCATGCGCTTCTTCCGAGACTTGAGCCTGTCTGCCGCCACGGCGGGCTTCGTTGCCGTGCTGGTGGGTTTCACCAGTTCCGTGGCGCTGGTGTTTCAGGCGGCGCAGGCCTTCGGCGCGACGCCGGCGCAGATCACCTCGTGGATGTGGGCGCTGGGGCTGGGCATGGGGCTGTGCTCGCTGGTGCCCTCGCTCATCCTGCGCCAGCCGGTCATGGTGGCCTGGTCCACGCCGGGCGCTGCGGTGCTGGCAGCGGCAGCGGCGGGCGGCGCTTTTGGCATGGCCGAGGCGGTGGGTGCCTTCATCGCCTGCGCGCTCTTGATCGTGCTGTCGGGGGCGACGGGCTGGTTCGAACGCATCATGAACCGCATCCCGATGGAGATTGCCTCGGCGCTGCTGGCCGGCGTGCTGGCACGTTTTGGGATGCAGGCGTTTTCTGCGCTGCAGACGGCGCTGGGGCTGGTGCTGGCCATGCTGGGCACATATTTGCTGGCGCGCCGGCTGCTGCCGCGCTATGCGGTGGTGCTGACGCTGGCGGCTGGCGTCGCCTGGGCGGCGGTCGGCGGGCAGATGCAGTGGTCGGCCGTGCGGCTGGAGCTGGCGCAGCCGGTGTTCACCATGCCGGTGTTCACCTTCCCGGCCTTCATGAGTCTGGCCTTGCCTTTGTTCATCGTGACCATGGCCTCGCAGAACCTGCCGGGCGTGGCCGTCATGCGGGCCACGGGCTACCGGCTCCCGGTCT